>JANNVN010000063.1:0-4116 GCA_031414435.1 Gemmatimonadaceae bacterium
TGATCGCCAAGCGCGAGAGCATGGACCCGTCGAACAAGGAAACCGGCGGTGACCTGGGCTGGAATCGCCGCGGTGCGATGGTGCCGGAGTTCGATCGCATGATGTTCGCGCTTCCACCCGGCGTGATCAGCCCGGTGGTGGAAACGAGCTTCGGCTTCCATATCATCCGTGTCGACAAGGTGCAGCCGAAGGAAGTGAAGGCGCGCCACATCCTGATCATTCCCGCACTCGATTCGGCCGATGAGCGCCGTGCCAATGTGCTGGGCGACAGCATTGCAAACGCGTGGCGCAGCGGCTCGCGATACGACACACTGAGCGCGAAGTTCCACGATCCCGACGAGATCCGCGCGTTCAACGACCCGTTCCCGCGCGCTGAACTGCCGCCCGCGTATCAAAAAGCGCTGGAAGGGTTGAACGTCAATGACATCAGCGCGCCATTCGCCATCGACAATGCGCGTCGCGGGACGAAGAAGTTCGTCGTCTTCCAGCTACTCAGCCAGCAGGAGGAAGGGCTCTACTCGGTGGGTGAAGTGCGCGAGCGAATCCGTGCCCAGCTGGTCGATGAGCGGTCGATGCGCCGGTTCATCGACGGATTGCGCGGCAGCACGTTCGTGCTGCGCAATGCGATCCCCGGCCTGCCGGCGGCAGTGCCGGTCGAACCACCGGCGAAGTAGATGCAACGGTCGGCGTCGTGACACGCCGTCGCCCCCGGCTTGCGGTCACGCTCGGTGACCCGCGTGGGATCGGGCCCGAGTTGGTGCAGGCGATGCTCAACGATGATGCGATCACGGAGCAGTGCGAGCTGCTGCTCGTCGGTCCGCGCGGCACCGAAGTTGATGTACACGAGGCGATAGGAGAGTGGTCTCCAAGTGGCGGCGAAGCGCTGGCCGGACGGCTGGCAGGGGATGCGGTCGTTCGTGCGGTCGAACTGGCGCAATCGGGCGCGGTCCGCGGCATCGTCACCGCGCCCCTCGACAAGCATGCGCTGCTGCTGGGCGGCTACGATGCGCCGGGGCACACCGAGTTGTTGGCGGATCTCACCGGCCGCAAGACGGCCATGATGCTGGCCAGTGAATCGCTCCGGGTGGTGCTCGCGACCACGCATATCCCGCTGCGGGAGGTGCCGGCAGCGCTGACGGCCGATGTCCTGCGTGATGCGATCCGTCTCACGCGCGAGGGGCTGCAGCACTGGTATGACATTCGTGCGCCGAGAATCGCACTCTGTGCGCTCAACCCGCACGGGGGCGACGGTGGACGGTTCGGAACGGACGACACCGAGCTGCTGGCGCCGATTGCGATCGAGATGGGCGCGTTGGGACCGTTCCCGGCCGACACGGTGTTCGTGCGCGCCATGCGCGGCGAGTTCGACGCGGTGATCGCACCCTACCACGACGTCGGCATGACGGCGATCAAGGTTGCGTCTTTCGGGTCTGGGGTCAACGTCACACTCGGATTGCCGTTTCCGCGCACGTCCCCTGACCATGGCACTGCGCTCGATATCGCCGGTCAGGGTATCGCCGACGTCTCCAGCTTCCGGCACGCCGTGCTGCTCTGCGCGCGGCTCGCGAACCACACGATCGCGTAGCACGATCGGCGCCCCGAAGCGCCGCGGCGCAGGAGCCGCTGCCAGCGACGCCACGAGGACGAGAAACAGCAACAGCAACAGCAACAGCAACAGCAACAGCAACAGCAACAACAACAGAAACAGCAACTGCTTGACGCAAAGGCGCAGAGGGCGCAAAGGCGCAAAGGGGTTGTGGGCTCTGGAAATGCGCGACGTGTCGCAGCCGTTTGTGGGCGACGTCCGCATTTGCGGTTCGCGACAAATGCCGAGTGAAGCGCGATGGGGTTCGGCTTCTGATCGAGCATGCCCGTTGCTTTGGAGACGCACCTCCGCGCCTTTGCGCCCTCTGCGCCTTTGCGTCAAGCAGTCGCTGTTGCCGTTGCCGTTGCAGCTCGAGGATTCCGGGAAGGTCAGGAGCGGCGCTGCCAGCGTATGCGGCGTGATTGACGCGGCAAACAAGTGTGTGGATGAGCGAGGTTCCCCGTGACCGGCGGGCGCGATGGGCGTCCTTGCGTGAGAACGAAAGACCTTCCGTCCACCAACGGATCGGCAGCCGACCCGCCCCCGGTTGAACGCCAGTCCCACGCTCGCTGCCGCAGGCACCTCATGGCTTCGCTCGACAAGTTTCTGATGGCGCTCGGGACCGCGCCACCTACGACGCTCGTGTTGTACGAAGGGGCGGTTGCGGAGCTCCGTTTCGATGGTGGCTCGCGTGCGATCACGAAACAGCCGCTCAGTGCCGAACAGATTGTCGGCCTGCTGCGGGAGATTGCGCCTGCGGCCATGCAGGCGGTAGTGATGGGCGGTGGTCCAGCGCGATTCACGTATGACGGCAATGCTGTGCCGGTGGACTGTTCGATTCAGCGCGATGCCGAAGGGCGCGTGGTGGCGCAGATCATGCCAGCCAGTTCGGCCGACGCCGCGTTGCGCGAGGAAGCGGCGATTGCGCAGTCCACACCGGTGCTCGACAGCGGGCCCCGACACGCACTCGATGCGCTGCTTCGTACCCTGGCGGCCCAGAAGGGAAGCGATCTCCATTTGCGGGTGGGTGAACCGCCGATCATCCGCCGTGATGGCGACCTGATTCGGATACCGGGTGCGGCGCCGCTGGGTGGTGATCAGCTCGAGCAGATGCTGATGGCCTCCATGCCGGAGCGCAACCGTGCCGAGTTCGTCGAGCGAAACGACACGGACTTTGCAATCGACATCCCCGGCGTGGCCCGGTTCCGCGGCAATGCGTTGCGCGATCGCTGCGGCGCGGCGGCCGTGTTCCGGCTGATTCCATCGACCATCATCACGGCTGAACAGCTTGGCCTGTCCGAGCATGAGAAGGCGCTCTGCAACCTGACCAAGGGCCTTGTGCTGGTCACCGGGCCGACCGGCAGCGGCAAGAGCACCACGCTCTGTGGCATGATCGACCTCGTCAACCGCACGCGGACGGATCACATCATCACGATCGAGGACCCGATCGAGTTCGTGCACGCCAGCAAGAAGTGCATCATGACGCAGCGGCAGGTCGGCGTGCACACGAACAGCTTCAAGGCCGCCCTGCGGGCAGCGTTGCGCGAGGACCCGGATGTGATTCTGGTCGGCGAATTGCGCGACCTCGAAACGATCGAATGCGCCATCGAGACTGCCGAAACAGGGCACCTCGTGTTCGGGACGCTGCACACCACCACCGCGCCGAGTACGGTCGATCGATTGATCGATCAGTTCCCGGCGGACCGGCAGTCGCAGATCCGGACCATGCTGAGCGAATCACTGCGCGGTGTGATCTCGCAGACGCTCGTGAAGAAGAAAGGCGGCGGGCGCGCGGCTGCGCGCGAGGTGCTGCTCTCCAACACGGCTGTCTCGAACCTGATCCGCGAAGGCAAGACCTTCCAGATTCCGACGGTGATGCAGACGTCGAAGAAGCTGGGCATGGTGACGATGAACGATGCGTTGCTGGATCTGGTGGAGCGGGATCTTGTGGATGCGAACGACGCATGGCTGAAGGCCGTCGACAAGGGTGGGTTTCAGCAGGCACTGCAGGCCCGGGGCATCCCGCTCGAGCGCGCGTCGACGTCCGTGGCGGCCTAGCAGAGGCGCTCAGCGACGCATGCCCAGGGGCGCTGAAGCGTCCGCCGGGGGGCATCGCAGGGATTCCACGATCTGAACCGGCCGGCCCCACACAGGGGGCAGCGTCGTCGACCCGTGCCGTCCGTGCAGCGGGCAGAGCTCGTCGCCGACCCAGGACTCGGGCTCGTGCGCCCGATCAGACCGAGCCGCAGATCCACGGGAATCCACTGCTTTCCGGGTCGGGAGTGACGACCCTTCTCGGCGGGAAACAGGGGCAGTCGTGAGCACCAGCACCGGATTTTCCCGGGGGTACTTGGTCCCGGGACTAAGTTTCCAAGATGTCTATTCGTAACATTGCCATCATTGCGCACGTCGACCACGGTAAGACGACTCTCGTGGATCAGATGCTCCGCCAGGCCGGAGCGTTCCGCGAGAATCAGATTGTCGCCGAGCGTGTCATGGATTCCAATCCGCTGGAGAAAGAACGCGGCATC
>JANNVN010000064.1:0-9369 GCA_031414435.1 Gemmatimonadaceae bacterium
ACAAGTCCGGCATTCGCCACACGGACGGGGTGATCAGCATGGCGCGCAGCACCCCGGGCAGCGCGTCGAGTGAGTTCTTCTTCGTCATCAACGATCAGCCGGCGCTGGACTTCGGCGGCAAGCGGAACCCCGATGGTCAGGGCTTTGCCGCCTTTGGACGAGTGATCAAGGGGATGGATGTCGTGCGGCGGATTCAGCGGATGCCGAGCGCGGGCCAGCCGCCGCAACGGATGGTCACGATAGTGCGCATCAGGAGCGTCAGCCGTATCAAGTGAGCTCATGCCGCGCCGGGGGAAAAACTCCCGGCGCGGCGTGATCAGCGCCCGGTGAGCAGCGCGGCGCCCCGTGGGTCCTGCATCAGGCCGCGCAGATCGCTGTAGGCCTGTGTCATCAGCCATGGATAGTTGCTGATGCCGTGATCGGCAGCGCTGGTGAGCGCGGTGATTGCCGCCTCAGTCTTGCCCTGCATCGCAGCGATGCGCGCACACAACACCAGGTGTTCGGCCAGATCGATGGGTGCGGCCGGGCCCAGCCAGCGCTCTGCTCCATCGAAATCGTTGCGACGGGCTGCCGCCAAGGCAGCCAGCCCCTTGTAGCGCAATCGCGCCGGGAACTCGCGTGCGAGCGATTCCACGTACGGTCGTGCCTCATCGTACCGCCCGAGACTATAGAGCACGCTACCCATCCAGTAGCGATGGTCACGGTGTGTCGAGGAATCGGCGAGTCGTGCGCTGAGCCAGCTGACAGCGCGCAACGCGTAGCGTCGAGCAGGCTCCGGGCGCCCGCGACGCGCGAGTTCTTCCGATGCCACAACCATGGCGGCGCCCTGCGACCAGTATTCGTGCACAGGCAATGCCTGCCACGCCACCAGGGCCGAATCGAGCGCGCGAGTGTCGCCGGTCGCTGCCCAAGCGCGTGCTTCGAGTACTTGCGCCACGCGCCGTGCGGGGAACCGACGCGCCAGTTCACGCGCATCGGCCAGCTCGAGGGAGAAATTGCCCTCCAGATGTGCCACATGCGCACGCTGGGTCCAGAACGAACTCCAGCCGCGCATCTCGCCGCGTTCAGGGTCCATCCGGTCGAGTTGCTGCCGGGCGGCCTTCACATACCCGGCGCTCAGCAGCGCGACGACATTGTCGAAGCCAGCCCGCGAGTTGGGTGAGAGCTCCGCTGCGCGCCGAATTGCTGCGCGCGCGCTCACGCCGTCGCCGAGCAGTCGTGCCTCGATGTAGCGCAACGACGCATCGTTGAATTCACCAGGGGCCAGCCCGGCTGCTCGTGCGCCTTGCGCCAGCGTGCTGGCGACCGCAATCGAATCGACGTTGAAGGCTGCCCGGGCACCCCAGATCGCCGCCACGGTGAAGGTGCTGTCCAACGCGAAGGCGTGACCGAACTGGGGCAGCGCGGACGAATACCGCTGCGCCAGGAAGTCGTCGAGACCGCGGCTGAAGGCGATGTAGGCAGGGAATGTCGGCGGGTTCCGAGTCAGACCTGAGGACGCCGCAACCTTCTCGTCAATGGCAGCGGCCACCGCGCCAAGCACACGGTTGCGAAGTTCGTTCACGGCACGCTCTGGCTCCGAGACTGACACGACGATCGGAGACAGTCGCGACACGAGTTCCCCCGAGCGCGCATCGATCAGCTGAGCCTGAAGGAAGAGCGAGTCACGCAGCCGATAGTAGCTGCCGGTGACGACGGTCCCGGCCAGTGTCTCCTTCTGCAGCGTTTCGACCAGCGGAGCACCGGACGCTGCTGCATGATCGGACGCCAGCAGTGCGCTCGCCCACGGCACCACCGTTGCAACGTTCAGCTGCTGCAGGCCATCGGTAATCCAGTCGCCGGCAAATCGCCCCAGCACAGACAGCGCCGGATCACCGGTCTCGTTTCGCAGCACCGATACGGCGACCGGTTGTGCGAGCATCGGCCGCGGTGCGGCGCGGCGCGACTGCCACACGAACAGAGCGGCCACCGCAGCAATCGTGGCGACCACACTGATAGCGACATGCCGCGCTGGAAGTCGCTGGCGCGTGTGTTTCGTCCCATGCCGCTGACCGCTCAGTCGCGCCAGCACCTGGGACATGTGTGCTGGCCGCTCCGCCGCTGCAGTTGCCAGACAGTCGAGCAGCAGCGACATGACATGCGCGGAAAGCCCGGACCGGCGTTCGAGCATGGCGCGCGCCGCCTGCTGCGGCGCTTCTCCCGGCAGCAGGCGGCCGGTCAGCAGTTCGACGGCAAGCACGCCCCAGGCGAACACATCCGCGCGTGCGTCAGCACTCGCGGCGCCGGACATTTGTTCCGGAGCCATGTACCGTCTGGTGCCAAGCGCGAAACCCGGTGCCGTGATCGCGATGTCATCGGTGTCGTCATCGCCGAGTTTGGCAATACCGAAGTCGAGGAGATACGCGTGCCCCGAGGCCATCAGCACGTTCTCCGGCTTCAGGTCCCGGTGGATCACGCCGGCGCCATGGGCATACTCGAGTGCCGTGGCGATGTCGCGCAGGATGCGCAGTGACTCCGCGATCGGCAGTGGTTTGCCTGCATCATGCAGCACGTCGCGCAGGCTGCAGCCGTCGATTCTGGGCATCACGTAGTAGAGAAATCCGTCGGCTTCGCCGGAGTCGATCAGCGGTACGATATGCGGGTGACCGAGCGTGGCCGTGATGTGCACTTCGCGTGCGAACCGTTCCTTCCCACAGGCGCGCGCCACTTGCGGATTGAGCACTTTGACGACCACCTCGCGATTGTGCTTCAGCTCGCGCGCCAGAAAAACCGTCGCCATTCCCCCGCGACCGAGCTCCCGGATGATCTCGTATCGTCCCGCAAGGGCATCGGTGATCGATACGCCGCTGGAGACGGTGCCGAGATGTGGAGTGATGTCGAGAATGCCGCCATCACTCTCAGCCGCGCTCAGCAGAAGCAGCGCCTCGCGTTCCAGCGCCGCATCCTCAGCACAGTGGCGCCGGATCCACCGCGAGCGCGCCGCTGGCGGCTGGTCGAGCGCTGCGTCAAAGACTGCCAAGGCCCGTCGCGCGAGCGACGCTTGTGTCACGCGGCGTCCTCCGACGCATACAGTTGCCGATACAGCCAGGCACGCGCCTTGACCCAGTCGCGCTGGACAGTCCGTGTCGTCACATCGAGTGCTGCCGCTGTCTCCTCTTCGGTGAAACCGACCAGATAGCGAAACTCCACGACCGAACGCAGTCGCGGCTCGATACGGCCGAGCTGTTCGATCGCGTCGAAGAGAGCCAGCAGTTCCTCGGGCGACGCCGATCGTCCTTCCAGTGATTCGTCGAGCGTGACCCGGCGTGCGCCACCGCCGCGCTTTTCCGCGAGTCGACGCCGCGCGTGGTCGATGAGCACGAATCGCATCGCACGAATCGTGAGCCCGAGAAAATGTGAGCGGTCGGTGGCCGGCAGCGCAGCGGCACCATTCTCCGCCTGCAATCCCAGCCGCATCCACGCTTCATGCACCAGGTCCGAGGGATTGAACGTGTGCTCAGGTCGCTCGGCAGCAAGCATCCGGGCGGCGGCGCGCCGCAACTCGTCGTAAACAAGTGGGAACAACTGATCTTCCGCCTGCGGATCACCCGCGCGCAGTGCTGCGAGAAGTTGTGTGACGTCGGTCTGCTGAGTCTGGCTCATAGTGGCTGCTGTCGCATCGCGAAGTGGTACTGCGCAGAGTGAAGGACACGGAGGTTCTGCCGTCAGACTCCGGACGGAGCCTCATCTTCATGCAGGCACCATGCCCAGCCATTTCACATCAGAGTCCAACAGGAAATACGTTCGTACCGAGCGAGTTGGATCAAAGCTTCTCGCGTTTACCGTTGCACTGACCGCGTCACCTTTGCACTGTCAGGGCAGCGCGTGCGACCGTCCCTGCCAACCTCGGGTGACGTGACGGCGCAACGCGGTACCAGTCCGGGCCGCCTCCACTCCGTGCGCGTTCACCGCGAGATCGAGTCGCAATCACCCGTCGCGCGTGCGTTTTTTGATGAAGGGCTGTCGTTGCACTACGCCTATCGCCATCCGGCCCCGGTGGAGGCATTCCGTGAAGCGCAGCTGGCGGACCCGCGCTGTGCAATGTGCGCGCTCGGCGAAGCCATCGCACTCGGGCCCAGCGTTGGCACGCCGACTACTGCGCTGGTGGCAGTGCAGTCGCGCGCTGCCGTGAGGCGTGCGCAGGGACTGGTCCGCGCAGGGGGCGGCACCATCACCGACGCCGAATGGACACGCGCGGTTGCGAACCGGTACGCGAGCGGTGCCGCGGCGTACTGTCGCCGGCGCTGAATCGCCTGCGCTGAATCGCCTGCGGGCGTGAGGTCATGCCGGGCGCATCGGGAGGGTGCGGAAAACTTCCTGGGGGGCGGCGAGGCTCGTCGGCTGAGTGACTTGCGGCTCGGTCAGGGCGTGACCGCCGTGGCACCTGCTTTGTTGGGCGAGCCAGCGTTAGTCGTACGGCGCCGACTTCTATTGGTGCAGCGTGTTCGACTGCCAATAGACCTTTTCTATTGTCGAAACAGCTCATAGAATACTTCCATCAGTCCGGCCGCGACCTCGCCGAATAGATGTCCCTTTCCCGAGAGCGATGAAGACCCCGCTGCCTACCCCGTGGAATTTCTTCAACCTCCGGTCGTCACCGTTCTGGCAGGAGGCACTGTCACCCGGCGACCCGGCGCACCCCATGTCGCTCTTCGTGGGCCGAACCGAGGAGTGCGCCACCCTGACCGATACCATCGCCGGGGCTGGTGACTCGCCCACGCGGCAGGCGGTTGCCGGTCCCCCCGGCGTAGGGAAGACCACGCTCGTGAAGCGGGTCAAGCTGTGGGCGCACGAGCACGACTACTGGGCGCTGGACGCCGTCGTTCACATCATGTCGGAGGACACTGCAGAGCGCCTCTTCGCGCGCGTCCTCGCGCAGGTGTACAGCACGATTGTGGCGTATCGCCCGCACACGGCAGACCGGCCGGCCATGCAGTCGGCGCAGGTCCTCGTGCACGCGTCGCGGGAGCTGATGCGCGGCGGTGGCGTGTCCACGCCATTTGGCGGCGTCTCGGTGAGCCACGGCGTGACGATGACCGCGCCCCGTGACGTCCTGATTGATGGACCACGCGTGCTGGCGGATCTGATGACGCTCGTGCGCAGCTCCGACGCACGCGGGGTCCTCGTGCACCTCAACAACCTCGAGAACCTCACGGAAGCGGAGGCGCAGGACGCCGGTCGCATCCTGCGTGACCTGCGCGATCCCATGCTCCAGCACACCGGCCTGCACTTCCTGCTCGTCGGCACCACAGAGGCGGTCGATGCGATCCTGAAGGCGCCGCAGCTCCGCTCGGTCATCTCCGTCGTGCCGCTTGGCCCACTGCCGCTCGACGACGTGTTCGCGCTCTTGGACGCTCGCTACCGGCATCTACAGGTCGACCCCAATCGACCGCACGTCGCTCCGGTTGCCCCGGACACGGTCGAGTCGCTGTACGAGCTCTTCCGCGGCGATGCGCGTGGCGTGCTGGCGGCCCTTGAGGACGGCGTGTCCCCGAACCTTGGCCGCAGCCACGGCGGCGCCTCACTCGACACACGCACGGTGCTCCAGAGCGCCACCGCGCGCTACATGGCGGCGTTCATGTCACGTGGAGATGATGCGCGCTACCAGCAGCTGGAAGTCTGGGGACGCACTCAGCCTGACGGCGAACTGACGCAAGCCGAACTCGGCACGCTCTGGAATCTTGGGCAATCGGCCGTGTCGCTGGCACTCAGCGCCCTGCGTGCCGAGGGCTACGTCGTGCCGCTGGCGCGGCGACCGACAGGAAAGGGGCGACCCGTCACCGTGTATGGATTGTCGGGTGTGGCGCGGCTCCTCTTTGCTCCGCCGGCGTAGACACTCGCGGCGGGAGTACCGCATCCAGCGCCGCTTCTGCGGTCGGCCAGTGCACGCGCTCCTGCTCGAGTCGCACGCGGTCGCCCCACCGTCCCTGTTGCAAGCCCACGAGGAGATCCAGCTCGGCCGCGGTGAGCGCGCCGTACGACTCCCCGAGCGCCTGGCTGCCCTCCACGCCCCACTGTGTTGGGTGGGCGAGCAGCGTCGCTTCGTCCATCAGGACGGACGTCAGCTGCGGCAGATGGGTCCGGGTGCGTCCGAGCATCGTCAGGCCATGAGTATCGAGATCGCCCCAGTACACGACCGACGCGTGCGCCACCCACGGGAGCTGGCCGAGCTGAGAGATCGCGTACCCCAGCCTCGGTACGGCAACCACGCCGTGACGATCCGCCAACGCCAACCCGGTCGCCAGATTCTCGACCACGAGGACTGCGTCAGGACGCAGGGGCATCGCGGCGAGCTCGGTCAGTGGCGCTTCGATGTCACGGAGCCCGCCGAGCTGCGCGCGAAGCGCAGGGCAGAGCACACGGATCCGGAGCCGGACGGGGTCGGCGCGGAAACCGCACAGCGCGCGGAAGTCGCTCGGGTGCGGTCCGGGGCGCAGCAGTCGGAGCATGCGGGCGATCACGTCGGTCCGGCTCTCGATCCACTTGGTGTCGATTCCCTCGACAGGAACCTCTCGCGGTGAGAGTCCTGAGTCCGGATGCGCGAGGAGCCACGATACCAGCGCGATGAGCTGCCGGCGCTCAACCGCCGGGAGGACCGCCACCGCACGCCACGCGGGCAACGGTGGCAGTTCGGCCCGCAGCGCGGGCCAGGTACCACAGAGCAGGGTATCGACGCTGCACAGGGCCGCCCAGTCGGTATCCATCTGAGCAACCGCCGCGACGTCGGCAGGAGCATCGAGCACGAGCTGGGACGGCAGATCCTGCGTCCCGAGCCCGCGCCACCGTGCTGATTCTCGGACTACGCGCCCTGGCCCGCTCCACGTGGACCACGCGTTGAGCCACTGCGCGAAGGCGGCCGGGTCGGCCCGGGCGTCCGCCTCACGTGGAGACCCGAGTGAGAGCGCGCATCCCGCTGGCGCTCGGAGCCACATCGCGACGTCTCGCGTGTACCGGCGCTGCGCCAGCACGACCACATCGGTCGGGAGCGGCAGAACCGGTCGGTTCACGCGAGGACCGTCTCGTGCGTGAGTGAATCACCGAGATCATCGATGTCGCCGCGCTCGTCCGAGTCGCTGTCCATGTCGGTCTGCCGCGCTGCGGCGGACGTTTCGGGCGCGGTCCGATCAATCGCGATCTCGGCCGCGCTGGAGTAGCGGCGCTGTTCGATGCGGATCACACCGACGCTGCCGACGAAGCTGCTCAACGTCTGAATCGACTTGTTCGGCGTGGCGATCACCATCTGGAAGCCAAGGCGCCGGAAAATGTTCATGGCGCGCTGTGTGAAGGAGGCATCCGATTTGTCAAAGGCTTCGTCCAGAACGATGGTCGCGAACGTCGGCAAGGCGCTCTCCGCACCACCGAGGTTGTACCGCAGCGCGGCGGCGAGCACAGTCGCGGTGAGGATCTGGCGCTGCCCACCCGACTTCCCGGCCCCACTACGGTACACGTCGGCCTCGCTCCCGTCCGCGTGCGACTCGATGGCGATGAACTCGACGTGCTGCCGGACGTCCAACACTGTCTCGCGCCACCGGAGGCTGGCGCTGTCGTCGGCACCGAGGCGGGTAATCAGCTGCTCCAAGACGCGGAACCGCTCCAAGGCCACTGCGGCGTCGTCGCTGGCAATCCCCTCCGTGCACTGCTTCAGCTGCGCGCGGAAGTCCTGCACTTCCCGGAGCGGCCGCGCGTCCGTCCGGATGCGCAGTGTCGTCCCGCGATTGAACTCCACCTTTTCGAGGCTGGCGTTCACCTCGTCCATGCGGAGTGGGATCTCCTGACGCTGCGAATCCAGTTCGTTCACCAGCTGGATCAACTGGTTCGTCGTGTGATCCCGCAGGAGCGTCAGGAAATTCTGCTCGAAGCGGGGGAGGTCCTCGGCCTCGATGCGTGCCAGCATTGCGAGGAACGCTGGCGTGCTCTCGAAGGTGGTCGGGTGGTCGCTGGCCGCCGCCGGCCACTCCTTCGCGAACGCCTCAAAAACGGCCGTGATCTGCGCCTCGAGCTTCCCCATGGCGCCGCTCGCCGTTTGTCGGCGCTGGCTGAGGCGCTTGGAGACACTCCCCGCATCCACCGCGAGCGTGTCGAGGCTCAGCGTCGGGAACTCCGCGAACAGCGCGTCCAGTGCGGTACGAACGTCGTCGGATAGCGTGACCGTCGGCGTGGCACGGGCGGACGCGAGCTGCTGCATGCAGTCGACATAGCGGTCGATCAGGTCGTCCGCCACCCGGCGATCCTTGTTCCACCGGTCGAGCGCTACCGCGACGACAGCCTTCTGCGCGAGCACCGCGCGTTCGAGCTCCGCGATGTCGGGGCGCGACACCTGAAGCGCCGCGATCTGCGCGTCCAAGGCCTCCGCCGTACTGCGGTACGAGAGTACATCGACATCACTCCTCTGCTTGCTCAACACGACGGCGACGGCGACGGCGCCGTCGCGGTCCGCGGCGAGCGTACGCTCGTCTTCCAGTGTTCGGACACGTGCGCTGGCCGACGCGAGTTCGGACTCCAACGTCGCGACCTGCGCTTGGTACAACGCGATCTTGGGTGCGTTGGAGAATCCGATGTTCCAGCGGGACGCGTCCGTCACGGGGAATCGGTCGTCCTTGGTGTGCCGCTCGCGCCCGACCTTGAGCAGCCCACTCTCTGTGACCGCTTTCTCGGCGGCCTGATAGCGGTCCGTATCGTTCGTGCACAGGTGCGTGTAGACCGTGGCGGTGCGATGCCGCAGCCAGGTGCTGAACGGCCCCTCGGCCACCTGGAGCTTGCGCCCGATGGACTCTTCGCGCGGGATGAACGTGCCGAACTGCCTGACCTCCACCGCCTCCAGTACCGTCAGGCGTTTACCGCGCAGGAAAGTGTCGCGTAGGTAGCGCAGCACCGAGGACAAATCGCCCGGGCTGACGACCAGCGCCTGCGTATCGCCGGCAAGGGCTCGCTCAATCGCGCCTTGCCACTGCCGTTCATTGGGAAGGACCTCGAGCAACTGTCCGAGGAACGGCAATCGCATGATCGGCAGGCCCCGTGCTGCCGCAGATCGGGACCGCTGCCCAACCCTGCTGAGGCCGGTCCGATGCCTCACACGAAACTAGAGCCCCACGCGCGTATACGGTAAAACGTATACAGAACCGTATACACAAAGCCCCCATACCGTCTACGGTACAGGGGCCAAGTCGTTGCAGCGCAACGTTTTACACTATCGGGGTGACAGGATTTGAACCTGCGACCTCCTGCTCCCGAAGCAGGCGCTCTACCGGGCTAAGCTACACCCCGAAATCAGTAAGCATTTCTTCACTGCATGCGCCCGGAGAGAGTCGAACTCCCAACCTTCTGATCCGT
>JANNVN010000065.1:0-27023 GCA_031414435.1 Gemmatimonadaceae bacterium
TACCTGCTTGCCTTCTTCCCGGCTTGCCTCCTCCCCGGCTAGCCTGCTACCCGGCTTGCCTGCTTCCCGGCTTGCCTGCTTCCCGGCTTGCCTGCTTCCCGGCTTGCCTCCTCGGCCGATGCACTCCCGAGGTCTCCCATCCGAGGAGTTGCCTCGTTTTGTGTTCGGGAGCGACGCCCGCTGACGTTGTCAGATCCGATTGTGGTCGGGTCGAGCGCGTACAGTCCGATCGTTGAACGGCCAGTGCAACGCCGGGATGCCGTACAGCCCGAATCGATTTTAGAGCCAGTTACGAGCCACTTTAATGCCAGTTTAGCGCCAGTTTTGCTCATATGTACGTGGCCGAGGACCCACCAGGGCACCGACCGGAATACCCGCGATTCGATCGTGGGGCCCACCTGTGTGGGCCAGCCGAGTGCTCGATGGCGCGATATCCCAGTCGCCAGGCAATTCGGCGCGAACATCGAACCCGCCAGCAGTGGCGAAACGGGCTGCAGGATCGGTTACCCCCGGAACGCGCGGTCAGAAAGCTAGTGTACGAATCACTTTAATTCGTACACGCATTACAATGGTTCTCATACGAGGTACTTGAAGCTGTTGTTCGCTATGATGCTTAGCGTGCGTAGTTGTATTATTACGTGAACGTATTGTTGGTACTGACGCAGGGTGTGCGTGAGAGCCGCAGACAGCCGTGCCGAAGACGAGTCGTGCACTCGCGAGGGGCTCTGCCTCGCGTCAATAGGAGGGATGCCACCCGATGAGCCAGACCTCTGCCCCATTCCTGGCCGCCAGGGTCGAGTCCCCGGCCAATGCCACAGGCGCGCTGCTCGAGCGGATCGCGACGCTCTGGCTCCTCCAGCTCCGCACGGCCCTGGCACCGCTGGAGCTGACGCCAGCACAGTTCCGGCTGCTGGTGGCGGTCGGGTGGCTGAACGCGAAAGGTGGCGCCGTGCGGCAGTCCGATGTCGCGCAGCATGCCAACGCCGATCCCGTCATGACGTCGGAGGTGCTGCGTGCGCTGGAGTCACGCGGACTGGTGGCCAGGTCCGCACATCCGACAGACGGACGAGCCAGAGCGATCACGCTGACCCAGTCCGGAGGAGCGCTGGTCGACCGGGCGATCCGGCTGGTCGACGTCGTCGAGGCGAAGTTCTTCGACGCGGGCGCGCCGGAATTCGGCCCATTGGCCAAGGCGCTCAAGAAGGGAGGCCGCGGCGCCTGACCTCGATCGTAAACACTTCATGAAATGTTACTGTCGTGATCGTGGTCGGTCACTGGTTCGATTTTCCTGACGAAACAGGAAAACGCCCTTGGTCACCGCACAGGGCTCCTGCCTACCGTATACCGTCCGCGACCCAAGCCTTCCACTCCGCTTCGCTCTCGCCGCCGACCGTCAGTTTGGCACCGTTTCGGATCAGTGGCTGCACCAGCATCAGGGGTTCGTCCAGCAGAATCCCCAGCCAGCGATCCGGCCCGTATCGGGCAGGGCCAAGTCCAAGATCCAGAAAGCGACGGCTGTTGCGGTCGACCAAAGCCTCGACGCCGAACTTCTGCGCGAACCGCTGCAACTCGCCCTTTGACGCCCCTCGCTCCGCGAGGTCGACGAAATGCACCGGGATCCGACGCTCGGCAAAAAAGCGTTCTGCCTTCCGGGTTGCAGCGCTCTTCTTCGTGCCAAAGATCTGAACGGGCATCACTCTCCGGTGCGCGTGGGAATTATCTGCGCGATCAGTGTGTTTGTCAGCTCCGGACCGCCACCATCACTCCAGCGCCATGGCCCAGTCCCCGCGGGATCCACCTCCGCGCTCACTGGGTTTGATATGTTCCGAACGTTGATGCGAGCGCTGGCTCGTGCCGGATTTCCGTGCGCCTGCGACATGGCGCACCAATCGACCCAATGTAGAACCTCCTGACGCGGATGACAGCCACCTCCTCCTTTCGTGCGCCCTGGTTCGCACGCAATCCGCACATGCAGACGCTGTGGGGCAAGTTCGTTCGTCCAGAACCGCCAGTTGTTGCGCGCCGGGAGATGTGGCAGACGCCAGACGGTGATGACGTGGCAGTCCTGCGGGCGAACAGCGACGCGATCGACGTGCCGCGCTTCGTGCTGTTTCACGGCATCGAAGGCAATGCAGGATCGCACTACGTGCCGGCGCTGTTCCGCGCCGTCGCCGCGAGGGGTTGGGCAGCGGACATGCTGCTCTGGCGGTCGTGCGGGGGAGTCATCAATCGTGCACCGCGGTTCTACCACTCAGGCGAAACGACCGACGCGTCCTGGTTCCTGCATCGGTTGGCGGAGATGTATCCCACAGCGCCATTGCTGGCGTGCGGCGTGTCGCTTGGCGGGAACGTGCTGACGAAGATGATCGGAGATCCATCTGTCCCACTGCCCACCAACCTGAGAGCCGCCGCCGGTGTCTCGGTCCCGTTCGACCTCGAGCGCGGGTCGCGATTCATCAGCCAGGGAGTCTCCGGGCTCTATCAGAAGTGGTTTCTGCGCACCCTGCGGGTGAAGGCACAGGAAAAGGCATCCCGCTATCCGGAGCTGTTTCCGTCGCCGGAGAGAATCGCCCGGATCAGAACGCTCTGGGAGTTCGACGACCTGATCACCGGCCCGCTGCACGGTTTCGAGGGCGCGAGTGACTACTACACCCGGTCGAGCGCCAAGCACTTTGTGCAAAGCGCCCGGATCCCCCTGCTCTTGCTGAGCGCCGCCGACGATCCGTTTCTCCCGGGAGACGTGCTGGACGAAGTTCGCGAACGCGCACGGATGAACCCACTCGTACATCCGGAGTTCGTGTCACACGGGGGGCACGTCGGATTCGTGACAGGCTCGACGCCGATGCGGGCACGTTCATATCTTGCGGATCGCGTGCCGGCCTTTCTCGCGCAGTTTGTCGAACATCCACATCCGGCAACCGAATCACTGGCCGCCGTATCGCGCTGACGGCGCGCCGCACCCTCTGCGGCGTCGCGCCTGTCGTCTCACTCCACTGGATTCCGCTGATGCCGTGTCGCCCCGTCGTCTCCCGTCTGGCCGTCCCCCTCCTGTTGTGCCTTGCAACGGGCTGTGCCAACTCTGCGGTCCAGCATGGTCGCGGACAGGATGAGCACGCGTCGCATGCCACAAGCGACGGCGAGATGCGTGACGGGATCGCGCAGCCGGATGATGCGACACTGCCTGCCGGATCGGCGACGGTTGCCGCCCGGCTCGCCGCGTCACCGCGACACGGTGAGTACGTGATGATTGCCCGAACGAAGGGCGGCACTGACTCCCTGCGTGCGTGGGTGGTGTATCCGCAACGTCGAGACAAGGCGCCGGTGGTCATCGTGATTCACGAGATCTTCGGCGTGAGCACCTGGATTCGGGGTGTCGCAGATCAACTCGCTGCTGAGGGATACATCGCCATCGCGCCGGACCTGATCACCGGCAAGTACACACTCGCGGCAGGAGATACGCTGGCGCAGTCACAGGCATCGGCGCTGATCCGCGCACTTGTTCCGACGGATGTTCAGCGCGATCTGGCGGCGACAGCAGAGTATGGCATGTCGCTCCCCGCAGCTCAGCAGCGCTTCGGGGTGGTTGGTTTCTGCTGGGGCGGCTCGACCTCGTTCGGAACCGCGGTGAGCGGACATTCGAAGTTGCGCGGCGCAATCGTGTACTACGGCGGAGCCCCTGCGCTCGCGGAGCTGGCAAAGGTCCGGGTTCCGGTACTCGGACTGTACGGAGAAAACGATGCGCGGGTTAACGCGACGATTCCGGCAGCCGACTCCACGATGCGGGCTCTGGGTAAGACGTACGAGCCAGTCATTCTCTCGGGCGCCGGGCATGGCTTCTTGCGGCAGCAGGATGGGCAGAACGGCGCCAATCTGACGGCGTCCCGCGCCGCTTGGCCGAGGACGCTCGCGTTCTTCCAGCGCGTCCTCAGCCGCTAAACCGAAAAGTTGTGGGACGCCTCGGTCGGCGTCCGATGGTTGTCGTGAGTGTGGCGTGCACCTCCGCGCGTTGCATCAGTAGCAGCTGGAATGACCAGGAGTCGTGTCGTGCGCGGTTTCAGGATGTTCGATGTGGTGTTTCTGGCTGGACTGCTCTTGAGCGTTCGCGTGATGGTCTCCGGCGTGGAATTCGGCCGGGGCAATGACAGGCGGGTCGTCCGGTCGCGTTGGGCCATGCTCGCAGGGGCGTTGACGTTGTCGGGGTTCCTCGGCGCCATCTCGGTCCGCCTGTCGTCACCTGCTGCCGTGGTCGGCGCGCTCGTGCTGGGTGGCGTGGTGATCGGTGCTCTGAGCGCGCAGTTACTCGTGTCGCTTATGGCCTCGCTGCCAGCGGGCGACCACGAGTTCGACCCGCGCTTCGAGCTGCAGGGGGTACCGGCGCTGGTCGTCGGTGCGATTCCGGCGAATGGGGACGGCTTCGTACAGCTGCCCGCCGGCAGGGATCCGTCAGCCCGCATTCGGGCGCGGAGCATCGATGGCGCAGCAATCGCGCGCGGCGAGGAGGTTGGCGTGGAACGAATTGACGGTGGCATCGCCTTCGTCGAGGTGTGGTCTGCGATTGAGGCTCGCTTGTAGGGAATCCTTCAGTCTCGCTTGCAGGCTCGCCGCTGGTGGAACGTGCTGACCGAGATTCACGAGCCAAACGCGCGGCATCGCGGGGGAACGGAGACCGCACGCTCCTCATCCGCCTTCGGTATCGTGAGCCGCATGAGGGCTCGCAATGATGGTCTTTTGAGGGAGGAACGACGATGTCAGACGCCGCGCTGTTCGTTGTCGTCTTCGGCGGCCTGTTTGTGTTGCGAGGGGTCGCGGCGACGGTCGTCTTCCTGTGGATTTTGCCCGACGGAATTCGCTGTCCTCAGTGCGATGCGGAGACGCTGCGAATGGAACCGGGATGGGTGCTACGCATGTTGCGATGTTTCCGAGCCAGCTGGTGTCTGGTCTGTGGCTGGCGCGGCGTTCACCGCATTGCGCCCGCTCCTGCTGCCTCGACGCGTTCGCGCCAGAAGTCGAAGGGTTCCAAGTCAGCGGCTCACTTGGGATAAGTCGAGGGCGATGTTCTGCGCTGACTGGTGGATCGCTGGCACCTCGCGCTCGCGCAGCCGTCACCAGTAGCTCTCTGGCAGTTGGCAGCGCGAATGGTCGCCGCGAAGCGAACAGGATCGCGCGGTGCTCCAGAGCAGCCAGTTTGGGTTCGCTGATCGTTGACCGTCATCCGCGCCATGATTGTCACCTCACGGCGTGCTTCCCGATCGGGCCCACCAATCCACGGACTACTGGGGTGCGAAAGGTCCGCTGATATCCTGCGCAATCCGGATGGTGCGCCCGATCATCATCCCACTCGTTCGCTCGCCGAATTCATGCATGTGCGGCGCATCGAGATGGGCCGCCAGTTCCGCCTCACCGCTCCATTGCTCGATGACGAGCAGCACGTCAGCGCGTGGCGACTCCTGAATCGGAATGCCGATCGTGCACTCGAGCGCACCGCGGTACTCGAGGCAGCCGACTTCGGCACGGACAAGTGGCTCGAGCGCGCGGAAGTGCTCGACGAACGCGTCACGTGCGCCCGGGGCGATCGTGAGCTCTGCAAGAACGTGAATCATCTGGTCGACGTGGTTGGCTGTTTTGTCATGCGCGGGCGGCGCGGACGGCGCGTGTGTTTGCGGGGCGGGCGAGGCGCGCTGGAACAACATGGGCCAGTTCTGCGCGCGCCACCGTGTGTCGCGGGAGATCGCATCTTGGGCTGATGCATCTCCGGCACACGAAGCGAGTGTTGGTGCAAATCGTGTTGGGGCAGCGGGTGCCGGCGAAAACTCGCGCCGGTACGTGTTGCATTGAGATATCTCGGGGTGGTGCACGTTGGGCACGCACACGGTGTGCTGGTGCACGTTGGGCACGCACACGGTGTGCTGGTGCACGTTGGGCACGCACACGGTGTGCTGGTGCACGTTGGGCTCGCACACGGTGTGCTGGTGCACGTTGGGCTCGCACACGGTGTGCTGGTGCACCTTGGGCTCGCACACGGTGTGCTGGTGCACGGTGTGCTGGTGGATCTCGCGTAGAGATCGCTCGTGTTGGTGCAACTCGTGCTGAAGCGGGACGACGCTGTGGCGCGCTGCGCGTCACCGATGTCGAACGAAGACTTCGAGCCAGTCCGGCAGGCCGCCCGGAATTTCCATAAAGTCATCAAAGTATACCAATCCCGCTTCCTCGAAACGTTCGATCAGATTTGGCACGTCGTCGGGATGGGGGAGTGGCCCGATGGCGATGAGGGCGCCTTCGACGCGAAACTCGTCGTCGGTGAGATTGAGGACGCGGTCGACCACCTCACGCGTGAGCCCGGCGCGTTCGAAGGCGTCGCGTCGGATGGCGAGTGTGGGCCCTGAGGAGGGGAGGGGCAGCGGCATAGACGTGAGGAGAAGGAGAGCGGGGCAAGTTGGTGCATCGCTGGCGAGACGGAAGTGGTACTGGTTCTCTCCTAGGTCAGCAATGGGGCTCGAGCGTGTCTTGTCGAGTCTGGGTTTGCTTGGCGGAACGATAGCGCGAGAGTGGTCGAGGCGGAGTGTGTATTCTGTAAGTACCTGTGATACAACAACTTACACGTTTTCGCGTTTGACCTGCCGGCCGTTTCACGTGAAACATCCGCCTCGGTCGCAAAAACGCACCGGCGGCCTGCCGTCCTCTGCTGGCGCGTTTCACGTGAAACAACCGATAGGGCATCGCACCGCGTTTCACGTGAAACGCGCGACACCGGCACGAACGGCCGATGTGCGGAGTATATTCGCCGCAGGTCCTCCTCCTCCCCCGCCGCACAACACAGTGGCTAGAGTCATAGCGATCGCAAACCAGAAGGGCGGCGTCGGCAAAACGACGACCGCCGTCAATCTCGCCGCCAGCCTGGCGGTGGCTGAACAACGCACCCTGCTGATCGACGGCGACCCGCAGGGAAATGCCACGTCCGGTATCGGGATCTCACGCGATGACGTGACCCAGACGACCTACGATGTCCTCATCGGGGAGAGCTCGATCGCTGCGGCTCGACACCGGCGAGTCCAGTTCCCAACCCTCGACGTCCTCGCGGCCACGGCCGATCTCGCCGGTGCCGAAGTCGAGCTCGTCGACCGCGAAGAACGCGAAGCCATGATGCGGAAGGCCGTCGCCAGCATCCGGGACGAATACGACTACATCCTCATCGACTGCCCGCCGTCACTCGGCCTGATCACCGTCAACATGCTCGCGGCCGCAGATGCTCTCCTAATCCCGGTACAGTGCGAGTACTACGCCCTCGAGGGACTGTCCCAGCTCCTCAATACCGTCCACCTCGTGCAGCGCAGCGTGAACCCGGCACTCGGCATCGATGGCGTCCTGCTCACCATGTACGACGCCAGATTGAATCTCTCAAGGCAAGTCGCCACCGACGCCCGCGAGTACTTCGGTCCCAAGGTCTTCGAGAGCGTCATTCCGAGAAATGTCCGACTCGCTGAAGCGCCCTCCTTCGGCAAGCCAATCATTCTCTACGACCTCGCATCCGTTGGCGCCCAGGCCTACATGGCGGTCGCAAAGGAACTGATCGCACGACACCGAGAAGCCCCAAGCGACAATCCCGGATCGACTCGCCGCGCAGACCACTGAGCCGCGCTCACCGCTTTACGACCACAGCACGCGCCAGCACGCCGACGCGAAGGAACCCACGAATGCCAGCTGAACAGCCGCGACGCCTCGGTCGAGGATTGGAAGCGCTCCTCGCCATGAAGAGCCCCGAACCACGAAACCAGCCCGCAAACACAGGCGACCAGCCCGCGAATGTCGGACTACAACACCTCAGGCTCAGTGAGATCCGGCCTAACCCGTATCAGCCAAGAAAGGAGTTCAAGCTCGAAGAACTCTCTGACCTGCAGGCGTCACTTCGCGCGTCCGGACTCCTCCAACCGATCACCGTCCGACCCGCACCAAGCGGGACCGGCTTCGAGCTGATCGCAGGTGAACGTCGCTTCCGAGCTGCAACGTCGCTTGGCTGGACCGAAATCCCTGCAATAGTCCGATCGATCGATGACAAAACGCTCCTCACGCTCGCCCTCATCGAGAACCTGCAACGAAGTGACCTGAACCCCCTGGAAGAAGCAGAGGGCTACAAGAGACTGGTCGATGAGTTCGCACTCTCCCATGCACAGGTCGGCGACGTCGTTGGCAAGGACAGATCCACCGTCGCCAACCTCCTCCGACTCCTGCAACTCCCCGCAGCCGTCAGGAGACTCCTCGGCGACGGCGCCATATCCCTCGGACATGCCAGAGCCATCCTCGGACTCGGCGACGACCGGGCAATGATCGAACTCGCCAGGGAAGCGGCAAGCCAAGGACTCAGCGTACGAGAAGTTGAACGCCGTGTGCAGGGCACCGCCGGAACACGGTCTGCCGCCAAGAAGGGCGCAAGCAAGTCGAAGGCGCCGGCAAGCACCGAAGCGCGTGGAATCGAAGATCGGCTCCGCAGACACCTTCAGACCGACGTCGGCGTTCACCTCAGCAAGGGAAAGCAGACGAAGGGCGAACTCCGAATTCACTTCTACTCAAACGACGATCTGACTCGCGTCCTTGAGATGATTCTGGGGTCCGACACCACCGCCTGATTTCAGCACTGCGTTTCCGTGTAGACAACTCAGCGGTTCTGCACAAACACGTAAACCATTTGACTGCAATGACTTACAGGCCTAAAAGTCGTTTTGGTGTTCGGTTGTCCACATTCATTCTGCTCTGGGGCGCGTTGCTACCCATGGCCTGTGGTCCTGCCGATCCGAAGCCTCAAGGCGCAGCGGGAGCCGGCGGCCCACCGGTCTTCAAGGTTGCACTGCTCACACCTGGTCCCATTTCTGATCAGGCGTGGAACGGCGGGGCATATGCAGGGCTGATGCGCATCAAGGACTCGACCGGCGCACAGGTCAGCCACATCCAGACCAAGACACCCGCTGAATTCGATGAGAACTTTCGTCTCTATGGCGAACAGGGTTATGCGCTCGTCATTGGGCACGGCTTTGAATACCAGGACGCGGCCAAGCGGGTCGCGCCTGAGTTCGCAAAGACGGTCTATGTGACGACCTCGGGCACGGGAACAGGCCCGAATCTGGCCGGTCTTGAATTCGCGTTTGAGGACGGCGCGTATCTCGCAGGCATGGTGGCCGGCGCGACCACGAGAACCGGCATCATCGGGGCCATCGGTGGACAGGAGATTCCTCCTGTGCGTCGCAGCTTCTATGCGTTCGAGGCCGGCGCCCGCTCGACCAACGCCAACGTGAAGGTGATCACGTCGTATGTCGGCAGCTGGGACGATGCGAGCGCCGGCAAGGAACAGGCACTCGCCCAGATCGGGCGCGGGGCAGACGTGATCTTTCAGAATGCCGACGCCGCGGGCCTCGGCATCTTTCAAGCCGCACGGGAATCCAAGGGTGTACGCGTTTTTGGAGCAAACAGCGATCAAAACAGCCTTGCTCCCGAAGTGGTTCTCGGCAGTGTCGTCATCGATCTCCCGCACGCGCTGCTCCTCGTAGCCCGCGAAGTCCGGAGTGGTACCTTCACGCCGCGCGTCATCTCGCTTGGTACCACCACGGATGTCGTGCGCCTCGTCATCAATCCGGCGCTGCGAAGCACCATTCCAGCACCTGCGCTTGCCGCGGTCGACTCGGTCACGAAACTGTTGATCGCAGGAACGTTCCGCGCACCCGTGCCGCCGCCAGCGGCCCCGGTCAAGTGACAGCCATGACGTCACCGCCCGCGGCGCCTCTTGGCGACGTCGTCTCATGGCTCGATCAGCTCCTGCAGGCGGACACCACACCTGATTACCCGGCGGCCCTCAACGGCCTTCAGGTTGAGCATTCAGGGCCAGTCCGACGAGTGGCGGCTGCCGTAGATGCATCACTCCGCAGCGTACAAGCGGCGGTCGACATCGGCGCGAACCTCCTGCTCGTCCATCACGGACTCTTCTGGGCCGGGGCGCAACCCATCTGTGGCGCACTGCACCGCAAGCTCTCGCTCCTGCTCACTCACGACATCGCGGTTTATAGCTCTCACCTGCCGCTGGATCGACACCCGACGCTCGGCAACAACGTGCTCCTGGCCCACGCGCACGGACTGACCGTCACAGAGACCTGGCTTCCCTACAAGGGCGTTTCAATCGGTGTCGTTGCCAACACCGACGTACCAACACGCGAGCTTGCGGAGAGGGCGCGCGCCTTTGGTCGGCTTCACGAACATCACACCGTGATCACACCATTCGCCGCCGACCGCATGTCCCGCCGGATCGCGATCTGCAGCGGCGGCGGTGCATCGGCGGAATCGCTGCGTGAAGCACGGCTGATCGGTGCCGACACACTGCTCGTCGGGGAGGGACCTCACTTCACCGCCGTCGACGCGGAGGAGAACGGTCTGGTCGTGATCTACGCCGGCCACTACGCGACAGAAACCCTTGGAGTCCAGGCGCTCGCGCAGAAGACAGGCGAACGGTGGCAGGTGCCATGGGCATTCCTTCCGGCACCAACCGGGCTGTGAACACCCCAGCGCCACGTCTGGCGCTCACAGGAATCTCGAGGCGCTTCGGCAACGTCACGGCTCTCGACGGCGCCAGCCTGACGGCCGCCAGGGGAGAGGTGCACGCACTCCTTGGCGAGAATGGCGCGGGCAAGTCCAGCTTGATGAAGATCGCCTTCGGCCTCGATCAGCCAGATGCCGGAACCATCGAACTCGATGGCCAGCGCACCGTACTTCGCACTCCACGCGAGGCCATGGCTCGCGGCATCGGCATGGTACAGCAGCACTTCGCTCTGGTCGACGCCCTGACCGTCTCAGAAAACGTGGCGCTCGGCAGCGGCGGGCGACTTGATCTGGCCGCAACCGCCAACACCATCCGCCGACTCAGCGCCGCATCGGGACTTCCGCTCGATCCGGATGCCCGGGTCAGCACGCTCGCAGTGGGTGCGCAACAGCGGCTTGAGATTATCAAGGCGCTCGCGCGGAATGCCGAGGTGCTGATACTCGACGAACCAACAGCAGTGCTCGTACCCGCCGAGGCGCGCGAACTTCTCAACTGGACCCGCCGATTCGCTGACGCGGGGGGCACCGTCATCCTGATTGCGCACAAGCTCAGAGAAATTCTGAGCATCGCCGATCGTGTGACAGTGCTGCGGCGCGGAACGACCGTCCTCACAGCATCCGCCAGCGACGTCACCGAACAACTGCTCGCCGACGCCATGCTCGGCGCGACACGTTCCGCGCCGCCGATGCGCAGCATGGCCGCACCACGGGCTGCGGCTGGAACGCCGACGATCACTCTGGTCAACGTCGCTGCGAACGATCCGTCTGGCGTCGAGCGACTCACCAACGCGTCGCTGTCTGTGAACAGCGGAGAGATCGTGGGCATCGCTGCGATCGAAGGCGCCGGCCAGCGCGAGTTGCTGCGTGTGATTGCAGGTCGACTGGAGCCCACGCGCGGTACGGTCACCATTCCGGAGGTTGTGGGGTTCGTCCCCGAGGACCGCCAGCGTGATGCAATTGTGCTTGACGCCACGCTCACCGAGAATCTGGCGTTGCGCGGCGCGGACCGCCGCCGCGGACTGATGCCATGGCAATCACTCAGCAGCACAACCAGCGACATGCTCCGGGTACATGATGTCCGGGCCGTGGACACACGGGCCACCATTCGAACCCTGTCGGGTGGCAATCAGCAGAAGTTCGTCGTCGGACGGGAACTCGCCGATTCGCCTTTGGCGCTCGTGGTCGAAAACCCGACGCGGGGCCTCGACATTCGTGCAACCGCTGCGGTCCACGCGGCCCTGCGCACCGCCCGGGACGCTGGCACGGCGGTGGTTGTGTACTCCAGTGATCTTGACGAAGTGTTGCTGTTGTCCGACCGGGTTCTGGTGGTGGCGGCGGGTGCCGTTCGCGACGCAGGATCCGATCGTGACGCCATCGGACTGGCCATGCTCGACGCGAGCAGGTGATGGCTCGACTGCCACGCGTCATCCGTGCACTGTTCGAGCCGATGCTGGCGATCACACTGTCGCTGATCGTGCTCACTGCACTGCTTGCGGTAAGCGGATACTCCGTCTCGGCGGCACTGACCGCTCTGTGGCACGGAGCGTTCGGATCGTGGTCGGTGATCGCCTCGGGTACACTGGTCCGCGCAACGCCACTGCTATTTGCAGGCCTTGCCGTCACCGTGGCTTTTCGCGCCGGGATTCTCAACATCGGAGCGGAAGGTCAACTGCTGGCGGGAGCGGCGGCGGCGACCGCCGTCTCGGTGACGATATCACCCACCCTTGGAATCGCTGGCGTAGCACTCGCACTCGTCGTCGGTGGGGCAGCAGGTGGGATGTGGGCGGGAATCGCAGCCGTCCTTCGTCAACGGTTCGGAGTGCTCGAGGTGATCAGTACGATCATGCTGAACGTGATCATGCTGCACCTGACAGGTTTGCTCGTGCGAGGTCCGCTGCAGGAAGGGACCGGCACGTTTCCTCAGTCCGCGCTGATCGACCCTGCGTTGCGCTTACCGCGCATCTTCCCCGGCACCCGGCTTCATGTTGGCGTCGCACTTGCTGTTCTCAGCGCGCTTGGCCTGGCGTGGGTCCTGCGCCACACGGCGCAGGGTTTTCGGCTTCGCATGACTGGCGCAAATCCTCGGGCAGCTGCCAGTGCCGGCGGCATCGGTGTCGCCCGGGTTGCGATGTCCGCATTCATTGCAAGCGGAGCGATTGCCGGACTCGGCGGTGCCGTCGAAGTGACGGGCGTCACCTTCGCGCTGTACGAGAATCTGTCGCCGGGCTACGGCTACACCGCAATCGCGGTGGCGCTTCTGGCCCGCCTGAATCCGATGGCCGCGATCGGCTCGGCAGTCGTCTTCGGTGCACTGGAGGCCGGGGCGGCGGCAATGCAGCGTGAAGCGGAGGTGCCCGCCGGGATGGTTGGCGTGGCTGAAGCATGTGTGATTCTGGTACTGCTGGCGTCGGAATGGATTGGAGCGCGCGCGGGCCGCTGGTCAACTTTGTTTCGGGGGGGGCCCCCGTCGAAACACGTGTCGGAGCTCTCTCCGACGAGCGATCAGCCATGAGCGCGCTCGCTGACTTTCTCGATGCGTCTGTCCGAAGCGCGACCCCTTTGCTGCTGGCGGCGATTGGCGAGACCGTGTCTGAACGCAGTGGCGTGATCAACGTCGGCCTCGAAGGCACCATCATTGTCGGTTGCCTCGCCGGCCTCGCTGCGGCAACGATCGTAGGCCCAACGGCAGCGCTCGCGGCGGCAGGGATCGCCGGCCTGCTCCTCGCGCTCATCTTCGCGATCATTGCGATTTGGCTTGGTGCGGAACAGATCATCGCCGGGACCGCCATCACGATGATGGGACTCGGTCTCACCGGCACGCTCTATCGGGTTCTCTATGGCGATGCCGGTGCTGCGCTCTCCGCGCCAACCATGGCACCGATCGGTGTTCCGCTGCTGCAGGATTTGCCGTTGATCGGCGGAGCGTTCTTCCGACAGCCGCTGCCGACGTATCTCGCCATCGCGCTCGTGCCTGCGGTCTGGTGGTGGCTCAACAGGACACATTCCGGGCTGGCCATTCGGGCCACCGGTGAAAACCCGGCGGCGGCGCGCGCGTCGGGGATTTCACCGCGCCGAGTTCAAACGGCCGGCGCGCTGTTTGGCGGCCTCTGCGGCGGACTCGCGGGTGGCACGCTGGTGTTGGCGCAGGTCGGGACATTCGCGGAGGGAATGTCCGCTGGCCGAGGGTTCATTGCCATCGCGATCGTAGCACTTGGACGATGGAGTCCCGTTGGTGCTGCAATAGCGGCGCTATTTTTTGGCATGGCGAGCGCCCTGCAGTTTCTTTTTCAGTCGCTCGAGCTGAAGCTGCCGTATCAGGTCTTTCTGGCGCTGCCCTATGCACTGACCTTACTCGCCTTGGCGTTCGCAAGGGGACGGTACCGTGCACCGGCGGCCTTGGGCGCGAGAATCGGCACCGCCGACATCACCTGATCTGGAGCGCCAGCAAGAACTGCAGCGGCATCAACACCCGGTGTAGGCACTTGACCAGCGCAGCGACCAGATGCCGCCGGTGGTCCGCTGTAGCAGCTGAACCTTCGAGCCGTCGCCGAAGTCCAGGCCCAGAAAGACCGAGGGCCGAGGAGCGCCGTGCAGTTGCACAACCGCCAGCAGGTCCACGGCGATCAGGTCGTCCTCGGCAGCGTACTGTGTATTCCGCCAGACGGCACTGAACGGGACGACCTTTGGCGGACGTTCGAGGACGAGCACCGTTCGCTCGACTCTCGGTGACGCCTCCATGTTGAGTCGGCGCTCAACGACAGCGACAACCGCATCCACATCGCCGGGAAAGCGCATCCGATAGGCGCGACTGACACTGAAGGGCACCCGTCGTAATACGCCTGCGCTGTCGAGCGGGAGGAGCGACGCCGCGCGGTTGATGGCGATCACCAGCTGGGCCGAGTCACTGCGGGACAGGCTTCCGATGGAGTCGGATCGCACCGCTTCGGCTACGCCAGCCTGCAGGGCAATCTTCCAGCCCGGGCGACTTACACCCGCCGAATCCCGGAGTGGAACCACGGGCCACGCATCGCAGCCTTCACCAACCTCGGGCTGTGCCGACGGCATGAACTCGCCGAGCGACGCTGTACCGACGCGTCCGCTTGGCGCAAAGAGGTCGACGAGCGCCGGAGCCGCTGTTGGCGGAAGCACCGCGCTGGCCGGTGCTGGAACGCTGTCGTCCAGAATTGGGGGCAGAATGATCTGTACCACACCCCCTTCGCCAGGCAGATAGATCGCCGATCCGTCGAACGCATCCCATCGGGTCGCGACCGCAGGAGCGGCAGAATCAGGCGGTAGAGTGACTGCGGGCGGTACACGACGCCCGGTCGTGACGCGGGGCTCGGGTGCATCCTTGGTGCAGGCCATCGCCAGTCCGGCAAGAATGCACCATGCACTGACGGCCCGCGCTGACTTTCGCGGGCCACGGGGCGGAACCGTATCAGTGCGCGGCATACGCAGAAACATAGGCCCGACCGATCGTCCAGCAACGTGATGCTCCTGTCGCCGCGCCCGATTAGCCTATTCGTCGCAGCTGTCCACCCCTCCCCGAGACTCGAGGCCTCGTGACTGACGTCGCGCCCGCAGGCAAAAGCGCCGGAAAAAATGCGCCGCCAAAGTGGCTCAGTGCGCTCGGACTACACCGACCGGAGCTCCGGGCCTGGGCGATGTACGACTTCGGGATCTCCGGGATGCAGACGATCATCATGACGGCCGTCTTCCCGATCTTCTTCGTGAAGGTCGCGTCAGCCGACATGAGCCCTGAACGCGCGTCGGCGTGGTGGGGGTATGTCAACACGATTGGCGCCGTGCTGATTGCGGTGCTCGCGCCGATCCTTGGGGCGCTGGCCGACTTCAAGGCGGCAAAGAAGAAGTTCCTCGTCGCGTTCATGCTGATCGGCGCTGGTGCGACGGCTGCCATGTTTTTTGTGCAGCGCGGCGACATGATCCTGGCCTCGCTCTGCTTTATCGTGTCGCTGGCCGGTGCAACCGGGAGCATGACGTTCTACGAAGCGCTGCTGCCGCACATCGCCGATGAATCCGAAATTGATCGTGTCTCAACGGCTGGCTATGCGTTGGGGTATGTCGGCGGCGGCCTGTTGCTAGCACTTGCCTTGGCCGTTATCCAGAAGCCCGCGTTGCTGGGATTGCCGCACGGTGACGGACTCACTCCGTCTCAGGCGACCTTGCCTGTGCGCCTGAGCTTTATCGCCGTCGCGGCCTGGTGGGTTGCATTCGCCATCCCCGTCTTGCGCGCCGTGGCCGAGCCGCCTCGATTGCTCGAACCAGACGAGGCAACGCGCGCGGCCCCGATTCGCGCATCGATCCATCGTCTCGGCACGACCTTGCGCGAGCTGCGCGACTACAAGCAAGCGTTTCTGATGATGCTGGCCTTCACGATCTACAACGACGGCATCCAGACGATCATCAAGATGGCCAGCGTGTATGGCACCGAGCTGAAGATCGATCAGGGGCAACTGATCGCGGCCATTCTGCTGGTGCAGTTCATTGGAATTCCGGCGGCATTCGCCTTTGGCGTACTGGCAGGAAAACTTGGCGCAAAGCGATCGATTTTTCTTGGGCTGCTGGTGTACACCGGCATCTGCATCTTCGGCTACTTTCTGCGCACGGCGCGAGACTTCTGGATCCTTGCGATCGTGGTCGGACTGGTGCAGGGTGGGACGCAGGCGCTCAGTCGTTCACTTTTCGCCACGCTGGTCCCGAAACACAAGAGCGGCGAATTCTTTGGCTTCTTCAGCGTGTTCGAGAAATTTGGCGGCATTCTCGGTCCGCTGGCCTTCGCCGTCGCGTCTCAGCTTGCGGGAAGCAGCCGCGTGGCCATTCTGTCGGTGATCGTCTTCTTCGTGCTGGGCGCCTGGCTGCTCACTCTGGTCGACGAGAAAGCTGGAGCGGCCGCAGCGCGTGCGGCGGACGAAGCGACGCTACGACCTGAGAGCAGTGCCGGCTGAACGGGAGACGCTCAGCTACCGGCTCCTGACTGGCATCGCGCGGCTGGCGGTCAGGTGGTACTACCGGGCAGTCGACTTTGATGGGGTGGAACGCATCCCCGTCACCGGACCGACGCTGCTGGTGGTGAATCACCCGAACGAACTGATGGACGCGATCTTTGCCGGGCTTGTCGCGCCACGGCAGCTGACCTTCACGGGAAAGGCGACACTCTTCGAGCATCCGGTGGCCAACGCGTTCCTGCGACATATGCGAGTGGTGCCGCTGCGTCGTTCGCAGGACGAGCGTTCTCGCGAGTCGACCACCGCACAGGACGCCACGCGCAACAGCGACGCGTTCGGCGCGATTCATACCGTGCTGGCGGCGGGACAGATGGTGTTGATCTTTCCCGAGGGCCGAAGCTGGGATGAGCCCCGACTGGCGCCGATCAAGACCGGCGCGGCCCGAATGGCACTGTCGGCGAAGGACGCCGGGATCGAGGGCGTCACGATCGTGCCGATCGGGATCAACTATGAACGGAAGGATGGCCTCCGTTCGCGCGTGCTGGTCGAAGTGGGAGAACCGATCCTCCTCGACGCGCTCGCGGACGACGAGGCGCAGGTTGACCAGCTGACGACTGAGATTTCGCGGCGACTGCACGCGGTCACACTGAACTTCGACGACGAGAGTGACGCTGGCGAAGTCCTCGACCTCGCGACGGTTCTCGCCGCGGCAACCGATGAGATCCGCCCGCTCGGTGACCCCGACGCACCGCTCGCGTCGAAAGTCGACGTGGCACGACGCGCGGACATCATCCGCCAACAGTTGGACCGGGGCGAACTGACCTCACACGTCGAGGACAGGGTGCGGCATGTGCAACGCCGGCTGCTCGGGTTGCGACGCACCGCCACGAAGCTCGGAATCAGGCTCGACGATGTTGCGCTCGACACCCGCCTTCCGGCGGCCGGTCGGTTCGTGCTTCGCGAACTGGTGCTGGCGGCCTTTGGGATTCCGCTCGCACTCTGGGGACGTGTGAACCACCTGCTACCCTTCACGATCGCCCGCTGGCTTGGCGCGAAGACCTCGACTGCGAGGTCGCAGTTAGCCATGCACACCATCGTGCTGGGTGTGATCGTGATCCCGATCTTCTACGCCATTCAGACCGGTTTGGTCTGGCGCTGGACAGGCCCCTGGTGGGCGCTGGCCTATTTCGGTTCGCTGATTCCAAGTGCCAGCTGGGATATTCGCTATGCAGAGCGACTGCGGCAGCTTCAGCGGCGCGCCATGGCGTGGCGACACTTCCGAGAGGACCCCGGGCTTCAGCTCAAGCTACGGGACGAACTGTCGCTGCTGCGAGCCGAGGCCGTCGCCATCGCGTCGGGCGTGTCACAGATGTAGTGTGGTGGGTCACCTCCGCGAGCCAGAGGACGGCGAGCTGAGATCTGCAGTTTGGCGTGGAAAGAAGCGTTGCGCTGCCCCTCGGCCTCGCGACGATTTCCGCCGCCGCCGGACGCCGGAAAGCGACGCGTCCTGCGGCACGAACCCGAGGGACACCGCCGCGTTGTTTTCGAAGTCTTCAGCATCTCGCCTGGCGACGATTCCGGATTCGCCGTGCGAACTGTCCGCCGCGCGATCGGCATTCCACCACCGGACCCTGGATCACCCTCCATGTTCACCTTGCTGATCATTGTGCTGGCGATCATTGCCGGAGTGCTTGCCGTTGCCTCGACCAAGCCTGACGTCTTCCGCGTTGAGCGATCAGCAACGATCAACGCAAGTCCGGAGCGAATCTTCCCGCTCATCAGCGATTTTCACAACTTCGGCCGGTGGTCACCGTGGGAACAACTTGACCCACAGATGCAACGGTCGATCACCGACCCGTCAAGCGGGGTGGGTGCCGCCTACGCCTGGAGCGGAAACGCGAAGGCTGGCACGGGCCGCATGGAGATTCTCGAGGCGACGCCATCCTCCCGCGTCGTGATGAAGCTCGACTTCATCAAGCCGTTCGAGGCCCACAACACTGCTGAGTACACGCTTCACACGGAGGGCGAGTCAACCCGGGTGACGTGGGCGTTGCACGGCCCGGCACCCTTCGTGTCGAAACTCATGCAGGTTTTTTTCACGATGGACAAGATGGTCGGGAAAGACTTCGAACTCGGCCTCGCCCAGATGAAAGCGATCGCCGAGTCGTAGCACGGCATTGTCATCATGCCGGCGGCAGAAACCGCCCGACCAGATCCCAGTGCCATGCCGCGCGCCGTTCGCCGGTGCGCGGATCCTTGAGCGGCTTGTCCTGCAGGCGGTGCGCCGGCAGCCCTACTGCGGCGCCGTATGCCAGCAAACGGTCGCGGTCAGTGCTGACCAGATGCGCCATCGGCGTCCCGAACCAGACGTGTCGATGTAACCAGAGACCGCCGTCCATGGCGTGCAGCATCCCGTCACGACGCTGTGCAAACTCGCGCCACTGGAGCCAACCGGCGTCGCTATCCGGCGGTGAGTCGGTGCTCACTTCGCATCAAGCCAGTTGTCGCCGTCGCCGGTTGCGACCACCAACGGAACACTCAGCTCGGCGGCGTGCTCCATCTCGTGGATCACCAGCGAACGCACCGCCTCGAGGGCGTCGATCGGAACCTCGAACACCAATTCGTCGTGGACCTGCAGCAGCATCCGTGCGCCATGACCATCCTGCGGCAGGCGGTCGGCGATCTTCAGCATCGCGATCTTGATCAGGTCCGCCGCCGAGCCCTGAAGCGGCGAATTCTGCGCCATGCGCTCGCCGAACGCGCGCGTGTTGAAGTTCCGATCCTGCACTTCAGGGATGAATCGCTTTCGCCCGAAGATGGTCTGCACGTAGCCCTGCTCGCGTGCCAGCGCGACCTGCGAATCGAGGAAGGCGCGGATCCCAGCGAAGCGCTCGAAATACGTGGCGATGAACTCCTTCGCTTCGGCAAAACTGATCTTCAGCTGCAGGCTCAGCGCCCGTGCCCCCTGCCCGTAAATCGTGGCGAAGTTGATGGTCTTGGCCCGGGCGCGCATCTCGCTCGTCACCTCCGCAACCGGCACACCGAAGATGATACTCGCTGTCTGCTTGTGGATATCGCCGCCGGCGCGAAAGGCCGTCACGAACGCGGGGTCCTGCGAGAGATGGGCGAGCAGACGCAATTCGATCTGTGAATAGTCGGCCGCCAGCAACCTGGTACCCGGTGCCGCCACAAAGCCGCGACGGATCAGCCGGCCCAGTTCACGCCGGATCGGAATGTTCTGCAGATTCGGGTCGGTTGACGACAGGCGTCCGGTACCAGCCACCGTCTGATTGAACGTCGTATGGATCCGCCCGTCCCGCGGATCGACGAGCGTCGGCAGCGAGTCGATGTACGTCCCCTCGAGCTTGAAGATCTCGCGGTACTCCATCAGCAGCGCCGGGAGTTCGTTCCCCTCATCAGCCAGTTCCTGGAGCACGCTGGCATCGGTGGACGGTCCCGTCGCGGTCTTCTTCTTCACCGGCAGGCCAAGCTTCTCGAAGAGGATGACGCGCAGCTGCGGGTTGGAGTTGATGTTGAAGGTCTCGCCCGCCGAAGTGTAGATGAGCTGTTCCACGCGTTGACGCTCCGCCGTGAAGCGTTCCTTCAGTGACGCAAACCACTCCAGATCGATCGACATTCCCGCCCATTCCATGTCCGCCAGCACCGCCACCAGCGGCAGCTCGATCCCATCGAGAAGCGACCTCGCACCAGCCTGTTCGATCAGCGGATCGAAGTGCTCGAACAACCGCAGTGTGAAATCCGCGTCCTCGGCCGAGTATGTCGTCGCCGCATCAACCGGAACACGATCAAAGGTGACCTGCGCGCGACCCTTGCCCGTCACTTCCTCGTAGGGAATCATGCGATGATTGAAGATCTCGAGCGCGAGGGCATCGAGGCCGTGCGAACGCCGACCAGGGTCCAGCACATAGCTCGCCAGCATCGAATCGAAGGCCAGGCCGCGCAAGGTGATGCCAGCGCGCCTCAGGACCAGCATGTCGTACTTGGCGTTCTGTGCAACCTTCCGCACCGCCGGATCTTCCAGCAGCGCGACCAACGGTCGACAGGCTGCGCTGTGTAACGGAGGCAGGTTCTCGGTCGCGACGATGATCGTATGCGCATCCGGATCCAGGAGGTCACCTTGTACGTTCGCACTCGCACGCACGTGCAGGAACGGCAGATACCACGCCTCGCCTGGCGCTGTGGCGATCGCAATGCCGACCACACGCGAGCGCATCGCATTGATGATGCCAGGCGCATCGGCATCGAGTACCGTCTCGGTGTCCACCGCGATCGCCGGGACTTCCCGGCAACGCCGCACCAGCGCGTGCAATTGTTCGCTGGTGCTCACGGTTCGATGGGCAACCGGGATGGCTGGCGTTGACTCTTCTGCAGCGACCACATCGAGCGGAGCATCATCGCTTCTGACCGGCGCTGATCCTGCGCCGGTGGTTTTGTCGTCACTGAGTTGTCGGGCGAGGGAGGTAAACTCCAAGTCCACGTAGACCTGCCGGAGCTCAGCGCGGTTCGGTTGGTGGAAGCGCAGCCGATCGAGATCGAGCGGGACATCGCAATCGGTGCGAATGGTCACCAGCACCTTCGACAGGCGTGCGTCGGCCTCGTACTGTTCGAGCGCCTCACGCGGACGCTTCTTGGTGATCTTCGCGACGTTGGCCAGGATGGCGTCCAGATCGCCGTACTCGCGAATCAGCTCCTGCGCACCCTTCTCGCCGATCCCCTTCACCCCTGGCACGTTGTCTGACGCATCACCCACGAGGGCGAGGAAGTCCGTGGTGCGCTCGGGAGGAACGCCCAGCCGCTCACTGCCATTTTCGACGCCAACCCAGTGCTCATCGACGCTGGCCGGTCCACCGCGTCCGGGGTTCAGCAACCACACGCCAGGGCGCACGAGCTGGTGAAAATCCTTGTCCCCTGACACGACCACCACATTCAGCCCGGCCTCGGCGCCGAGCCGCGCCATCGTGCCGATGACATCATCCGCTTCAAAGCCGTCGAGTGCGATGATCGGCGTGTCATAGGCTGCCAGCAGCGCACGCACGTGTTCGAGCCCGAGGTCGAAATCCGCCTGCAGATCGTCGGTGAGTTTCTCACGTGTTGCCTTGTAGTCGGCGTACATCTCATCGCGAAACGTTGCGCCGGAGTCGTGAATCCAGCAGAGATACTCGGGTCGATGCCGTTGTACGAGACGGTTGAGAAAATTCGCGATCCCCCACGCGATCGACGTGTTCGCGCCGTGGCTTGTCTTGAGCGGACGGTTGATCAGCGCAAAGAAGGCGCGGTAGATCAGCGCGTAGCCATCAACCAGAAAGAGTCGAGGCGATGTCGGTTCGGTGGGGACGGGCGCAGTCATGCGCGAAATCTAGCCCGTGTCGGTTGCAGGCCCGCCTCATCAGCGCTGTCGGGACAGTCGTGATTTCCGACCCGAGCCGGGCGCCGACCGGCGTGGTCAGAGCTGCAGCAGCAGTGTCGCGGCGAGTGCCACGGCGGCCGTCACCCGCACATTGTCGTCGAGTGCAATTGCGGGCCGTTCGACGGCGGCGGCGAGCACACCAAGCCCCGCCGCGGGCATGAAGGCGAATCCCGCCAGCCACCACCCGCCGAGCGTCGCCGCAACGGCGCACGCCAGACTCCCGATGAGTGTCTTTCCGCTGCCGCCGCGTGTCCGGCGCCATGCACCACCCACGAGCGCCGCTGAGGCGTCCCCAACGGCGCCAGCCCATGTGCCGGCAATCAGGGCGGGCAACGGTGCGGCAAGGCTGCAGATCGCAAAGGTGGCCAGTAACCACGTTGCGCCGGTGATCCCGTGGGTCACCTCGTGTGGCCGCAGCATCACACCAACAGCGGCGTTGAAACGCGAAGCAACCACCGCAGATCGTCGCCGCGCGAGCTCCACCAGACAGGCAATACCAAAGAGTGCCAGCAGCACCATGGACACGGCGCGCTGCGGCGCACCGAACCAGAGGACGAGCGGGATCGAGGCGGTCGTCAGGTGGAGCGTCTTCCGCGGCACTTCACGTCCGCGAGCGACGCTCGCACCGTTCATCGGTTCAGGCGTCGCTGCACGGCAGACGCAAAGTCGTTGGCACCGTTGCCGAAGAATCGCCACCGCCCGAAGCCGCTCTGGTCGATGAAGATCAGGCGCACGCGATCGGCCGTGTAGTCCCATGCCTGAAGTCGGCCGCGTTGCCCAACGTTCAGGTTCTGCTGTCCCTGCTGATTCTGATCGATGATCTGATCCGGCTTCCCGAGCGCGACGAACGTGGCTCCGCGATCGGAGAGCCAGCCGGCGGCAGCGTCCTCCTTGTAAAGCTCATTTGCGATCCGGATCCGCTGGAAGTAGTCGCGCAGCGCTTCGTTCTGCGGCGTGATCGAGATCGGATCGGTTTCCCGAAGAAAATTCGACCACGCCACCGCCCGCTGCTGGGGGGTGCCGGTCTTGAGCGCACTCAATCGTGCGCCGCTGGCAAAGAAGCGGAGGTAGCCAATCATTTCGTCGAACGAAGCCACCGGAAGGTCGTCGCCGAAGCTGATCAGGACGGGCTGCGTCACGACATCGCCTGAACCAGCACGCCACACCGCTGCCTGCACGATGCCGACCCCGAGTCCTGCCACAGGCACGCGGATCACGCCGCTGGCGAGATTCCCTCCGCGCGAAGGCAAGGTGACACTGTCCTGCCATAGCGCAGCGCCCTTGTCGTCCCGGATCGCCACCTTGAGTGGCACACCTTCCGGTGACGAGTCGCGTACCTCGACATAGAGAGGGAGCTCACTGTCGCGACCGAGCACGATCGTACTGCGTGCATTGGCGATGAGCTCCGGCCCTGATGCGACATTCGCGCGAGCCGTGACCTCAAAGGCAATGATCGGCGTGCTTGGCCGACCACCGAACCGCGGCACGTCAACGGTGCGCTCCTGTGTGCCTGATCGGGACGTCCCACCATCGCGCACGAGAACCGCGAGCGAGTAGCTGCCGGGGGGAACGAGCAGCTGCTGCTGGAAGAGTACGCTTTCCTCCCCCCGCTGCGTCTCCTTGAAGCTGACGACCCGGACGGTCTGGTTTGACTCTGTACGAGCCACAACCGTGCCATTCTGCCGTGCCTCGACGGCGACATTGTAGGTCGCCTTGAATCGCTCCCCTTCACGCGTGAACGCGAACGCCACGGTTGGAAATGACAACGAGACCATCACCAGCGAGCTGTCTGCAACCGGTCCGGGAAGTGTCGCAATCGAGCCGGTGAATGGCAGCGGCAGCCCGTTCGCCAGCAGTCCGAGGCCCTGAAGGACCTTGGTCACGTCGGACTGCGCGGCGAGGTCGCCCCGCCGAATCGCCTGCGGGGCATCGGCTGGCGTCCCATCCGGCGGCCCACCCGGAGGAGGCCCGCCAGCGGGACGACCGGAGGCGCAGGCCGCGACCGTAGCGCCCATCAAACCCAGACCCAGGCGCCGCCCGCGTCCCCAAAGCTGTGTGACCGTGATTGCCATGACGTCCGCCGCGCAAGCGCGTGAGTAACCGGTTCAAAAGTGTCCCTGCACCGACCAAGATACGGTACCCGCCTACGCTCTCGTTCGTTGCGTCGCAGGCCAACCTGCTGAGAATGACGGCATGAGCGCTTGCCGCGTTCCCGAATGGTACGTAGGCTTACCCCGTGATCCGAGACGCAATGGTAGGAACGGTCATCGCAGAATATGCGGTGCAGGATATGGTCGGCGAAGGTGGGACCGCGATGGTGTATCGTGCGTCCCACCCCACACACGGCATCGTGGCACTGAAGGTCCTTCGCACCAAACTGCGAAACGACCCCACTGCCGTGACCCGCTTCGAGCGTGAAGCGGAGTTCGGCCTCCGCGTGGTGCATCCCAACGTGGTACGTACGATCGAACTGGGGGCCGCGGATGGCGTGCGGTACCTCGCGATCGAATGGGCCCCGGGGGAACTGCTCGAGAAAGTCGCCAAGCGGACGGGCGCCTTCCCACGCCCCCAGGTCGCAAGCATCGTGCGACAGATAGCCGCAGCGGTCGACGCCTCGCACCGCCAGGGCATCGTCCACCGTGACCTGAAGCCCGAAAACCTGATGTACGACAGCGTGAACGATCGTGTTCGCCTGCTCGATTTCGGGATCGCGGCCGAGCCGGAGCAGGGCAACGACCAGCGTTTGACCCGCGACGGGTTCTTCGTCGGAACACTGCTGTACGTGGCGCCGGAAGCTCTCAGCGGCGTGCTGGTGGGCCCGGCGGCCGACCAGTACAGCCTCGCCACCATCGCGTACTTCCTGCTGACGGGAGTGCACCCATACACGGCGCGTTCCACGCGGGACATGCTTTCGCAGCTTCTCACGCAGCCGCCAACCCCGCTGAACAAGGCGGTGCCTGCCATGGTGTTTGGCGACGAGGTAGAGCGCGTGGTCATGAAGGGGTTGGCGCGTCAGCCGAGTGACCGGTACGCCAGCATCACCGACTTCGCGGCGGCTCTCGAGGCTGCACTGCTGTCGATGCCAACCCCCGCGCCGAAATCCGCCGGCCTTTTCGGAAAGGTGAAAGGGCTCTTCGGATCCCGGGACACCTGAGCGTGTCGCTCCCCCCACACCGCGACGCGCTGGTAGCGCTGCTCGCGGCCCGCTCGGCACGCCGTGGCACCTTTACGCTGGCGTCCGGCAGGGTGAGCGACTTCTACGTCGACTGCAGGCTTACCACGATGAGTCCGGACGGGCTGATTCTGGTGGGGCCGCTTGGCTTTGGCCTGCTGCGAGAGAGCGGGTGGTCGGTCGACAGTGTCGGGGGGCTGACCATGGGCGCCGACCCGGTCAGCTACGCGATCGCCTACGCCAGCGCGCTTGCCGGAACGCCGGTGCGGTGCTTCGCGGTACGGAAGGAGCCCAAAGGACATGGCATGGGAAAGCGGATCGAAGGGTCGTTCCAGAAGGGCGATCGTGTGGTGGTCATCGAAGACTCCATGACCACCGGCGGTAGCGCACTGAACGCGGCGGCGGCGATTCGGGCCGAAGGAGGAGACGTGGTGGGGGCACTCACGCTGGTGGACCGTGAAGAGGGTGCCAGGGAAGCGCTCGAATCGGCGGGAATACCGCTGATCGCCTTCACGACGGCTGACGAACTCAAGCGTCTGATCGCCGTCCCCTGAGCTCGTCGGCTGAGAGCCCTTCGGACAGCTGAAGGAGCGGGCGAAACCGGATCAGCTGCGGCAGGACCGGCGTGATCGCCGCCTCGCAGAAGTATCGATACATCCCTTCACAGTCGTAGGTCGCGCGAAAGGCGGATGCCGTCAGGCCCAGTACAAGCATCACGTGGCGCCCGAAACTCTGTGGCGAGGAGTAGTCGAGGCTCGTCGCGACGTCCGCGATGGACCTCTTCGGATCCTCGAGCCGACATGCCGCCCGCACCAGATTGACGAGATCGAGATAGCGTTTCAGCGGGGGCAGCCCACCACGCTGAAAGCGGCTCATCAGTGTGCCAGGATGCATTCCGATGTGCTTTGCAACCTGGCGGACGGTATGCACCGCGGGCTTTGCGGTGAACAGCAGCTCAAACAGCTCGAGACAGTCGCCGCCGGCTGCCGCCAGCCGCTGTCGCAGATCGGCGATGGCCGAGTCGATCGTGAACGCGCCGCGGTCTGCGGTTGCCACCGTCTCGCGGAGCAGGTGCCACCCCGTCGATTCCCGTGCGTCGATGACAATTCGCAGACCACTCCGGCCAAGCGACAGAAGCGACTGCGGGTGCACACGTTCGGCGTTGGTGACCAGCGCCATCATCGGGACCCGCGGATGATCACGCAGAATGGCCGCCATCCGGATGGCATCTCGTGGCGAACAGCACGCAAGGGACACGAGCACCGCGGTCGCTGATTGATCGCGCAGGTCGCGGCGCACTTCGTCCAGCGACGACCGGTGCATGGTGCGGTACAGCCCAATCCCGGCGGCATCCACTGCACTCCGTTCGGAAGGTGTGAGGATCGTCGTGACGGGAACAGGGCCCGCCGTGCCGGCCGATCGTGTCCCTGATGTGTCGTGTGCCATGTGCGCTCCTCGGGGTGGTGTCGACGTGCGGGCGTCTGCCAGCAACGCCCGCAAACGTCGCGGCGCGCGTCAGCGTGATGTCATGAGCGGCGCGCGGCGGCAGTGCCGAAATCGCTCTGTACGGTGCTGCTGCCGCTCCCCCGGGGATCCGAGTACGTTCACTTCGGGTGATGTGTGTCGGCCGGATGATCGCGAGACGGGTCCTTCATCGGATGTCTGCTCGAGGAAAGTCCGGGCTCCGTAGGGTGGGCTGCCAGATAATGTCTGGGCGCCGTGTTGCTGCCGGACCGCAGCACGGTGACGGAAAGTGCCACAGAAAAAACACCGCCGTCGGCCGGCGCTTGCGTCGGATCGGGTAAGGGTGAAAAGGTGCGGTAAGAGCGCACCGCGTCACCGGCAACGGTGGCGGCAGGGTAAACCCCAGCTGGAGCAAGGC
>JANNVN010000066.1:0-9785 GCA_031414435.1 Gemmatimonadaceae bacterium
GAATCGGCATCCAGCAGACGCTTTGCCTCGGCCACCTGCTTGCGCGCTTCCCTGGCGTTGCCGCGGCGTGCCGCGATCCGGCCCAGCGCGTGGGCGAGGCGGAAGTCCCAGAGTGCCTTCGGGTGTGACTTTGGCTCCGGCTCCCTCAGGCCGAGTTCACTGCCGCGACGGTACATCCGCTCCGCCACATCAATGGCGCCGGCATCGATGCAGAGACGGGCCGCTTCGTTGGCCATCTCGCCCTGCTGATAGAACGCGTTCTGTGGTTCTGCCTGTTCGCGTGTCTTCCAGTAGTCGATGACCATCTCTTCGTAGCGAACGGCGGCTGCACAGTTGCCCTCGAACGCATACGAGACCGCCATCCGTCGCTGGGCGGCGGCCTTGGCGGCCGGAGTCGCGGCACCGTCGATCAGTGCTTGAAAGATCGCGCGAGCGGCGGCGTGCGATCCCTGCGTATCGAGGCGACTGGCGGTGCGCGAGCTGTCAGCCTGTGGCGTCGCAGGCGCGGTGCTTTGCGCCCGCAGGACCGGCGACGTGGCGATGAGGGTCACGGCCAGCAATCGCAGGGTGGGTGCGAGTCGGGAAGATGTCATGGGAAACCAGATTGAGGCATGAGAAGTCCCGCGTCAGAATCGTCCCGAAGCATAGCGGGTCGGACGGGATGCGCATGTCCGGCGCACCGCCGGCCCGCCGGGCGTCGTCCATGACGCGTCACTGCTCCAGAGCGGAACCCGCTGCAGCTCATCCCGTGCCCGACACGCCTGTTGGGTTGCGTCCGCGCCTGACGTGGCAGCGGCTCGGCTCAAACCGAGACCAAGATCCAACGACTTTAACGCAAAGGTGCAAAGTCACGAAGGCGCAAGGCGCTCGTAGAGGGTTCGCGCTGACCTGAACCGGATGCGAGCGGATGCTTGGCGCCCTTGCGACTTTGCATCTTTGCGTCAATCGGTTGCGTTCACCGCTGTCGCCCGGACTCGGCCATCGCCGATACGAACTTTCGTAAAATGGCGCAAATCAGTCACCGGAAACATCGGGCGAGCTGTGGCCTCGCAAACGACTCACTGGCTGACGTACAACTCCGGCAGGCGCCGCTTCAGCAGTTCGAGCTTCGGCAGATCGTTGTACACGATGTACGGCTGCGTGAGATGCGACGCGAGATAGTTCTGGTGATACGCTTCAGCCGCGTAGAACGGCTTCTGCGACTCCAACGTCGTCACGATCAGGCGGCGATACACACCGGCCTTGTTCAGTTCCGCGATGTACGCGGCGGCCGCGGTGCGCTGCGCCTCGTTGGCGATGAAGATCGTCGAACGGTACTGCGTGCCGACGTCGGGGCCCTGGCGATTGAGCTCCGTCGGATCGTGCGCCACCGTGAAGAACACCTTGAGCAGCGTGCCATACGACACCACCGCCGGATCGTAGGTGACCTCGACTGCTTCGGCATGGCCGGTGCTGCCGCTGCCGACTTCCTCATAGATCGCCGTCTCCCTGGCGCCACCGGCGTAACCGGAGACGACATGGGTCACGCCCTTCACGTGCTTGAAGACGGCGTCCACGCCCCAGAAGCAGCCACCGGCGAAAACGGCGGTCTGGGTGCCCGCGGTGAGCGCGGGAACGTCAGCTGGCGGCTGGGGAACGGTGACATCGGCGGTGGCGGCGGCAGCACTGCCGGTACAGGCCATCGTTAATGCCACGGGCGTCGCGAGCACGGAGCGAAGAAGCTGTCGAAGCATGAGAGTCGGCGTGGAGGTCGGCAGCGGCAACGCCGGACGGGCGTCGCCAGCTGCATAGTCTATCCACTCGCCCGACTCGTTGTTCCCGCCGCCGAAAAGCGGCCTACGGGGCAGCGGGCCGCACGACCTTGCCCATGAACAGCAGCGTTCCCGTGAGCCGGTCCCGGATGACGAAGAGGAACGGCCGGTTGACGATGAGTGATGGTGGCAATGACACGGCGATCACACCGATCGAGGTCACTGCCGCTGCCTCAGTCCCCTCCTCGTTCACGTCGACGTAGACCTTCTGCAAGACCTCGCTGATCGACAGCGGACCGGGCACGACCGAGAACATCGGCGCCAGTTGCGCACCGCCGCGGTTGAAAGGACGTGGCATGCCGAGCCGCGCGAGATCGTCGTTCAGTGTGCGCGTCACCTCCAGCCTGAACTTCGGCAGCTGAATCTGCAGCTTCCCGGCGGAATCGGGCAGCAGTGCCAGCATCGCACTCCAGCGAGCCGGCGTCAGCGAGTCGATGGTCGACTCCAGTTTGCCCGGCGGTGGCACGACGATGTCCATCACGAACGCATCGCCACCGTACGGGAGCTCGCCGATCTGCGTGCCGTCCGCCAATCGGCCGAGGCGCACCAGGCCCGCAGTGTTCGACATCGTCGGCACCTGTTCGGTGACTGATGCGCTCACCAGGAAGGGCAGCGGGCGGGTGTCCTTCGGATCGAACTGCGAGCGCCACCGGCCTTTGAAGTAGGTGGCGTTCACCAACAGCGCCACATCATCGCCACTGAATCGCTCGACGATCTTCGTGATCTTCGCGTTGGTAGCGTCGGACACCCACTGGTTGATGGTGGTGACGGTCGAGGGTGCGAGGAATGGCAACGATGTCACCCGGCCGGCGAAGACGTCGGTGATGGATTGGCTGAATGTCGCTGACGGCGGCGCCCCGACGTCGAACCAGACCGCATTGGCGAAGGTCATCTTCACCGATGGATCGAGCGACGACAGCAGTGGGATGAGGGCCTTGTACGCTGCATTCACCTGCGCCACTGGCCGGTCGCCGAACCCGAGCGTGGTGCGCACCTGCGTCAGCGTCTCGCCCTCGGCGCCATTCAGCAGCATGCCAAGCGCCAGCGACGCGGAAATCGGTGACAGTGCAAGATTGCTGTCGCGTGCTGTGCGGGCGTTTACGGAGCGGAACAACGCCAGACCGAATTCGGTGGTCGCGGTGGCCGCGACCTGCTCATCGCCGCTCAGGGCGCGCGGCAAGGACGTGATCACCGGCTGCGCGCGCTGCGATGCATCAGTTGGGCCCGTGCATGCACTGAGGCCGGCGGCGGTGAGCGCCGCCACAAAGATCGGACGTGTGAGGAGCATGAGCGGCTGGCCAAGAGTGTGACAAATGAGTGGCAGCGTGGCGACACCGACGCGCCTACCGTAGCGCCGGAACGTCGCGCTGTGCGCGATCGCTGCACCGCTTACCCGGCAGCCGCGCGAAGCGTCACTGCGATCGAGCTCATCGGGCGGGGTCTCCGTGCACCGGCTGATCGGAGCGCGGACGTCATCACGGCGAGGAGATACACGTGTGTGCGAGCACCAGCGACGCGGCGACGCCGTTGGCCCCGTCCTCTATGCGATCAGTCCCGGTGAGAGCCCACCGACATCGCGCACACCGGCCAGCGCCATCGACAGGGCAAGATCCTCGCGCAACAGCGTGAGCACCCGTCGCACGCCGCGTTCACCATCCACCGACAGTCCCCAGAGATAGGGCCGACCAATGAGCACGGCGCGGGCACCCATCGCGAGTGCCTTCAGTACATCAGTGCCGCGCCGGATGCCGCCATCGACGAAGACCTCCGCGCCCTCTCCGACGGCGTCGACAATCGCCGACAACGCATCACATGGCGTAACGACCGTGTCGAGCTGACGGCCGCCGTGATTCGACACGCCGATGCCGGCCACACCATGCATGACGGCGAGGCGGGCGTCAGCCGGTGAGAGAATGCCCTTCACGATGATCGGCAGCCGAGTGATGCTCCGCAGCCAATCAATCGCTTCCCAGGTGAGCGTGGGATCGAACTGGTCGTTGATGTACTTGAGCAGCGCCGATCCATCGGCGGTATCCTCGATCGCATCGCCGAAGTTCGCCGCGCGAATGTGGGGCGGCACCTTGAAGCCGTTCCGCAGGTCACGTTCGCGATTGCCAGGGCGTTGCACATCCACCGTCAGGCAGATCGCGGTGTACCCCGCACGCTCGACCCGTTGCACCAACGCCCGCGTGATTTCACGGTCGCGGTACACGTAGAGCTGAAACCAGCGTGGCGCGGCGGACGACGCGGCAACCTCCTCCAGCGCATAGGAACTGAGTGTGCTGAGCACCTGCATCGTGCCCTCGGCCGCCACCGCGCGACCCACCGCCAGCTCGCCATCCGGATGCGCCAGCGCGTTCAGCGCACAGGGCGCCGTGATGATCGGCATCGAGAGCGCCTGCCCCAGCACCGTCGCCCGAAGGTCGACACTTCCAACGTCCACCAGCACGCGTGGCAACAGTCGCACGCGGGACCAGGCAGCGACGTTCTCGCGGATCGTGATCTCGTCGCCCGCGCCGCCGGCGTAGTAGTCGTAGACTGATTCGGGAAGCCGTTCGCGGGCCTGTGCCTCGAAGTCGGCAGCGTTGAGGAGGAGTGTCATGGCATCGATTCCGGCAGCGGGGCTGGGTGGTCGAGTCGTGGAGCCTTGCACATGATATCCGAAGTACGGCCAGGTATCAGCGGTACGTGAAGGGGTCCGGCCCTCGGCGATTCACGGCAGCGCAAACGCCACGTAGGCATCGCCAGATGGCGATCCGAGCTTCCCGCCCCCGCACGCGATCACCACGTACTGCCGCCCATTCACACGATACGTACTCGGCGTCGCGTATCCCGCGGCGGGGAGTGCGGCTTCCCAGAGCAGCGTACCATCTGACGCATCGAAGGCCCGTATCCTGTTGTCCTGCGTTGCCGCGATGAAGACCACGCCACCCGCCGTCACAATGGGCCCGCCATAGACCTCGGTACCGGTCGGCGTGACGCCACGCCCCGTGAGCGCGGGATACGCGCCAAGGGGGATGCGCCACTTGTACTGGCCGGTGTTCATGTCGATTGCACTCAGCGTGCCCCACGGCGGTTTGATCGCCGGAAACCCGTCGGGAGTGCGCCACCGTTCGTAGCCGACAAATTCGTAGCGCGATCTGGCTGGCCGCGCGCGAGACACCTCGAGCTCGGCGGCGTGCAATGATGCAACATCCGCTGGCAGTGGTGGCGGCTGATCAAGCACATAGGCCACGACCGCCTGCTTCTCCCGCTCGCGCAGTGCCGCGAATGACGGCATGAATCCCTTGCCGCCATCGATCACCTCACGAACCTCTGCGGTCGTGCGACGAGTGCCGAGTCCCAGCAGCGAGGGCACGCGGTCGCGGTCACCCAGGCGATTCGCCTTGTGGCACGAGACGCAGCTGGCTTCGTACACCTGACGACCCGTCCGTACGGAATCCGTCGCGTTTCCGAGGCGAGCCGTATCACGCAATGCCGCAATCCATGGCACGTCGCTCGCGCTCACATACAGCACGCCACTCTGCCGATCGACGGCGGCGCCACCCCATTCACCGCCACCGTCAAATCCTGGAAGCACGATGGTCCCCTGCCTGCTCGGCGGCGCAAACAGACCATCGCTGCGCAGCGTGCGGAAGCGACGGAGTGCAGCCGCGTGCGACGCTGGCGACAGCCGCGTGAGATCCGACTCACGCATGACCTGCCGTGCAAAAGGCGCGGGCAGCACCGGGAACGGCTGTGTCGCGGCGGTCGCCTCACCCGCAAGACCGGATGCCGGCGCCGGACGTTCCTCCACCGGAAACAGCGGCACACCACTCTGCCGATCGAAGAGATAGACGAAGCCGGTCTTGGTGATCTGTGCGACGGCATCAACCCGCTTTCCTTCCCGCGTCACCGTCAGCAGGTTGGGTGCAGATGGCAGGTCGCGATCCCAGACATCGTGGTGCACCGTCTGAAAGTGCCACCGTCGCTCACCCGTTGCTGCGTCCAGCGCGAGCAACGTGTTCGCGTAGAGATTCTGACCCTGTCGATCGCCGCCGTAGAAATCGGGCGTCGCTGAACCCGTCGGCACGAACACCAGACCGCGCGCGACATCGACGCTCATGCCAGCCCACGAGTTCGCCCCACCCGCCGACTTCCATGCGTCTGGCGGCCACGTGTCGTACCCTGGTTCACCTGGCTGCGGAATGGTGCGGAACGTCCAGCGCACCTTCCCCGTACGCACGTCGAACGCCCGGACATGACCAGGCGCCGCGCCCTCGCCCTCGCCAACACGCGTGCCCTGAATCAGGAGATCGCGATAGATGACGCCGGGACTGGTTGCGATCACGGATGCGGTGCCAATGTCCCGACCTAGCCCCGCACCGAGATCGACCCAGCCGGAGTCACCAAAGGTGTCAATCGGTCGGCCTGATGCGGCATCCAGTGCATACAGGCGACGCCCGGCCGTGAACAGAATCCGCTGATCGGTTCCCTCACGCCAGAACACGACACCACGATTGGCGTGCAGGTCGCGGGAGCGTCGTACGAAAGGATCGAATGACCAGCGCAGCGTGCCGCTGTCCGCACGCAACGCCACCACATTGAGCGCCGGCGTCGTGGTGTACAACACACCATCGATGATGATCGGGGTGGCCTGCATTTCGGAGCGACCAGCCGGGGCGTCGCCGGTGTGATACGTCCACGCGACCGTGAGCTGTTTGACATTCGCGCGCGAAATTCCGGTCAGCGATGAGTATCGCTGGTTCGTCGGCTCGCCGCCGGTGACCGCCCAATCATCCGGTGACGCCGGGGTGCGCGGTGGCGCGGCAGCGTCGCGGCCACAGGCGGCGAGGCTCGCGCACGCAGCCGCGAGTGCGATCAGACCAGGTTTCTTCACGCTCCGTCCGGTTCCCGGGGATTGCCGCCGACACCATCACAAGGTAGGTCGACGACGCGCGACGTGCAGCAGCCCCGGAACACGACGCGACGAGCGACGGTGGATGCCGCCGCCATTCAGGTATGGCGAATGCTGCGGCGGCCGCGGGCCCTCCCTCGACGGAACAAAGCCGGGGAAGGGCCGACGTCTCATTGCAGTCGCGGCTGGGGCTCACCGACGCAGCACACCCGCATACGTGATCGACGCCGACGGCGGGGTCGCGCCGAAGTTCGCACTCCCGCTCAGCGTCCCGGCGCCCGTCGCGTACCCACCCGTCGCCGACGACACCGTCCACGTGCCTGCCAGCGTGGCGTCGGTCGGGCTGGTGAACGACAGCGTCGCGCTGCCGGTGATCACCATCGTGCCGTTCCGGCCAGTGAGTGTGCGCCGGAACGTGAGGGGAACCGGCGACTGGGTCAGTGGCCCGCCGAACGTCAGCTCCTCGGTGGTCTGGCCACTGTCGGCCAGCGCACCGGAAATCGCGAACGTACCGGCCGACGTGGTCTGTCCGGTGAGTGCCTGTTGAATGGCGATACGAACATCGCCGCCATTCGACTCGGTGGTGGAGTCGCAGCCCGCAGTCATCAGGGCGAGCAGCGGGAGCGAAGCGAGCAGCGTGCGTGTACTCATGTGAGGCACCGGAGAAGTGGAGGAAGTGACGTGCCCCTCATCCTCGCGCCGCTCGCGGGTGGATCGCACCACCCGTATGGGGTGGACTTTTCGGGTGGGTGGTGACCCGCCGATCCGGGATCAGCCGGCCAGCTGCCAGACAGTCATTGCCGGCGAACCCTCATCCCCCTCGTCGATCGCGCGGGCGACCAGCGTCACCGGTGACCCGGCGAGGATGTCGCGCAACGTGGCGGTGACGAGCACCTCGCCCGGTGCAGCCGTCGCCGCCACCCGTCGCGCCACCACGGGCGCGGTACCAGACAGCGCACCATCCGAGAGGCGCGACGCGCCGACATGCAGCGCCATGCCGCCGGTCCGCCCCTCGCCCATCGCGGCCAGCATCTGTGCACACCTGAGCGCGCGATTCGGTGCGTCGAACAGTGCGGTCCACCCATCCGGCGAGGTGGTCACGTGCCGCGCATCGGACGCGCGCAGCAGGCTGCGTTTCTGCTCGTCGAGCGAGGCCCCCGGACCGTGTGCGTGAAGAATGACCGCGACCCAGGTGTCGACCTGCGCCGTCACATCCGGCGCGGCGAAAAACCGCGTCATCTCCCTGACGACAGGTGCCGGATCGACGAAATAGAGGTGATCAGCCCCCGACAGTTCCACCAGCGACGCTTTCGGCATCTCCTGCGCCATGAACCGCGCGGCGCCGATGTCGACGATCGCGTCATGCGTGCGATGCAGGATGAGCGTGGGGGTGTGCACATGCCGCAGCAAGGCGCGCACATCCACCTGACTTGCCCGCTCCATGATCAGGCCTGCGGTGGCCGGGCTGGCCGCACTGCGCAACGCTTTCGACCACCAGGCAGCGAACTCCGCATCGCCGACGCGCGATGGCGCGAATCGCTCCAGCGCCCACGGTTCACCCCAGCGCTGCTGAATCAGTGCCACCCGCTGCGCGAACACCGAAGTCGGGACGGCCCACGATGGTTCCTCGCCATGACGCGCTGGCATGGCGGTGGTACCGATCAGCACCAGTCCGCGCACCATGGCCGGAAACATCGACGCCAGCAGGATGGCGGCGGCACCGCCCTCCGACGTTCCGCTGACGAAGAGTCGCGTCGAGCCCACCGCGCGCAGCACGCACTGCGCATCACTGATCGTGTCGTCGATGGTCGCCACGCCGCGATGCCGATCCGACAGTCCGACACCGCGCTTGTCGAACACGATCACGCGGGCGACGCGACCGAGCCCCTCGAAGAAGGCCGCACATTCGGGCTGCTCCCAGGACATCTCGAGATGCGATACGAACCCCGACACGAACAGCAGATCGACGGGCCCGCTGCCGATCACCTGATACGCGATCGAGACGCCGTCGTTCGACACATACCGGATCGGTGAGCGCGAGACGGCGGGCATTGCCATTCCCGAATCCGGCACTCCGATCAAGCCGAGTGCCACCGCACGGTCCACTGCCGCCTGGCGTGAGCTGACGCCCAGCTTCGTGAAGCACTGCTTGTTGTACCAGCGCACGGTCTGCTCTGACAGGTTGAGGCGCGACGCGATAGTACGATTCGTCGCACCGCGGGCCATCAGCAGCAGAATCTCGCGCTCGCGATCCTTCAGGGTGACCGGCGAGACCATGCGGGGCGTCCGTGTGCTGTGAATGCGAACCTCACGCGAGCAGCGGCGACGATACCGCTGCTCGCCTCGAACACTACGTCACGAACACTACGTCACGAACGCTACGCCACGAACGGCAACGTTCGCGTCGGCTTGCCCGTCAGTGCCAGCAACGCATTTGCCACCGCTGGCCCGATCGGCGGCGTGCCCGGCTCTCCGACGCCACTCGGCGCTTCCCCCGAGGGCACGATGTGCACATCCACCTGCGGCATCTCGTTCACGCGCAGCACTCGGTACCGATCGAAGTTGGTCGACACCACGCGACCCTTCTCGATGTCGATCTTCCCGTACAGCGCCGCTCCGAGGCCGTATGCAATTGCGCCCTCCATCTGCGAACGGACCACATCGGGATTGACGACGATGCCACAGTCCACCGCACAGGTCACGCGGTGCACACGCGGCTCACCGTTGACGAGCGAGACCTCCGCCACTTCCGCCACATACGTGCCGAATGAGTGATGGACCGCGATCCCGCGTGCGTGTCCCGCCGGCAGCGGCGTGCCCCATCCCGCTTTCTCCGCCGCCAGGTTCAGCACGCCGAGCCGCCGCGCGTCCTTGGTCAGCAACACGCGGCGGAACTCGACCGGATCCTTACCGGCCGCCTTCGCCATTTCGTCGACGAACATCTCGACCGCGAATGCGGTGTGCGTATGTCCCACCGATCGCCACCACTGCACCGGCACACCGATCGCCGGATGGGCTGCATCGAAGAAGACGTTGGGAATCTCGTACTTGTGATCGGCGGCTCCCTCGTACGCGGA
>JANNVN010000067.1:0-1732 GCA_031414435.1 Gemmatimonadaceae bacterium
CGCGACGTCGAACTGATGGTGCGGGAGGCAAAACGGGCCATGCCGATGGATGTCGTCCGCGCGCCTTGGGTGGCGGCACCGATCAGGGACTAGTGGCGCGGAAGCGAAGTTCGGGAAGCAGTCGCCGGTCGGCACATCCATGCTGGCGGCGTTGAAAATCCTCGCAATACGCAGTGGCCGTTCCACACACCGCAGCGCGCCGTGGCAAGTACTCGACGGGATCCATCCCCCGTGTCGCGTTGCAGCTCCGGCGACGCGTTACTGCTTCGGATCTGCAGCCGGCTGCACCGGCGGTGCCTTCCCGAAGAGTCCTCTGAGCGAGCGCGAGCGCATGAACGGCCGTTCGATCGCGAGATAGAGTGGAATGCTCGCCAGTACCGTTGCACTCGCAAGGACCAGAATGTTCAGGCACAAGGTCAGCGATGGCGCGCCGGCGATCTGCATCGGCTTCAGTGCGCCGGCGGTCACCCAGATGATGGCATTGTGATACAGGTAGATCGTGTAACACATGCCGCCAATTGCGGTGATCATCGGGAGACTGAAGAGTGTACGGAGTCGTGGGCCACGAAACACGGCGCCATATGCAATCAGCAGCAGCGGTGCCGAGAGTGCATATTCGAGGGTGTGCGTGGACACCAGCAGAAAAACGCCGGCGAACGCGCCCAGGCCGACGAGATCAGCGATCGGCGCTCGCTCCGGTTGTGATTTCCAATCCGTCAGGTACACGTCGGCAAGCAGCATCCCGGTGAGGAAGAACTGCAAGTAGAGCAACAGATGTGGAGGTCCTGATCGTATGCCGCCGTTCAGATGCTGTGTTTCGCTGAAGATGCCGAAGACGAGCATCGCGGCGAGCAGGACGCCGCGCCGCAACTGGCGGTTGCCGATGGCAAACACCTTCGAGAGCAACGGAGTCAGGAGATAGAACTGTACCTCGATCTCGAGTGACCAGGTCACATTTGAGAGGCCTCCCTCCGCACCGAACAGAAACGAGTGCACATAGAAGATGTGCGCCGGCAGATGGGTGGCGACCCAGGAGAACGGGGCGTGGCGGACCACGAGCCAGGCGGCGGCCAGCACCAGAAGGCTGACGATGTAGGGTGGCTCCAGTCGGGTCAGTCTGCGCTCGAGGAAGCGGCCCAGCCTCACCGGGCTCGTGCCGTTCAGATGATACGACGCGAACGGCAGCGCGAGGATGAAGCCGGAGATCACGAAGAACAACTCGACACCGAAGTATCCCGTCGCGACGAGACGCTCGAGCAGTCCGGCCGCCAGTGGGTCGGCGAACATCGGTCGCTCGGCTCGCAGATATGCCAGCGCGTGAAAGGCGACCACCAGCATGATGGCCAGAAATCGCAGTCCATCGATCTCCGGGACAAATCGTCCCGAGGACGTGACGCGTCGCAGGCGGTTGGCAAGCTGCTCGATCATCGACAGGTCAGGGTAGGTGGTGGCCCTGACTGCGGGACGATCGACGCGCCGCTTCGGCAGCAACTGGTGTTCCTCAGTGCGTCACCGTCCAATCCCATATCTCCGCAGGATCGCCCGGACCTCGTCGATCGGCAGCGCGTCGACCGTCGAGAACGCGCCGTGGATCGTGGTCGCCCGGAAGAGCGAGTTGTAGATCGCCTCGACCGTCGCATCGACCGTGGGCTCGAACAGGGCGGAGGTGAGCTCATTGCCCAGTTCCAGCGACCGGATCGTGTCGGGCGGTGTGCCGCTGGAGGCGGGGCGC
>JANNVN010000068.1:0-14911 GCA_031414435.1 Gemmatimonadaceae bacterium
GTTTGGCGGGGTAGATCTGCCGTCGAAGGATGAAGCGCTTCGGGGCGAGCATGACCTCATGATGTACAACTGGGCTGTGAATCAGGAAAAGATGATGCTGATCGTCGGTCACACCCACAAGCCGGTCTGGGCGGGGAAAACCAGAGAGAATCAGCACGAAGCGGGGAGCCTGCCAGCGTACTTCAATACCGGCTGCTGCAAGTTCGACGATGGTGACATCACGGGGATGGAGATCCAGGACGGCATGCTGCGTCTCATCCGTTGGAAGACCACTGCAACCGGCCCACTCCGCACGGTGTTGCAGGAGGCTCGCCTCGTCGACCTGTTCGCCGAACTCCCGGCTGGGCCTTCACTTACCGCCGCTTCCTGACGTGACGATGCGAAATCCTCCCCAGCCGATCGGCGAGGGCGCGCCGCGTTACTGAGGGAGGTAGTTTTCCGGCATGACGCCGCCCCAAGACCCGAAGAAGCCGAAGTTCGATTCCAAGCGTGCGTGGGCCGAGGCCCGTGCACTGATCTGGACCTATCGCAAGTCGGTGGGTATCGGCATGGGGCTGATGCTGATCAGCCGGGCCGCCGGCCTCGTACTCCCGGCCAGCTCGAAGTACCTGATCGATGAGGTGCTCGGCAACAAAAACGCTGACCTGCTCCCGAAGCTGGCGGCGGCCGCCTTCATCGCCACGGTGATTCAGGCCATCACATCGTATGCACTGTCGCAGGTGGTCAGTGTTGCTGCCCAGCAGGCGATCGCCAAGCTGCGCGAAGATGTTCAGGCACATCTGATCCGGCTGCCGGTCCGGTTCTTCGACAGCACCAAGAGCGGCGTGCTGGTCAGCCGGGTGATGAACGATCCGGAAGGAATCCGGAACCTCGTTGGCACCGGCATCATCCAGCTGGTTGGCGGACTCGTGACCGCAACGGTCGCGGTCGGCGTCCTCTTCTATCTGAACTGGAAGCTGACGCTCGCGACGGTCGTCTTCCTGTCGATCTTCGGCGTCGGGATGTCGATCGCGTTCAAGCGATTGCGCCCGATCTTCCGCGAGCGGAGTGTGATCACCGCCGACGTGACGGGGCGCCTGACGGAGACGATCGGCGGCATCCGCATCGTGAAGGTCTACACCGCGGAAACCCGTGAGCGCGAAGTGTTCGCGAAGGGCGTCGATCGCCTGTTCAAGAACATCGCAGCGACGATCACCGGGACGTCGGCCACCGCGGCGTTGTCGGTCGCCATCATCGGGGCGCTCGGTGTGCTGCTGATGATGATCGGTGGTCGCGATGTCCTTGCCGGCCGGATGACGGTCGGCTCGCTGGTGCAGTACGTGTTCTTCATCGGCCTCGTCGCCGCACCGCTGGTGAGCATCGCCAGTATCGGCACGCAGCTCACCGAAGCGCTGGCCGGATTGGATCGTATCCGCGAGTTGCGCGACATGCGCACCGAAGACCAGGAAGATGCGAGCAAGCAGTCGGTGCCGGTGATGCAGGGCCGCGTGGAGTTCGAGGACGTCTGGTTCGAATACGAGCCGGGTGTTCCGGTGCTCAAGGGTGTGTCGTTCGCTGCGCCCGCCGGTACGACGACGGCACTCGTTGGATCGAGTGGCTCGGGCAAGAGCACCATGATCTCACTGGTGATGGCGTTCGCCAATCCGACCACCGGCCGGATTCTGGTGGATGGCAAGCCGCTGACGGAGCTCAGGCTGCACGAGTATCGCACCCACCTCGGCGTGGTGCTGCAGGACAACTTCCTGTTCGACGGCACAGTGCGGGAGAACATCGCGTTCACGCGCCCCGACGCGTCAGCCGAGAAGGTAGAGGAAGTGGCGAAGATCGCCTACGTCGACGAGTTCGTGGATCGGTTCCCCGACAAGTTCGAAACGGTCGTCGGTGAGCGCGGCGTGAAGCTGAGCGGTGGCCAGCGCCAGCGTGTCGCGATTGCGCGAGCGATTCTGGCCGACCCGCGGATCCTGATTCTCGATGAAGCGACGTCCTCGCTCGATTCGGAGAGCGAGCAGCTGATTCAGGAAGGGCTGCGGAGGCTGCGTGCCGGCCGGACCACCTTCGTGATTGCGCATCGGCTCTCGACGATCACCAGCGCCGACCAGATTCTGGTGCTCGAGGGCGGCGTTATCGTCGAGCGTGGTACGCATCACGAGCTGCTCGCGCTCGCTGGCCGCTACAAGGAGCTCTACGAGCGGCAACATCATGTCGAAACGGATCGCTTCATCAATCCCGGGGAAGATCCGAGTGCGATGTCGGCGCAGAACGGGACGGCACGGGTTGGAGCGTAGGGTCGCGATATCGGTCTCGGCGCGGTGGCGAACCGTTGAGCGCAACCGCCGTCGACGGGAGTGGCCCTCGATCAGATCGCGAGCGGCCCTCCGCTTCCGGGCGCTCGCGCGCTATCGCTTCTGCGCCAGCATCGTCCCACGGCAGGTAGCCGCACCGCAGTGGCAGGGATATCGGCGTTTTGCCGCTGGTGTGTGCCGCTCGGGGAGCGTGAACGCGTAGTCGTAGGCCAACTCAGCCCCCGGCTCGATGTCGCAGATGGATTCAATCCAGATCCGCCCATCCTCGATCACGGCATCACAGTTCGGCGCACAGGAGTGGTTGATCCAGCGGGCATCGTTGCCGTCCACCGCAGCGTCGATCACCACCGCGTCGTCAATTGCGAAGAGAAACGTGTGATGCCGCTCGCCGGGCACGTCGGGATACCGTGCCTCGGCTGCGGCCGGCGTGAGCCGCTGGCCGGCGTACTCCACCAGCCGCGTCCCGGCCGGAATGTGGTGGGTGGCGAAGGCACCGAGCCCTTGCATCGGCGACGCTCGGATGGCGAAGGGCGGCGAATCTGTGGCGTCGTACAGCGGCATGCGTCAAATCTGGCGACCGCAAAAAGTCTTCGGGCTTTAGGCGACACACCTGGGGCGCAGCAGGGTATCGTTCTGCCACGCCACCGCGCCCGACCGTCTTCCCGCCAATGACCGCACCCGATAAGCCATCCGTCGTCGATCGTACTGCGTTTTTGCGCGTCGTGGCTGTCTACAAGTTCGTCCAGACGGCGATTCTGGTGGCGCTTGGACTGGCAACGATGCGACTCGTTCGCCCTGACGCCGCGGCGTCCTTTCAGGCGTGGGTGCAGGACCTGCCGGTCGGGTACATCCAGCATGTCTCGGAGACCTTCCTGCAGTGGATCTCAGGGCCGCAGTCGCACCGGGTCGTCCTGCTTGGCGCGGCGCTTTTCGCATATGCCGGCCTCTTCTTGGTCGAAGCCGTGGGACTCTGGCTCCAGCAACGTTGGGCGGAATGGCTGACGGTGGTGGCCACCGCGACGCTGATCCCGCCTGAGATCTACGAGTCCATCAAGCACCCATCGGCGATGCTCTTCCTGCTGCTCGCGGTGAACACCTGTGTGGTCTGGCTGCTTGCCACGCGATTGCGGCACGAATTGGCGATGGACGCCCGGAGCCGGAAGGCCGTGGTCAATTCCCGCGACTCCAACCCGTCGCCTGGGTAGCGGGCGGTTGCAGCACTCGGGGAAATGCAGGCAAGAGAGGAGCAAGCCCGCATTTCGTCGTAAATTGATGTAGCTTCATAGCTTATGACACCACGTCCCGCAAGCTCAGAAGCTCCTGCCGACACCGGATTTTCCGGACTCGGCCTTGATCCACGATTGGTCGGCGCATTGGCCGGCCTCGGCTATGAAGAACCGACCCCGATTCAGCGCGAAGCAATTCCGCCGCTCCTCGAAGGTCGTGACATCCTCGCGCAGGCCGCGACCGGCACCGGCAAGACTGCGGCGTTTGCGTTGCCCCTCTTGCACCTCGTTGACACCAACGCGTCGGCGCGCTCGCGCACCAAGGCGCTCATCCTGACACCGACGCGCGAACTTGCCATGCAGGTGGCGGAGGCGGTGCACAAGTACGGCAAGGCGATGGGCATCATCGCGCTGCCGATCTACGGTGGCTCGGCGATGGACACCCAGATCCGCGCGCTCCGCCGCGGCGTGGACGTCGTGGTGGCAACGCCCGGCCGCGCGCTCGATCACATCCGTCGCGGCACACTGCTGCTCGACAGCGTGAAGATCGTCGTGCTCGACGAAGCCGACGAAATGCTCGACATGGGCTTTGCCGAAGACCTCGAGGCGATTCTCGCCGCCACACCGAAGGAACGCCAGACCGCGCTCTTTTCGGCCACGGTGGCGCCGCGGATTGCCCAGATCGCCCGTAAGCATCTCCGCGACCCGCTGACGGTGAGGATCGACAAGGCGAAGGTCGAGCCGGGCCAGACGGCGAAGGTGCGCCAGGTGGCCTACATCGTGCCGCGCGCCCACAAGATGGCGGCGCTCGGTCGCGTGCTCGATATCGAGCAGCCGCAGTCGGCGATCATCTTCTGTCGTACCCGCACGGAAGTTGATGAACTGACCGAGACCATGAACGCGCGCGGCTATCGCTGCGAAGCGCTGCACGGCGGGCTGAGTCAGGATCAGCGCGACCGGGTGATGAAGAAGTTCCGCGCCGAAAAGACGGACCTGCTGGTGGCCACCGACGTCGCGGCTCGTGGGCTGGACATTCAACATGTCTCACACGTCGTGAACTACGATGTGCCGACATCGACCGAGGCGTATGTGCATCGGATCGGTCGCACGGGGCGCGCCGGTCGCGAAGGTGTGGCGATTTCACTCGCCGAGCCGCGTGAACACCGCATGCTGCGCAACATCGAGCTGGCGACCAAGTCGAAGATCGAAATTGCCACCGTGCCAACCGTCGCAGATCTTCGCACGCGTCGTCTGGAACTGACCAAGGCGTCGCTGCGTGAAGGGATTCTCTCCGGCGATCTGGATGCCTTTCGCAGCATCGTCGAATCGCTGGCCGAGGAGTTCGACGTGATGGATGTCGCGGCGGCGGCCGTGAAGCAGCTCGAGTTGCACAACGGCGGCAGTGCCGACGAAAAGGAAATCCCGGCGGTTGAACCGCGCCGCGAGCGTCCGAGCAGCAATGATCGCTCGGGCCCTGCAGCACGCGGCGACCGTCCCGAACGGACGTCGACGCGCTTCGAACGCGCCGATCGTCCGCGCCCGGAACGGAGCGCTGAAGGGCCGTCGGATCGTGCGGACCGCCCAGCGCGTCCCCCCGCCGAGGGTGAGCGCCCGGCCCGGCCGGCGCGCAAGCCGCAGTGGGATGTGGCGCGACTCTACGTTGGCGCGGGCCGACTGGCGCGCGTCCGCCCGGGCGACCTGGTCGGTGCCATCGCCAATGAATTGCAGCTCGATGCGAGCGTCGTTGGCGCGATCCAGATTCAGGACAAGTTCTCGATCGTTGAAGTGCCGGACGAGATCGCGGACGACATCATCGACGCGCTCCGCAATACCACGATCAAGGGCAAGCGCGTGATCGTGCGGAGAGATCGGGACTGAACTGCGACTGCCTGACGCAAAGGCGCAGGGGACGCAGAGGACGCAAAGAAAAACAAATGCTGTGGGAACTGCGCTTGCGAGGCGCGGTTCCCACAGCATTTCAGTTCTGAAGAAGCCGAATGTCGATTCCGCGAGCCAGACTCTTTGCGCCTTGGCGTCTTTGCACCTTTGCGTAAAGCAGTTGCTCTTCCGCAGTTGCTGCCGGTGACGCTGTTGTCGTTACGCCGTCGCAGCCCCGGCGAGCGCCACGGGTTTCGGCGTCTGCGGCGGCTGACGATACACCCAGGTCGCGACCACGATGCCGCCGATGATCATCAGGCTCGACAACAGCTGCCCCATCGTGATGCCGCCGGCCAGAAAGCCGAGTTGTGCATCAGGCTGACGCGTCAGCTCGACCAGCGAGCGGATGATGCCGTAGCCGATCAGGAACGACGTGCCGCCTACACCTGGGCGCCACCAGCCTTCACGTCGCGCCTTTGCCTCCAGCCACCAGAGGAAGGTGCCGAGGATGACGCCCTCGCCCAGACACTCGTAGAGCTGTGAGGGGTGGCGCGGGATCTGCTGGGGGTCGGTCGGGAACACCATCGCCCACGGCACATCCGACGCACGACCGTACAACTCGGCATTGATGAAGTTGCCGATGCGGCCGAACGCGAGCCCGGGTGTCGCACAGAGTGCGAGCGTATCGGTGAGCGTCATGATGGGCACTTTGTAGTGCCGTGCCGTCCAGATGCAGGCCAGGATCATGCCGACTGCCGCACCGTGGAATGAGAGCCCGCCGTTCCAGACCTTGAGCCAGTCGAGTCCGGTCAGCAGGCTCCGGTCATAAACCAGGACATACATCGCGCGCGCTCCGACCAGCATGCCGATGAAAAGCGCGGTGAGGAAGGTGTCGAGCCCTTCCTGCGTCAGCGGCAGCGTTCCCTGCTTCATGCGGATCTTGCAGAGTCGTCCGGCCACGATGTAGCCGAGCACGTACATCATGCCATACCAGCGGACGCGGAGCGGTCCGATGTGGATGATGTCGGGGGAGATGGTCGGATAGGGCCAGGTCATGACTCTAAGTTAAGTGCCAAGGTCCGGTTCCGCCCTTGGGTCGCCTGGATACCCGGAGCGTAGCGGTGCGCCCCGCGGAAACGGAGTGGCGGCTTGCTCCCCGTTCCTGGCTCGATCCGGCACGCTCAGAACCCGACGCTGAGTGATGTCACCAGCACACCGTTCGTTCGCGTCGGTGTGCCGACCGCGCGCGGGTAGAGTGGGGACTCAGCGTGGATTGTCCGCAGCTCGGAACGCCAGTGCACGTCTGTATCGATCGTCACGTCCAGACCGGCCGAGACGCCGTTCGCCACGAAGCCAGTTGGCGCGCTGGTGGTGATGATCACCTGATCCGGGTCGGCGTACCGCTCGACACGCGCGGTGAACGCAACGCGGGGGGTCAGCGGGTGCCGCGCGATGGCGACCAACCCATACCAGTCCGCGCGACCCTGGCGTCCGGCATCGAGCTGTGCCTGCCACTGCGTACCGGAGGAGACCGTGCCTTTGGCCATCACCTGGTGGAAACTGCGCAAGACACCCGTGCTGCCCGTCGGCCGCTCATTCCCGAAGAAGTTCCCGTAGGAGACCGTCAGTGCTGGTGTCACGGCGTAGTCCACCCGGGCCCCGACGGCCTTGCTGCGATTGTTCTCGGCAATGTTCTGCCAGCCATTGGTCAGATGCACCTGCGCGGTGAGTTTTGGCGTCGGCGACCAGGTGAGCTTCGCGCCGGAGAGGTAGTACGGCGAGTAGTCGGCGACGAGCGACCGGGTGTAGGTCGGGTTGTCGGCGGAGGACCAGCCTTCCAGTCCGAGATAGCTGAAGTAGATGCCAGCGTCGATCCAGAGATGGTCAGCGAGTTTCACACCGACCACGCCTTCCTGGATGAACCGGGAGACTTCGGGGCCACTGGTGGCGCCTGCACGAGGCTCGGCCGCGTAGTTGGCCTGCACCGAGGTGCCGGCTTGCAGTGCGACGCGTGCGCGCACCTTCGGCCGTGTGACTGTGACACCGAGCCACGCCAGGTTCACGTTGGCCTCATCATGGCGCACAGGCTGGGTGGTGTAGCGCCGCTCACCATCGGCTGGTCGCGTGACGTCATACGCATAGTACGTGTCGACAAAGCCGTTGAGCCGGATTTTCGTCGTCGTATCCGCCGCCTGAGCGCCGACGTTCGAGGCACAGAGTGCGATGGTACAACACACGGCCGCGATGGTCCTTTGTATCGTGCTCACGGTCGCGGCGGTTGTGCGGAACCGACGACAGGGACACAACGACGTCGATGATCGCCGAGTGCGCGACGCCAGATCCGCTGCGACGCGGCAGAGACGCGACGCACAGCTCAGAACCGAAACACCTGATCCGCCTTCGATCCGCCCGAGTAGAAGAGCGTCGCTTCCTTGCCGCTCGCGATGTGCTTGATCTTCACGATGTTCTGCTGATCCCCGAAGAGCTCGAACAGTGCGGCGTTGTGCATCGAGACGGACGTGATCGGTGTCGGGGAGGTCCACGTCACGACGTACGACCACATGTCCTTGTCCTGCGAACCGCTCACGACCACCGGCGTCAGCGGGCGACCGTTGACGACGACGGGAAACTGCGACGCCAGATAGGCCGCAAATGCAGCATCGCCCTGCGGAGAATTGAGGGTGATGGACGCGGCGCGCGACCGCTCGATCAATGCGCGGGTGACATCATCGGTGAAGAGCCGGATCTGTGCCGAAATCACTGTCGGCTCGATCGCCATGCGCGTGTACGACACATGGAAGTCGTGCCGGAGGCGCGTCGTCGCTGCGACGGACGACCTGGCGGGGGCGGCTGCGATGACCGCTCCCGCAAGCAGCACTGCAGACAGCCAGCCCGTCATCACGGAATGACTGCCGCCGGTCGCGACCACTTGTTGTTGTCGCGATTGATGTCCGCCAGCACGTTGTCCGGATCGAGTTCAACCGACTGCAACTCCTTCTGCGAGAAGCGGCCGTATTCGAACTTCTTCTCGTTGGTTCGCCAGATCGAAACGGGCAGCTTGACACGTTCCTTGCTGCCGTCGGTGAAGGTGAATTCCATGATCGCGGGCATCACCAGGCCGCCCTTGTTCTCGAGTGTGACGCGGTTGTAGAACCGGCCGCGCGCGCTCATGCCCATCGAGTCAGCGGACTGTGTCTCCACCGGACCAAGCCCCTGGTCGTTGGCATGTGTGCTGTAGAACCAGCCGCGCCAGAACCAGTTCAGGTTGTCGCCGCTGGCCTGCATCATGCTGCGGAAGAAGTCGGCCGGCTGCGGATGCTTGAACATCCACGCGGCCGAGTACTCCCGAAACGCGGCGTCGAAGTTGGCCGGGCCGAGCACCTGTTCGCGCAGAATGAAGAGCCCTGACGCTGGCTTGGTGTACCCGTTCGGGCCGAAGCCGCGATGGATCAGGTCCGACTCCGTCATCAACGGCACCTGATCGGTGTTCTTCATGTAGCCAACGATGTTCGCGGCGACCATCGGCAGGCGCGCTTTCGGCCAGGTCTGGTCGAACTCCACCGATGCCATGCCTTCGAGATAGCTGTTCAGCCCTTCGTCCATCCAGGTCCACTTCCGTTCGTCGCTGGCAACGATCATCGGGAACCAGTTGTGCCCGACTTCGTGAATCGTCACCGCCACCAGGCCGTACCCGACGTTCTTCAGCACCGAGGCATTCGCATTCGCCGGCGGACGTGCTCCGCAAAATGCGATCATCGGATATTCCATTCCACCGACGATACCATGAATGTTGCTCGCCTTCGGGTATGGATACTCGAACGCCAGCTTGCCATAGGTGCGCATGGTCTGCGCAATGGCTTTCGTACTCAGCGAATCCCAGACGCCGAGTGCTTCGCGCGGATAGAGCGAATGCATCTCGATCGGCTTCGCTGTCGGCGAGTAGCGATAGCCCGCCGCATCCCAGACAAATCCCGCTGACGAGGCCCAGGCAAAGTCACGGACGTTTTCCGCCCTGAAGCGCCAGGTGAAGGGCTGCGTCCCGGCCGGGCGTGTGGCCGGCGTGTTGGCTTCATCCTTCGTGATGATGTAGACCTGATTCTCGGACGTCATCGCACGCGCCAGCCGCTCGCGCTGCGTGGCCGTGAGCACCTCGGCAGGGTTCATCAGCACGCCAGTGCTCTGCACGATGTGATTGTGCGGCACGGTGATGCTGACATCGTAGTTGCCGAAGTTCAGGTAGAACTCGCCCTGACCGAAGAACTGATCGTTCTGCCAGCCGACCACATCATCGTAGACCGCGGCGCGCGGGAACCACTGTGCCGCCAGGTACTCCCAGCCGTCCTTGAGCTTCTCGCGTGCGCCACGACCGTTGCGGCTCGCGAACGACTCGGGCATCACGTAGCTCCAGTCGATCTCGATATCCTGTGCGCCGCCGCTCGCCAGCGGCGATGACAGCGGCACCTTCATCTGCGTCCCCTGCAGCACGTAGGCGGCGTCCGTCTTTTGGCCACTCTTCGATACCAACTGCACCCGCGTGATGCTGTACCCCTTGGTGTCGAGGCGCGCATTGATGAACTCGGCCGCGCGCGCAGAGATGTTCTTCGGCAGGGCCGACGCACCGATCATGGCTTCGCTGACATTCGGGTTGTCGATGTTCTGGTCGAGCTGGAACCAGACGTAGCCGAGTGCATCTGGCGAGTTGTTGCGATACGTCACCCGTTCACTGCCGGTGACGGTGTGCGTGGTGGTGTCGAGTCCCACGCGGATCACATAGTCCACCCGCTGTTGCCAGTACTTCGGCCCCGGCTTGCCGTTGGCCGCGCGGGATTCGTTGGGGGCGGGCCACTGATCGAGCACGCGGAACATCGACTGATTGGTGCGGCCCACGGTATCGGGGTGCAGCCACTGCTGGGCGCCAAGTGGTGAGGTCGCGATGACGGCAAATGCCGCCAACGAGCGACGCCAGATGAACGGGGAAGGCATGGCGAAATCGGTCTGAGGGTGTTGTGGTGCCTGCGGGAATCTACGGTTCTGACGGGGCGAAGTTCCGGCGCGCAGGACGGCTCCGCAAACTCCTTACCTATCGCAGACGCCGGGCGGCTCGCGGCCGATTCCGGACGTCATCTCTTCCTGGTGAATCGCGTTGAGAGGGCACGATGTGCCGCTCGGTGATCCTGCGGGACCCCGCGAGGTGCACGCCAGGTCACGCAGCGGGGCCCGGGGAGGAGCCACGCAGGTAGCAGCCACCGTCCCCTCCGAGTGCACCGGGGGCGGCCGCGGTACCCTCGGAGGGAAGGGGCTGGTCGACGCTTCCTTCACCACGTCCCGCTGCTGTTCCCTCCCGAGGACCGGGCGGGCCGACGCGTCCCTCAGTGCATCGCGCCGTCCCTCAGCTACCAGGCGGGCCTCTGCCTTCTGCATTGGGTGAGGCATTTGACCAATGCCGCCTGTAGTGTGCGAGGCGTACCGGCCGCGGCACCGGCGGCGAGATGCTCCCGCAGTGGCTCCCGCTTTGGAAATCGCTGTTCAGAGTCGGGCGAGCAGCATCTGCGTCGCGCAGCCGAATGTGATCCCGCTCGCGACCAGCACATATCCGCGCCGGTCGAAGAGCCGCCATGTCAGCAGCGCCCCCACCACGGCGAGGATCCCGAGTACCACGATCTGCGCCAGTTCGATGCCAACGTTGAAGGCGAGCAGCGGCAGCAGCAGGGAGTCCTCGGTGCCGAGCAGTCCGCGCAGGACCGACGAGAAGCCCAACCCATGGATCAGGCCGAACACGAGAGCCATCGCGTATCGCGGCCACAACTCACCGGTGCTCACCGCAGGTGGATCGTTCGCGCGCCGACCCTGCCGCCACGTCCAGAGGTTCACAATGCTCGTGACGATGATCGTGGCTGGAATCAACGCTTCGACCGCCGTGGCATTGACCTGCACGATATTCAACGTGGCGAGCGCGAGCGTGAGCGAATGCCCGATCGTGAATGCGGTGATCAGAATCAGCAGTGGGCGCCACTTGCCGATCTCGTGTGCGAGAATCAGCGTTGCCAGAAACAGCAGGTGATCAGCAGCCTCGAGGGTGAGGATATGGCTCAGACCCAGTTCCAGAAAACTGCTGAATGACGACATCGCGGAGTTGTGGAGTAGAAGGCTGCGGCGGGCTCTGCCAGCGCCGCTCATTGGAATGCAAGCTAGGCAGTGCAGCAATCGGGCCTGATCGCCCGCCGTTCAGCGTGACCGCGCAGCGTGACCGGTCAGTGTTGCGGGTCGACGTTGCGGGTCAGCGTCGCAGGTCAGCGTCGCAGGTCAGCGTCGCAGGTCAGCGTCGCAGGTCAGCGTTTCCGGGCAGTACCACCCGTCAGCGTCACGGCTCGGCGACGCCAGTCAGTGACGCAAGTTGACGCGGCGCCGGCGGGCTTGATGCCGACCGGCGCTGCGCGATGGTGCTGAGGGATGTCGATCCAGCCTATCGCCGCCAGCCACCCGAAGTAAATCCGCCGGCATAGCCCACCCACGGCACCCCGAACCCGACCATCGCCGGCGTGACGACATAGTTCGTTGGCCACTCGAAGCCGTAGTTCACTCCCCACGTCCCGGCCCATGGTCCTCCCTGACCCGGATACGGCCAGGACACACCGAGCAACGTTGACGAACCCTGAATCAGCCGCAGACCGCGCTGCGCGTCCCGGCGACGCCATTGGATCTCTTGCGGCGTGAACACGGTCAATGGGGCTGCTGCGAGCAGGCCGGATTCGCCGCGTTCGGCCAGCCAGGCCACCACCAGCGCCCGATCCAGCTCGGCCGTCGCCTCCACGAGAGCGGGTGTGGAGAGCACCGTCTCCTGCTCGAGGTCGGCCGTCTCGAAACTCAGTGGTCGATACACAGGCAGTCGTGACCGCACTTCAGCCGGAAACAGCGTCGTGTCGAGTTGCACTATGAAGTTCACGATGCGCGACGGCTTCCGGTTCGAGTTGAGATCGGTCTCGATGTACGAGAATGCATCGCTGCGCGTGAAGTCGATGAGTGCATCCGACTTCCGGTCGACACGCTTGTCGCACGCATAGTCGGCATGCATCAGCAGGCGACGCCCATCAGCCGACCATCGGCCACGCTCGATGCCCACGCACCCCTTGCGCGAATAGAGCTTTTCGAAACCCGAGGCATCGATCCGCGAACGCGACACGACCGAATCGCCAGTGACGGTGAGGAACTCAACCTGCTCCGCGGAGTCCGTCGGAACGACGCAGACCATCGGCCCGATCATGCCGGACGATGATGTCGACCAGCAGCCGAGGAAGGGGCTCCAGCGCGCGGGCGCCATCTGGCCGGGCGGCGCCGTCTGGCCGATCACGGGCGCCGCCGCGATCACCGTGGCAACAAGTGCGGAAGAAAGCAGATGTCGGATGCGCGGCATGGCTGTCTCCAGCGGCGGATGTGAATCAAGTACGCACTTCACGAGCAAACGACCGACGGATCGTGCAAGGCCCAAAGCACCTGCGGCAGACAGAGCGCGCGCCAGAGCGCGCGAGCGATTTCTGCGACTGACGTCGCCGCGACCTTCCAAACCCACAGCCGACGTTACCAGTGACAGACTCTCGCTTAAGCGCGAAAAGTAACGTAATGACCTAAGGGCGCGGTTTTGCTGTCCGCTGCTCGCCGCCGCCGTTGCTCGACGCACCGCCCCCGCCACTGGACGCACCGCCACCACCACTCGACGAACCGCCACCGCCGCCAGAGCTATAGCCTCCGCCATTCTGCACCGATGGCGTCGGCTCGGCGCGACGATCACCGCCGGAGCTTCCGCCCTGAGTGTAGCCCAGGCCGTTGACTGCACGTCCTGGCGGGCTGATCGCCGGGGCGGGAACGATCACGTACGGCCCGTTGCCGCCGCCGATGAAGCCGCCTCCGTTCTGAAAGCCGTTGAAACCATAGGGGTTGAGCCAGCCACCACCAAACTGTCCGAATTGGTTGAAGTAGCCGAATTGATTGAACTGGTTGAAGCGTCCGAACTGCGAGAAGCCCCAGTATGGGAAGAAGGCGTTGTTGAACCCGAAGAACGGGTCGTAGCCGAGCGGCATTCCGTTGATCCGCCCCCGATAGCCCGCCTGGGCCAGCGCCAGCTCTTCGGCACTCGAAAGGCCACGCTGATTGACCTGCTGCGTGCGCATGCCTGGTTGGTTCTGCATCACCGCGAAGACGCCCGGGTTGGACACGGCGATCATCATGTCGATCACGCTGGTGGGAATCCCTGCATTACGCAGGTTCCGCAGTTCCCGCGCACTGAGGGCGAACTTCTGACCACGCTCCGCGAGCCAGGCTTCCGTGACGGGCGCGCCGACGGCCTTCGATACGTCGAGGACGTCAGCACTCGTCACTTCCGCAGCCGCCATGGCACGCGCGGCCCACATGTTGCCGCCCATCGGCAGGCGCCGGAGAATCGTCGCTGGCAGGCCGAGAGAGTCGGACAGCAAATCGAAGCGCACGACCCGAACCGCAGTCGTCGTGAGCGCCTTCACCGATTCGATCTGTGAGAAGCTGTCGCCGTGATGCGCGAACATGCCGGTGACACGTTGCGGCGTGCCGCCGCCACAGTTGTACTCGGACTCGACATACAAACGCCGGTCGTCATCCGACCAGCGCGCAAGCTCCCAACCGGTGCAGCCATCTTTCGTGCGCGACAGACGTTCCCCGCCGGCCGTCAATATCGTGGCCGGTACGATCGAATCGCCGATGACCGTCACCATCTCGACCGAGTTGCGGTCGCGCGTGGGCAGCAGGCAGACGTCCGGACCCGCGGCGCCGGCGGCGCTGGTCGACCAGCAGCCGAGGTACGCGCGCCACCGCGGGTCGATGCGCATCGTTGTGTCGCGTTGTGCGAGGGCGGCAGTGCAGCTGAGCAGCGTGCCGATGACGAGCAGCGCGCCGTGTGATGTGCGTGACATGAGTGTCTCTCCTACAGTCGCAGCGTGAAGCCCATCGTGGCAGCAGTGCCCGACAGGTCGATCTTTCCGAAGCCGTCAAACGATCCATCTTGTGCGAACGTGCCGCGCGCTGCGGTGTAGCGCAGATCACTCGTCAGCGACAGGCGTGTGGTCAGTCGCAGGTCCAGCCCCAGATGCGCGTATGCCATCGGTGCCCAGCCGGTGGAGGACAGTTTCGAGCGAAAGACATTGAGCGTCTGGAAGTCGACAAAATCCCCTTGCTGCCTGAAGGTGTACTGCATCGCGCCGACGCCGGTGCCGACCCACGGTGTGAACCGGGACGGAATCCACGCGAACTTGCCGATGCGCTCGCCGGGAGCGGAGAGCGCGTACTTCACCCCCACGGCCAGTGGCACCCGCCGCAACTGCGTCGTCTGCTCGATCGGCTGGTCGTTGTTGTCGATGAAATCGCGGAACTCAGACCCCGATGTCCGCGAGGCATCGCCGCCGGTAATCATGATCTCGGTGCGGTCGCTGATGCGGATTCCGATGTCGATCTGATAGCCCGTCGCGGCGAAGTCGTTGG
>JANNVN010000069.1:0-15721 GCA_031414435.1 Gemmatimonadaceae bacterium
TACTGTGGGTTAAGCAAAGGCCCGGGTGGGTTTGGGTGACCGTCAACTAATCCCCCGGCGGTGAGTTGTGTGCACTGCCACCGAAACGTCAGCGCCAGGCGGCCGCCAGAAGCCAGACGCCGATCAGGCACCCGGCCAGACTCTTGAGCGCCGTCGCCACGGCTCGCCCGATCAGTGCCCCGGTCGCGGCACGAGTGGCCTTGCCATGGTCCCGTTCGATCGAGTATTCGCCGATCAGCGCCCCGGCAAACGCCCCGGCGAACGCGCCAACGACCGACCCGACCACCGGGATCGGAATCCCCACGAAGGCGCCAACCAGACCGCCGAGAATCGCGCCCCACGCCGCCCGTCGTGAGCCGCCGTACTTGGCGGTGTACCGGCCTGCGACGGAGAATTCGACCCATTCCGCGCCGGCAGCGATGACCGTCAGGATGGCGAGCGTGAGCCAGCCGATCGTGGGCGGCGTGACGAGGACGCGGTGGCCCAGACCCGCGAGCAGCATCAGCCAGATCCCGGGCAGACCGAGGGGGATCATCACGAGTCCGCCGAGCACGGCGGCCAGCAGGATCAGGATGTCTGGACTCATACGGAATACTACGCGCCCGTGCCGTCCCGGTTTCCATCAGGGCGCAACTACTCCGTACAAGTACGAATGCGGCGCGGCGCGTCGGCAGACAGGTTCCATCACATGCACACACACACTGCACCTCCGCGCGGCACGGGCATCGTGATGCTGAACCTCGGCGGCCCGGAAACGCTCGCCGATGTGCGCCCCTTTCTCGAGCGTCTCTTCGCCGACCGTGAACTGTTGCGGTTACCGATGCAGACGGTGCTGGGCAGCTTCATCGCGAAACGCCGTGCGCCACGAGTGGAAAAGCTCTATGCTGCCATCGGTGGGGGCTCGCCAATCCGTCGCTGGACCGAGGCGCAGGGCGCGGGCATGTGCGAACGGCTTGACGCGCTGTCACCGGACACAGCACCGCACCGGTTCTACATCTCATTTCGCTACACGGCACCATTCGCCGACGACGCCCTGCAGGCCATGGCCGCCGACGGCATCACGCGCGCGGTGGCCTTCACACAGTACCCGCAATGGTCGTGCACGACCAGTGGGTCCTCGCTGAACGAGCTGCAGCGCGCGCTGGTGCGCACTGGCCTCGAGGATCGCTTCGACTGGAGCCTGATCGACCGATGGCACCTCGATGCGGGCTTCATCGCCAGCATGGCACAGGTCACCCGCGAGGCACTCGCCCGCGTGCCGTCGGAAGAGCGTGACGGTGCCCTGATTCTTTTCAGTGCGCATTCGCTTCCGCTGAGCGTCATCGACCGCGGTGATGCCTACCCGGCCGAGGTGGCGGCCAGTGTGGCCGCGGTAATGCAGCACCTCGGTGTACCCAACGCGCACCAGCTCAGTTACCAGTCTGATGTCGGGCCGGTGCGCTGGCTCGGACCGAGCACCGAAGTGGTGCTCCGTCAGCTCGGTGCGCGCGGGCAGCGCGCCGTGATCGTCGTGCCGATCGCCTTCACCAGCGATCACATCGAAACGCTCTCGGAGCTGGACATCGAGTACGGACACGTGGCGCGTGAGGCAGGCATCACGCGCTATGTCAGAGCCGATGCGCTGAATGCGTCACGCCACTTCCTGCGGGCGCTGAGTGGCATCGTGGCCGACCATCTCGCTGGTCGCACCACCACATCAGCGTCGTACGGTCATCGGTGTCCGGGGTGCACGAATGCCGCCTGTCGCCCGGAGCGCTTCACCGCGGCGGTGCTGGATCGCGCGCCCGGCACGGGCACCGCGGCCGGCATGGTGCCCGAGGTCGTCGGCATCTAGTCGTACCCGTCAGTGCCGGTGCCCGATCAGCAGCGTCTGCACGAACTGCTGTATGGCCGGGGTATCCCAACGCATCGCGCCGCGGTGACGCATCACGATCCGCCCGTCGCGATCGATGATCCAGGTTGTCGGTACCGCCTCGAACCGATAGACCGCCGGCGCTGGTGTCGTTTCGAGATACACCGGCAGGGTCAGCCCTCGCCGGCGCACGAAAGATTGGACCGGCGACCGCCGCTGCGGCGCGACCAGCACGAACACCAGCGCAGAGTCGGGCACTGCAGCCCGCAGTGCGGTGAGTGAGCGCAGCTCCGCGACACACGGTTCGCACCACGTCGCCCAGCTGTTGACGATAACGACACGGCCTCGGAAGGCCTCGAGCGTAACGCGTGCTCCGGACAACGACAGCATCGACCATGACAGATCGGCGCGCGCCAGCGTGTCGCGGTCATTCACCGGCGGTTGCGCAGCAACATCACCAGCGGCGGCGAGCGAGGTGACGAGTGTGGCGACAAGCATCGCGCACCGTAACCGAGACTTGTGCGACGGCATTCAGCGACTCACGACCTGGCGAACCCCGAACAGCAATCGCCTGCCCTGCAGCGGCCCGTAGACACGCGCGGTGTCGAATCGATCACCGAAAGGATTGAAGGGATCCACGATGGCGTCGCGCTGCACGAAGTTGAAAAGATTCTTCACCGCGATATACAGGTCCGGCCGCCCCGGTGCGCGGCGCGTGAACTGCAGATGCTGCTCAGTGAACCACGGTGAGCGTGAAGGCAATCCGTCGAACTGCGGCAGCGCCGCCGGGCCCTGCACACGCCCGGTCCAATCCACTGTCAGCCCGAGCCGGTCGATTCGGTAGCCGAGGGAAAACACCCCCTGCGCCGTCGCCGCGAACGGCAGCGCACGGCGCACGCCGTCGTTTTCCACGAAGACATCCTGCAGCGTGAATCCGACGCTCCCCGTGAATGGCTGCCGCAACGTGGCATAGCCGAGGGCCAGCGACGCGCCTCGCGTCACGGCCGCACCGCGCAGATTGCGATAGATGATCAGGTTCGGATCGCTGTCGAAGTCCCCCACGATGCGATTGCTGAAGCGCGTGTGAAAGAAGTCGATGTCGAGTGTCATCGCATCTTCGACGCCGCGAACATCCATGACCCGATTCAGGCTCAGGGTGGCGGTGGCGGAACGCTCCGGCCGCAGGGCCTCATCGATCCGGACAGTCCGAGCACCCGTCAGCGCCGCATGATCTTCCGTGAAGAGACTCACGACACGGAACCCGGTCGCGCCGTTGAGGCGAATCGTCGTGTGACGATCCGGAGTCCACTTGATGGCCAGCCGTGGCGACGGTACCACGCCATGCGCCGCATGGTGGTCGACGCGAACGCCTGCCAGCACCGACGTGCGACTGCCGAGTGAAACTTCATCCTGCGCGAAGACGCCAGGAATCACGCGCACATCGGTGGTGCGCTGTGCCTGCGTGCTGTCTGCGTAGCGCTGATACCGCACGGCACCTCCAATCGTGACGCCGTGCCGCGCGAGTTGTGGCGACCACACGCCCTGCGCAAACGCCACCTGCTGCGCGGCGCGATAGGCCGTGGCACCATAGAAGCTGTCCTGGTCATGCCAGTTGGCGGAGAGATCGAAGCGCAGCGGCGTCCCCGGTGCGCCCGGCCGATAGGTACCGAGCACTTCGGCGCGCAGTGTGCGAATCGACTCGCCGTAGACGCTCGTCGATCCACGATCGGCGGGTGTCCATGCATCAATTCCACCAAAACGATCTTCACCATACACGCGCGCCATCAACTCGAACGGTCGATTGGCCGGCGTTCCCGTCACCCACTTGTTCATGATGGACAACCGCGAGACGAGCGGGAGATCGCTGAACCCATCGCCATTGCGATCGACGAAGTGCGCGTTGCGACTGCCGGTGACGCTCAACAGGCTGCGCACGCCACCAATACTGGGTGCCGCCGCGAGCGACAGATTCGTCTCGCCATCGCTGGTGCCGAACACGTTCAGACTGTACCTGGGCGCCAGGCGCGCGTCCTTCGTGACGATGTTGATGACGCCGCCCATCGCCTCGGATCCATAGAGCGTCGAGTTCGGGCCCCGGATGATCTCGATCTGTTCAATCAGACTGGGGTCGATCGAGTTGAGCCCGTACACCGTGGCCAGTGCGCTCATCATCGGCGTCCCATCAATGAGGACCGCCGTGTACGGGCCTTCCATGCCGTTGATGCGAATGTTGTTCGTGAAACACACACCGCAATCCACCTGCTGTGTCAGGCCGGGCAGGAAGGACACATTGTCCATCACGTTGTTGCTGACGTTGCGCTGCAGGAACGCCGGCGTCACCAGTTCGACTTTGACAGGTGAGTCGGAGAGATAGCGTTCCTGCAGCGTCGCCGTGGTGACGACGGTGTTGAGGAGCGACGCACTCTGCTGGAGCACGATGTCCAGCGTATCAGGGCCCGCGCCGCTGAGGGCGACGACACCGCTGAACGGTGCGTAGCCGATCGCGCGGGCCAGGATGCGCACCGATGCGGCCACCGGCAGGATCAGGCGATAGCGGCCGGCGCTGTCGGTCCGGACGGTACGACGCGGATCGCGCTCGAGCCCGACCGTCGCGCCCATCAGGGGCTGGCCCGAGGCCGCGATCCGGCCGACGAGCACGGCTGTGGCCTGCGCGTGAGCGGGCGCCGCGCCGACGAGTACGCCGGCGAGGGCGCCATACACAACTCTCCTCTGGAACAGGAATTCGAAGGCCATAAGAATCCGTAATTTCGGTGAAGCGAAATTCAGGATACTGACGACCGAGACCGCTGTCAATCACATTGTGGCCCGACGGAGCCGGCCTCATGGGGACGCGAGCCCATGGGGACCCGCCCATGGGGACGGACCCCACCAGCTCATGGGGACGGAGTTCGCCAGCCCATGGCGACGGCCCCCGCCGAGCCCCCGCAGTCCCGCTCGCTGTCGGCGATTCGCCGCGATCTGCGATTTGAGGGTGCAGGCCTGCCTTCTTTTCCCGTCCAGCGAGGCCCACCCCATGACGAAGCGGACGTCTCTCGCGCACGCGATCGAACCACTCCTCGCTACCGCACGCCGCATGGACTGGCCTGCTCGCCAGGCCTGGCTCGACGATCTGCGCACCGATGCACCAACGCTGATTGCCGAAGTCGAACGGATCCTCGCGCTCAATGCGGTTGGCGCATCGCCGACAGCCAACGCCGTAGCGTCGGCCGGCTTTCTGGCGTTCTGCGCGCAGTATCTGCGTCTGAACCATCGGCGCGTTCAGAGTCACCGTCTCACCTGGCACACATGATCGACGCCGCACGTTGGACGCAACTCAGCCCGCTGGTGGACAGAGCACTCGACCTGACGGACGAGGCACGCGAGAGCTGGCTTGTTGAGCTGGCGACGACCGACCCTGACAGCGCGCGTGATGTACGCGAACTCCTCAGCAACGACTCCGCACGCGGCGGCACGGGAACACTGACGCGTGCACTGAACGCGCTCACGCCGCAACCGGCGGAAACGGAAGGCACGCGGATCGGGGACTGGACACTTCTCCGCACCCTCGGCGAAGGAGGCATGGGCAGCGTCTGGCTCGCAGATCGGTCTGACGGCACCTTTGACGGAACAGCGGCCGTGAAGCTGCTGAATCTCCGCGGGCTGGGCGGCGCAGGGCTGGCACGGTTCCGTCAGGAAGGCACGGCACTCGCGCGCCTGACGCATCCCGGTATCGCACGGCTCTTCGACGCCGGCGTGCGTGAGAACGGCCAGCCATACCTGATTCTCGAATACATCGATGGCATCCGCATCGACGAGTGGTGTGATGAGCAGCGACTGACCGTCCCGCAACGCATCGCACTGTTCCTCACCACGTGTGATGCCGTCGCGCACGCACATGCGCACTTCGTGATTCATCGCGACATCAAGCCGTCGAACATTCTCGTCACGACCGACGGCACCGTGAAGCTGCTCGATTTCGGCGTGGCGCGTCTGGCGCAGCAGGACGGCACTGACGCCGATTCCACGCCGCTTCCGTTTACACCGGCGTACGCCGCACCGGAGCAACTGGCGGCGAAACCTGAGTCGGCGGCAACCGATGTCTATTCGCTCGGCGTACTGCTGTATTCCATGCTGACAGGCAAAATGCCTGCGCGGCCGCCGGTCGCGGCCAGCAGTGCCGCCGCGTGGATCCTTTCAGCGGATGCCGCCGCGAGACGGTCGTCGTCCAGCGCGTTGCCGAAAATGCTGCGCGGCGATCTCGATGCGATTCTCGCCCGGGCCCTCGAACAGGACCCGAGCCACCGCTACCAGACCGTCACCGCCTTCGCCGACGACCTGCGCCGCACCACGCGTCACGAGGGCGTGTCAGTCCGGCAGGGCACAACGACCGAACGCGTTGCCCGGTTTGTAAGACGGAACAGTGTTGCCGTGTTCACGGGCGGTACCATCGCGCTGGCGCTCCTCACCGCCACCGGCGTCTCGTGGCGCCAGACTCGCGTGGCCGAAGCCGCACGCGACAAGGCCAGCCGGGCGTTACAACTCGCGCGGGCCACCGGTGACATGCAGGTCGCCATGATGAGCATGGTGGGCCCTGGCGGACGGGCACTCACGCCGTCGGAACTGCTCGGGATGGCGCGAAAGTCGGTCGAGACACAGCATCAGAACGACCCCGCCATTCTCAGCGCACTGCTCGGCTTTCTGGCCGAACGTTATGCGGATCTGAACGATCTCGGGAATCAGGGCGCGGTGCTCGCCGCGGCGGCGCAGGCGGCGCATCAGGCCAATGACACACCGAGCGAAGCGACCAACCTCTGTCTGGCAGCCTGGGTGATGCTGCAGGCTGGGCAGACAGATTCGGCCGCCGTCCGGCTCCGCGAGGGCATGGCGCTGCTGCCCAAGGTGCGACCTGACACCTCTGGCGCGATCATCGCCTGCAACTCGGCACGGTCGCGCCAATTCACCGCCGCGGGGAAGTTCGATTCTGCCATCGTCGTCACAAAGCAGTCGGTCACGTTGCTCGAAGCAGAAGGTGACACGCTGACGTCGAACTACACGGTCGCACTGAACAACCTTGGGCTGAGCCAGGGGATGTCTGGCAAGACGCGTGACGCATCGGGCACCTTTGGCCGATTGAAAATGCTCCTGCAGCGCGGCGGGCGGGCAGACACCGACGGGATGCTGACCATCGCGGGTAACCACATATCACAGCTCGTGGAGCTCGGCGAATTCGTCGCGGCCCGTGACATGCTGGAGCGTGAGATCGCGCAGATCGGGCCGATCGAGAACGGTTCTGCGATCCCTCTCGTTCTCCGGTATCGCGGGATGCAGGTGTACTCGCGCCTGAGGCAGGCTGACAGTGTCGTGGCGCAGGCGCGACGACTGATTGCGGACCGCGAGGCGCAGAATCCACGCGTGCAACTCGAGGCGTACGCGCTGCTGGTCAACGCACTGCTGCAACTGTCGAACGGACCGGAGGCCGGCCGGATGTATCAGGCCATGCAGCCGATGCTGGTAAAAGCACCACCAATTCCGTCGATGCGCGTCGCCGCGATCAGCGCTGGCGCAGCGATCGCAGCCCACGGCGGCAAAGTGGTCGAGGCACTCGACACGTTGAACACGTTCGTGCGTGCCTTCAGCAAGCGCGAGGGCGGTGGCGACCAGTCTCTGCTCGGAGCGTATCTCCGCGCCAGCGCACTGGCGTTGCAGGCAGGAAATCCAGCCGAAGCACTTGCACAGGCCCGCCTTGCGAAACGCGCCGCTGCCATCGATTCGCTGACGATGACACGCAGCGCGTCGTACGGCGATGCGCTGATCGCGGAATCACGGGCGCTCGCCGCCGGACACGATCCAGCCGCGGCAGCGGCAGCACAACAAGCACTGGTGCCACTGCGCTTTGGCTACGGCACCCGGCATCCGCACCTGTTACAGATCGAGCGATGGATCGCTGACACGCTGGGCGCCGCTGGCGCTGGCGGCACCAAATAGACGTCTGGAAACGATGTGGAAACCATGGGGACGGAGTCCGTGAGCTCATGGGGACGGAGTTCGTGAGCTCATGGGGACGGAGTTCGTGAGCTCATGGGGACGGAGTTCGTGAGCTCATGGGGACGGAGTTCGTCGAGCCCGCGCCATCCCGATCACGCTGACAGCTACGCCACCACCTCGAGCACTGAGCTCACCACACTCCGCACCACCGCACGCCCCTCGTCGCTGACTGCCATCAGCGGTGCCCGTGGCGCTCCACCGATCATCCCGGCGGCATCCACGCCGGCCTTCAGCCCGGGCACCCCGTACACCCCAGCCACTTCGATCGCAATCCGCTTGAGGCCGAGTTGCGCGTCGGCGGCATCCTCGGGGTGTCCGAGTCCGACGCCGCGGGCGACAGCCAGTGCCAGCTGCGGCGCGATACACGCCGCCCCCAGCACTGCGCCGGCGCAGCCTTCGCCCAGCGCCTGCGACAGGGATGGCGCATGGCCGGTCATCACGGCGAAGGTCGGACTGGCGGCCCGCAGGTAGCCGTTGCGCCACTCGGCGTTCCCGCTCGAATCCTTGATCCCAATGATGTTCTCGTGCGACGCCAACTCGCAGACCACATCCGGATCGAGGTGATAGTGCATGAATGCCGGCACGGAGTAGAGCACCACCGGCGCGGGCGACGCATCAGCCACTGCGAGATAGTGCGCGCGCTGCGCCGCCGGTGTCATCAGTGCCGTGAAGTAGTGCGGCGCTACCACCAGCACGGCGTCGGCACCGAGGGTTGCGGCATGTTTGGCACGGGCAATGGTGTGACGCGTGCTTTCGGTGCCCACGCCCATCAGCAGAAACCGGGACGAGGGCACTTCATCGCGCACCGCCTGCAGCAGCCCATCGCGCTCCGTCTGATCGAGCAGTGCGGCTTCACCCGTCGAGCCGGCCAGCAACACGCCGTGCAACCCCGCATCCAGCAGCGCGCGCACATTGCGCCGCGCCGCGTCACGGTCGAGGGTGCCATTCATGTCGAACGGCGTCACGGTAGCCGCGAACATGCCACCGAGTACAGCGCGCGTGATTGGCATCAGTCAGTCAGCCCCATGCGCTCGTACACCTGGCGCATCGTTTCTTGCGCCGTCGTCCGGGCGCGCTTTGCCCCGTCCTCGAGCACATCAGTCACAGTCGACGGCTTCGCCCCAATCTCGGCTGCACGAACACGAATCGGCACCAGCACCTCTTCGATGCTCTCGGCCAACACCTTCTTGCATTCGATGCACCCCCAGCCGGCGCTGCGACAGTTCGAGGCCACCGTCGCCTGAGTCGGCACGTCGCTGAACGCCTTGTGCATCGAGTACACGTTGCAGACATCCGGATTGCCTGGATCACTCTTCCGGACGCGCGCCGGATCGGTGACGGCCGGCCGCAGCTTGTCCCAGATCTGCTCGCGTGATTCAAGCAGGCCGATGGTATTGCCAATGGACTTGGACATCTTCGCCTGGCCGTCTAATCCCATCAGCCGGCGCACGGGCGTCAGCAGCGGCTGCGGCTCCGGAAAGTACGGCTCGTTCGCCGCAAACCGGGCATTCCAGCGGCGCGCGATCTCCCGGCTCAGCTCCAAGTGCTGCACCTGGTCTTCGCCGACCGGCACGCGCGCGCCATGATAGAGCAGGATGTCGGCCGCCTGAAGCACGGGATAGGTCAGCAAGCCGGTGATCACGCTCTCCTGGCGGCTGGCCTTGTCCTTGTACTGCGTCTGGCGCTCCAGCTCCCCGAGCGGGGTGACGGTGTTGAAAATCCAGGCCAGCTCGGCGTGCTGCGGAACGGCGCTCTGGAAGAAGAGGGTGCAGCGTTCCGGATCGAGGCCAGCCGCCAGCAGGGAGACCGCCATTTCGTGCCGACGTCGCCGAAGATCGGCAGGCTCGTAGTTTCCTGTCAGCGCGTGGAGAACCACGATACAGAAGTAGGTGTTCTCGCGCCCCTCTTGCAGACGGACCCAGTTCTGGACGGCGCCGAGGTAGTTGCCGATGTGCAACTCGCCTGAGGGCTGGATGCCGCTGAAGATTCGAGACATTCCGCCAAGCTAATGCCTACACCCCCCATGCAACGTCCCCCCACCCCAGGTCCCACCGCCGACGATCGCGCGCTGCTCGGTGAAATCGAGGCCGCGGCGCTCAGTGCAGCTGCCTTCATCCGGGCTCAGGATGCGGTGCGCCACACGCTCACCTGGGACACCAAGGGTGCCAGTGACTTCGTCAGCACCGTCGATCGCGACGCCGAGGCACTGATCCGGGAGGCACTCGCCCCAGCAGGGCGAGCGGTGACCTTCATCGGCGAGGAGGGTGCGCCCGATACGCCCGTGGGCAGCGGCATCACCTTCATCGTCGATCCGCTCGACGGCACCACGAACTATCTGCACGGCTTTCCAGCCTACGCCGTCTCGATTGGCGCCATGGTCGACGGTGTGTTGTCTGCGGCGGTGGTGGTCGACATTCCGCGATCGGAGTGCTTCACCGCAGTGCGCAACGGCGGCGCCTTCCGCGACGGCGTCCCGATCCGAGTGAGCACGATCGAGGATCCTTCCCGAGCACTGATCGCCACGGGCGTGCCGTTCCGAAAGCCGGACCAGATCGCGAAGTACCTGCGACAGCTTCCCAAGGTACTGGCGACGACGAGCGGGATTCGACGCGCGGGGTCGGCCGCGATTGACCTCGCGCATGTCGCCTGCGGCCGCGTGGATGCCTTCTGGGAACTCCGTCTCGCGCCATGGGACGTGGCCGCAGGGATCCTGCTGGTCCGTGAGGCCGGCGGCATCGTCACGGATTTTTTCGGCATGCCCTCAGTCCCTGATTTCGCCGGATATCTCGCCGGCAACCCGAGTATGCACTTCTGGCTGCTCGAGACCATCGGCGGAGATGACTGAGATGGCGCTGATCGAATGTGTCCCGAATTTCTCCGAAGGACGTGACCCGGCCATCATCGACGCCATCGCGGCCGCCATCACCGCGGCGCGGGGGCGGGTGCTGGACCATTCACTCGATGCCTCGCACCATCGCGCCGTGATCACGTTCGTCGCCGAACCAGCAGACATCGTACAGGCTGCGTTCGCGGCCATCCGCACGGCCCGCGATCTGATCGACCTGACCCGGCATGCAGGCGTTCACCCACGGATCGGCGCCGCCGACGTCGTGCCATTCATCCCGCTCGATGGTACGACGATGGCCGACTGCGTCCGCTACGCGCGCGAACTCGCCGATCGCGTCGGGACCGAACTGCACATCCCGGTCTACCTCTACGATCAGGCAGCGCAGCGCCCCGAATACCGGAACCTGGCCGACCTACGTCGCGGCGGCACTGCCGACCTCGAACGACTGATCTCCACCACTCGCCCCCCCGACGCAGGTCCGGCAGCCCTCCATCCGACGGCCGGCGCGGTGGCAATCGGCGCGCGGCATTTCCTCGGCGCATTCAATGTGTTCGTCGGGCAAGCGGCGCATCTTCCCCAGGCGCAGGCAATCGCCCGACAACTGCGCGCGGCAAACGGCGGACTCGCTGGAGTGAAGGCCCTCGGCCTGGTCGTTGATGGTCAAGCCCAGGTATCGATGAACATCACCGATCTCGATGCCGTGTCACTGCACGCGGCCTTCGATGCCGTTGCCGCGGCGGCGCAGAGACTCGGCATCGATGTGACGCACAGCGAAATCATCGGCCTCGTGCCGCAACGCAGGGTCGAACAGGGCTTCGCGAGTCGGATCAGGCTGCGTGACACGCGCGACACGGTGTCACTCGAGCAACGCATCGCGGCAACCCGACCGCCGGATGATCTGCGACACGTGGCTGACGCCATCGCCGCGCTCGACCGGCCGGAGGCGAGCGGAACGGCCGCGGCACTGACGGCGATTCTCGCCGCATCCACCGTTCGCCTCGCCGCCGGCGTGCACGTCGCACGTCCGCACAGCGCCGTCGCAGAACCGTTACGACTCGTGCTGCGTAGCGCGTCGATCCTCGAACGGCACCTGCAGGTTGCCGCGCGCGACGACGCCGATGCCTGGCAGCGCGTGGTGGCGGCACGTCGGGCGCTTGCGCGCACGCCCGGTGCACTGACCGACCGATTCCGCGCCGTTGACGCCGCCCTGATGGGAGCCAGCGAAGTCCCACTTCGGGTCGCGCGCCTCGCCATTGACGTGCTCGCGTTGTCGGCAGAAGCGGCGGCGCTTGGTGATCGCGTGACGGCGCCAGACGCGTGGACCGGCGCAACGCTGGCGCATGCAGCGGTCAGCGCCGCGCTGGGTCTGCTGCGCAGCAATCTCGCGATGCTGTCCGACACGACACTCGCCCATGCGGCACAAGACGAGGCGAGAGCACTTCAGCATCGCGCGAACGACCTGCTCGACGCCACTCGCGCCGCGGTCAGGCACGTGGCGGGATGAGGACGCAGGCTGCACCGCTCCAACTCGTGCCGAGCGCGGGCCCGCTGCCGGCCTCGCAGTCGGACACGAGGCGGGATGAAGACCGCACGAGGCAGGAATACAGCTCGAAACATGCGGCGGTAGTTGACCGCCGCGAGCGCGGTCACTGCCTCACTGGCGCGAGGCAGTGCTCACCGGGATCCGCACGCCTTCGATCACGCCTCGGATCTGCTTGAGATTCTGCGGGAATCGCGTGCGAAGCTGCATGTACAGATGCTGCCCGCCGATCTGCGGTTCCCAGCTCACATCCACCCGGTAGTTCGTGATCCCTTCGACGATCATCGTCGTCCGGATCTTGATCGCGGTATCGCCTTTCGTGACGGTGCACTCGGCCGAATTGAGTGGCAGCACCGGGTTGAAGACGAACTTGGATCCCTTCCAGACGTGCAGGACGGCGCCCGTAAGCTGCAGGTTGAAGTCGATGTTGTTCAGCGTCTGGAAGTCGGGAATCCATCGCTCCGGTACCGCGAACTCGAGCGGGCTGAGCGAGATCGCCCGCGTCGGCCCTTCAATCGTGCCATTGGCCGGGTTGCACGGTTCATCGATCGGTCGAATCGTGGCGCCAGTCATCGCGGGCGGGATCTTCGAGCCTGCACAAGCGCCAACTGCGAGGAACAGCATCGCGGCACCAGCACTGATCTTCATGGTCATATCGCCTCCGATACGGGATGTGATGCGTACGTCAGGCCAGCCTCGGTTCCGTCTCTCACCTATTTCGCTTTCCGTCGCTTCGCAACACGCATCGTATCGATCGGGAAACGCACACTCTCGATCGTACCTCGGATCCGCCGGAGCTCTTCGGCGGAGTTCGTCACCAGTGTGAGCTGGAGTATTGGACCGTCGGCTTCCGTCTCCCACCACGCACTGACGGAAAAGTCGGTCCCGCGTTCCCGGGACCCCGTGATAACTACCATGGTGTCCTTGCGCGTCAACTCGCACCGGACGTTTGCGTTCCGAAGTGGCGGTGCCAGCGGCACGGGCACTGGCTCACCTTCACGGACCACCAAGGTCGAGCCGATCCGTCGGAGTTCCAAGCGTGGGGCGGAGACAGTGGTCGACGCCCATCCCCGCGCGACCTCGAATGTCGCCCAACCCGCCTGAAACGTGTCCGTCGGTGCCGGCAAGGTGTTGTACCGTGGGTCACAGACGGCGTCGATCGGAGTTCCCATCGCTGATTCGACCCCTGGTCCGGCGGCGCAGCCGACAAGCGCCGCGGACGCAAGCAGCAATGCTACCGACGAGTAACGGACTGTCATGTCGCGCCTCTTGGGAACGATTCCTTGTGACATCTTGCCAATTCCATCGTGCGAACTCCGCCACGTAGCCATGTTCCCTGCCCCACGCCTCGGCCCCAACCCGGCGTGACCCAGCTCAGCGCCGCGCAACGCCCGTATCTGCCGGAAACCGGACGTTCTCGATGATGCCGCGCATCTGCCGAAGGTGCTCCACGTAGCGCGTATCCAGCTGCATGTAGAAGTACTGGCCGTTGATGAGCGGCTCAAACGCCACATCGACGCGATAGTTGAATCCGTTGAGGCGCGTTGCCTGAACATTGATGGTCGTGTCACCGCGTGTAAGCGAGCAGCGGACAGCATTTTGCGGCTGCAGCGCGGGGAAGACGAACCGCGCTCCACGCCAGACGGTCAGCTCAGCATCGATGCGTCGGAGCTCGAGCTCCTGCGCGGTGGCGACAGTCGTCGTCCAGCCCTTGCCTGTCGCGATCTCGGCGGGGCCCATCCGGAACGTGTCCAGTGGCGCGGTCAAGCTGCCATTCACCGGATTGCAGACCTCGTCGAGCGGCGTGCCGAACGGCGCCGGAACGAAGCGTCGGTTGCAGCCGGCAACGGCGACGCCCGCCGTCAGGAGCAGTGATCCGACCGAGAGTTCACGGAGCATTCGAACACACCTCCAGACCAGGGATCGGCGCACGCCGTAGCCGTTCACGTCAAGACCCGGCCACGCGGACAGTGTTCCGCCCAGCGCTTCGCTACGAATCCAGATTCGTCAGGATCCGCGGTCCCTGCGCCGTGACAGCCACCGTGTGCTCGAAGTGCGCGGACCACTTGGCGTCGGCGGAAACAATCGTCCACTTGTCGTCCAAGGTCCGGATCGCGGCGGTCCCGATGTTCACCATTGGCTCGATGGCGAGGGTCATCCCAGCCATAAGCTTCGGCCCGCGCTTGGCCTTGCCGTAATTGGGCACCTGGATCTCCTCGTGCAGCACGAAGCCGACCCCATGACCCACCAACTCTCGGACGACCGAGAACCCGGCCGCCTCGACCACTTGCTGGCAGGCGTGACCGATATCGCCGATATGGTTCCCAAGCACGGCGGCGTCGATCGCCGCCGCAAGGGAGGCTTGGGTCGTGTCGAGGAGCCGCTGATGCTCGGGCGTAATGCGCCCCACGGCATGCGTCTTGGCGGCGTCGGTGTACATCCCCTCGTACTTGACGCCAATGTCGACCGAAAGGATGTCGCCTTCTTTCAGTGCGCGCTTGGCCGATGGGATGCCGTGCACGATCTCTTCATTGATGCTCAGACAGACCGAGCCCGAAAAACCATACAGCCCCTTGAACGCCGGAAGGGCGCCCTCGTGGCTGCGAATGAAGTCGTCGGCGAGCGAGTCGAGTTCGAGCGTCGTGACACCGGGCCGGATCGCGCGTTGCACGACATCGTGGGCAGCGGCGAGAATTCTCCCGCCGCGCGCCATCGTGTCGATTTCGCGAGCCGACTTGAGCTGGATCACAATCCGAGTGCGAGCCGCGCGCGTGCGGTGATATCGTCGATCGCGCCAACCGCATCGATGGTCGCAATCCGGTCACCATTCTGCTGGTACCACGCGAGCACCGGCTCCGTCGACGTGCGATAGGCATCAAGGCGCGTCTTCACTGCTTCCGGTTCGTCGTCCTTCCGGCGAACCAGCGTGCCGCCGCCCTGCCCGCTGACGCAACCGACCGTGTCGCACTGCTCGCCAGGCTGGCGGCCGGTGAAGGGCGCGCTGCATTTGTCGCACGTTAGCCGGCTGCTGATGCGACCGATGATCTCGTCATCGGGAATATCGAAGACGAGAACCGCGCCGAGCTTGCGGTCGAGGTCCGCCAACACCTTCTCCAGGCCGATCGCCTGCGGGACGGTGCGGACGACGCCATCCAGCACCGCACCGTTGGCGTAGGCCGGCTGCGACAGCGTTTCCTTGATGATCCCGAGAATCACGTCGTCGGCGACGAGGTCACCACGATCCATGAAGGCCTTGGCGGCCAGACCCATGGGAGTGCCGGCGCGCAGAGCGGCACGGAGGGCTTCGCCGGTGGCAAGGATCGGAACGCCAAGCGCCGCGGCGAGCCGCGGCGCCTGAGTGCCTTTCCCCGCTCCGGGCTTGCCGAAGAGGACGATAACCATGTGCGAGCGGGGTGTCCGGTGAATTGGGCCGAGA
>JANNVN010000070.1:0-3083 GCA_031414435.1 Gemmatimonadaceae bacterium
TCGTCTCCCCCGGCTTCATCGACATCCAGTCCCATTCGTGGGGCTCTCTGCTGTTCGCTGACGGTCGCGTCATCGGCAAGGTGTCGCAGGGTGTGACGACCGAGATCCTCGGCGAAGCGACCACACCCGCGCCGTCGAATACCAATGTCGACTCGTTGTTCGTCGGCGGTGATCCGGAAGATGCCCTGATGCTGGCACGCGTGAGCACCTACCGCGGCGAACATGGTTTCGGGCAGTGGCTGGCGGCGATGGAGCAACATGGCATCTCGGTCAACGCGGGCAGCTACCTCGGCGCCACCACGGTACGTGGGTATGCGATGGGACGCGTCGAAGGTGCAGCATCCCCGGCGCAGCTCGACACGATGCGGAGCGTGGTTCGCAATGCCATGCGCGACGGCGCGTTCGGCATCTCGAGTGCGCTGATCTATCCACCAGGCAGCTACGCCGGCACGGAAGAGTTGATCGAAACCGCGAAAGCGATGGCACCGCTCCACGGCTCGTACATCACGCACATCCGTAGCGAAGAAGGGGCGCTGCTGAGCGCGATGGACGAAGCGATCAGGATCGGCAAGGATGGAGGCGTGCCGGTGATCATCTACCATTTCAAGGCCTCAGGTCAGCGCAACTGGCCGTTGGCCGCTCCCGCCATCGCCAAGGTCGATTCAGCGCGCGCCGCCGGCCAGGACGTGAAGGCGACGATGTATTCGTATCCCGCTTCGGGAAACAGTCTGTCTGCGTGTGTTCCCGGCTGGGTGCACGCCGACGGCAAGCTGATCGAGCGCCTGCAGGATTCCACACTGCGCGCGCGCATCCGCCGCGGGATGACGGACCTCACCGCCGGCGTCATCAGCTATTGCCAGGACAATCAGCCCAGCGCGTATCAGATCGCCGGATTCAAGAAGCCGGAGTGGAAGCAGTTCGAAGGCAAGCGGCTCAATGAGATTGCCGCCGCGCTCAAGATGGACTGGGTCGACGCCACCATCGCACTCATCGTCGGCGAGCAGAACAAGCTGGGTAAGGTGACGTTCGGTATGTCCGATGCGAACGTGTCGGCGATGATGTCGCGCCCATGGGTCGTGATCGGCAGCGATGCTGGCGGCAGTGACCCGGACACGACCACGGCGCTGGTGCATCCTCGGTCATACGGCACCTTTCCACGTGTACTCGGCAAGTACGCACGCGATGAGAGCCTCTTCTCGCTCGAGGAAGCCGTGCGCAAGATGACCTGGTCCACCGCGCAGATTCTTGGGCTTCGTGATCGGGGTTTGCTCAAGGAAGGGAGCTTCGCTGACATCGTGATCTTCGATCCCGCCACGGTCATCGACAAGGCGACGTTCGAGAAGCCGCATCAGCTTTCGGTCGGTGTGCGGGATGTGTTCGTGAATGGCGTTGGCGTCTGGCGGAACGACAAGCACACTGGTGCGAGGCCGGGACGGGCGGTGTACGGGCCAGGGTGGGATGGCCAGCGTCGGGCCGCGCCAGTGAAATGAAACTGGCGCCAGCGCTGTCTGATCAGAGGCTGGTCAGAAAGTCGTAACTCCGCTTGAGCGCGACGCCAGGGTTTGCCACCAGATCCTGTTCCACGAACAGGTGCTGCACGTTCGAGGTGCGCGCCTGCGCCACGATCGCCCGCAGGTCGATCACACCGTCGCCCGCAGGGGCCATGTACGGAAAGAGCTCCATCCACTGGCTGGCGTCGCCACCATCGCCCCGGAAACGCTTCGCCTCCTTCATGTCCTTCACATGCATCGACACGTAGCGGCCTGGGTTCCCCTTCAGCAGTGCCAGCGGGTCCATCCCGCCGGCCACCGTCCAGTAGAGATCCATCTGGAAGAACACGAGCGCCGGATCGGTGCGTTGAAGCAGCATCGTCAGCGGCACCGTGCCTTCCATCGGCACCAGACCGTAGCCGTGATTGTGGTACGCGAACCGGATCCCGGCGCGCTGGGCCTTCTCGCCGATCACGTTGAATCGATCGGCCATGCGTCGGTACTGATCGAGCGTGCGCCGCTCCTCATCGGGAATCGACGGCAGCACGACATACCGACACCCGATCGTACGTGCCGCGTCGGCCAGGAGGTCCATCCGCGTCTCGAGCGTCACCAGATCGGTATGCATCGACGGTGCGCTGAGCCTGTGCTGATCGAGAATGGCGCGGACCTGCCGCGCACTCAGTCCAAAGAACCCGCTGCCCGCGAACCCGAGCTGTGCACCGATCGGCTTCCAGCGTGCGATGGCCTCGGGCGCGCTGAAGTCATACGGACCAAACAGCTCCACTTCCCTGTATCCCATCGCCGCCAGCATGCCGAGCGTGCCGCTGAAGTCCGCATCGAGCAGCTTCGGCACCGAGAACAGCCCGATGCCGAGCTTCGGAATCGACGCGCGCTGGTCGAAACGGGCGATCTCCGCGGCAACTGCGGCGGCGACCGAGGTGAGAACGAATTGACGGCGGTCCATGGTGTCCTCTATTCCAGGCTCGGCTCCCACGCCTCCTCCTCGCGCGGGCGCAGCGCCGGATCACGCTGCAGCATGCGCACGCAGGTATTCCACCGGAGAATTACCTCGTCGTTTCCAGGCGCACGCACACCTTCAGCCTTGGCGTAGTATACCAGTGCCTTCTCGATCGAGTCGTACGCCATCTCGGCCGATTCGGGCGCCGCGCGGTGCAGCATCGCCTTCGCCCACCGCTCGCAGATGACGCCGTTGTAGTACGCACTCTGATAGGGATCGGTGAGACGCGCAACGGCAATCCGTGCGCGCGCGCGATCCGCCGCCTGCGCGGTGCTGAACTGATCGGTGATCGCCAGCACATGCATCACCAGCGCTTCGACATTGTCCGGCTCGACGCTGAGCACGTCAAGGCAGATACTCTCCGCCGCCACGGAGTCGTTGAGCAGGCGGTAGCGATGTGCTTTCTGCAACGCAGCCGCAACCCCTTGGCGACTGATCGGTTTGATGGCAGGCGGCGTCCAGGTCATGACTTCTTCCCCCGTATCATTCGTACGAGTTTCACGAACGGATCATAGAATTCGTCCACGACGCGCTCCTTGAGAGGAATGATGGCGTTGTCCGTGATGGTGATG
>JANNVN010000071.1:0-9190 GCA_031414435.1 Gemmatimonadaceae bacterium
GCGATCCTGCTGACGAATGCATTCCTGTGCGATGCGAAAGAGGCCATCGGCCTTGGCGCGCAGCAGATCGACCGTGGTGACGTTCGGGTCGATGGCCGGCGTTTCAAGAGTGGGTCGCTGCAGCATGGGAGGGCGTGGTGAACGGGAGTCGAACGCGCGCAAACCGGCTGCGGCGCGACCACAAACTTACCAGCCTGCCACGAGTGTGCACACCGGGCGCCTCGTATCAGCCTCGTCGCGCTTGCTCCGCGAGGTCGGCGAGGCGGGCAATCGCCTCGATTGGAGTCAGTGCGTTCACATCGAGGGCGCGCAACTGCACCACCAGCGGATGCGTCTCGACGACCGCAGGCAGGAAGAGCTCCGTCTGCTCGGAATCGCGTGTCTTGCCCGGGCTGCTCCGACGTGCCGGTTGATCGGCCTCGAGTGTTGCGAGCACCTCCTTGGCACGCGCCAGCACCGACGCCGGAAGTCCGGCCAGGCGGCCCACTTCGATGCCGTAACTCCGGCTCGCTCCGCCCGGCTTGAGGCGATGCAGGAAGAGCACATCATCGCCAACCTCACGCACATCCACCGTCCAGTTCCGCGCCGAATCCAGAGAGTCGGCCAGCTGCGTCAGCTCGTGATAGTGAGTCGCGAACACCGCCTTGCAACCGGTGCGGTCGTGCAGGTGCTCCGTGACACTCCACGCGATGCTCACGCCGTCGAATGTGCTCGTGCCACGGCCGATCTCGTCCAGCAGCACCAGACTGCGGGCGGTGGCGGTGTGCAGAATGGCGCTGGTCTCGCTCATCTCCACCATGAACGTCGACTGCCCGCGCGCCAGGTTGTCGCTCGCCCCAACCCGCGTGAAGATTCGGTCCACGATCCCCTGCGTCACCGAACGGGCCGGCACGAAGCTGCCCACCTGCGCCAGCAGCGCGATCAATCCGATCTGGCGCAGCGTGGTGCTCTTGCCTGCCATGTTCGGCCCAGTGAGCACGATCAGCCGCGCATCTTCGGTCAGCGTCACGTCATTCGGAATGAACTGGTCGCGCGGCATCATCCGCTCCACCACTGGATGGCGACCGCCATCCACCACCAGCTCGAACCCATCGGTCATCTGCGGCCGCACATACCCTTCACGTGCCGCCACATCCGCAAACGCCGCCAGCACATCCAGCTCGGCAATCCGACGGGCGATGCGCTGCAGGCGCTCCACATCCGTAGCGACGCCCGCGCGCAGGGTCTCGAATCGCTCCCGCTCGCGGGTGTCGATGCGATCGGCCGCGGTCAGCACCCGCTCCTCGAATTCCTTGAGCGCGGGGGTGATGTACCGCTCACCGCCGGTCAGTGTCTGACGGCGCTGATAGTCCGCCGGCACCGCCAGACGGTTGGCGTTGCTGATCTCGATATAGTAGCCGAACACCCGGTTGTAGCCGACCTTGAGCGACGAGATGCCGGTGCGCGCACGTTCGTCCGCCTGCAGCGACGCGATGGCATCACGGCCACCATCGCGCAGCTCGCGCAGACTGTCCAGCTCCGGATCCACACCGCTGGCAATGGTCGGCTCCTCGCCCATCTGCAGCGGCGGTCGTTCGACCAGTTCGGCACGGATGCGCGACGCAATGTCCGCCGCGTCATCCCATCCATCGAGCACCGCCGTCACGCGACCGGCGTCAGCGCCCGGCAGGACCCCATCACGCAGCAGGCCCTCGAGCGCCGAGCGTACCGTCGGCAGCCGCCACAGCGAATCGCCCAGTGCGCGCACTTCGCGCGGCGTGGCACGCGACGCGGCCACCTTCCCCGCCAGCCGCTCCACGTCGCGCACGCCATCCAGCGCATCACGCAGCATCGCTCGACCCACACCGTCGCCCAGGAACAGGCTCACCGCATCGTGCCGAGCCTCGATCGCCGCCCGCGAGGTGAGCGGCGCCAGTAACCATTGCCGCAGCAGGCGCGCGCCCATCGGGGTCTGCGTGGCATCCAGCACTTCCAGCACTGTGCCTTCGGTGCCGCCACCGCGCAGGCTTTCCACCAACTCGAGGTTGCGACGCGTCATCTCGTCCAGCGGCATCACGCCGTCGGCCGCGTCCATCACCGGCCGCATCAGGTGCGGCACACCGGCCGGCTGCAACTCGCGCAGGTATCGGAGCAGAGCGCCCGCGGCTGCCAGCGCCGGTGTCGACGAAGCCCCCAGCGCAAACCCTTCCAGCGAGTGGACGCCGAAACGCCGCGTCAGTTCATCCACCGCCCACGCCGCATCGAACGTCCATGCATCACGACGCGTCAGCATCACACCATCGGGCGGTGCCAGCGGATCGGTCTCGGCGATCACCATTTCGCGCGGCGAGAGTCGCCCCAGCAGCGCTGGCAGTTCGGCGGGAGTGCGCACGGCGAGTCGGAACTCGCCCGTGGACAGATCGATCGCTGCCACGCCATGCTCGTGGCCAAGCTGAATCACCGCGCAAAGAAAGTTGTTGCGCGCACCGTCCAGCAGATCGTCGGCAAAGACGGCGCCTGGTGTGATCGTCTCCACCACTTCACGCTTGACGATACCTTTGGCCAGCTTCGGATCTTCCACCTGCTCGCAGATCGCCACCCGGAAACCCTGCTGCACCAGACGACGCACGTATTCCGCTGCCGCGCGCACCGGCACACCCGCCAGTGGCACTTCGTTGGCGCCACCGTTGTTGCGCGACGTGAGCGTGAGGCCCAGCGCACGCGCTCCGACCTGCGCGTCCTCGTAGAACATCTCGTAGAAGTCGCCCATCCGAAACAGGAGAATCGCATCCTGATGGCGACTCTTCACGTCCCGGTACTGCGCCATCAGCGGCGTTGACGCACCACTCACGGCCTGGGTCCGAGTTCGACGACGATCGCTGGCTGCCCCGGACGCCGCCACAGCGCGGCTGACGCTTCCGCCTCGGCGCGGGTCGCGAAGCGTCCGGCGCGTACGCGGAACGGCGCCACTGTCCCTTCCACACGCGCCGTGATGCCTTTTCCACGCAGTAGTGAGGCGAACTGCTCCGCACCCGGTCGATCGTTGTATGCGGCAAACTGCACACCGAATCGTCCCGCAGGCGCAGGCGAACTTGCGGTATCGGCGCGACCGGCCGATGGAGCCGGCTTCGGTGTTGGGCCTGTGTCGCGACGAACGACCGGCGGCACTGGCTTCGGTGTCGGCGCCGTATCACGACGAACGACCGGAGGAACCGGCTTCGGCGTCGGCGCCGTATCACGACGAACGACCGGAGGAACCGGCTTCGGGGTCGGCGCCGTATCACGACGAACCACCGGCGGCACTGGCTTCGGCGTCGGTGCCGTGTCGCGACGAACCACCGGCGGCACCGGCTTCGGTGTCGGCGCCGTATCACGACGAACGACCGGCGGAACTGGCTTCGGCGTCGGCGCCGTATCACGACGGACCACCGGAGCGACTGGGGCTGGCACTGTTTCCCGCAGGCTTGGCACCACCGGCTTCGTCGCTGGCGTGCTGTCACGTCGTGCCACCGGCACTGCTGCCTTCGCCACCACCGTGCTGTCGCGCCGATTCCGTCGTGGCGCAGGAACAGCGGACGCCGTAGCGGCAAGTGCCGTCGTACTCCGAGCCGCGCGCGCGATCCCCAGCGGAGGCGGCTCGCGCTGCGCCATCATTGCGACCGGTGTGGGACACTGCGCGCCCAGCGACTCCGCCTGCTCCTTGACGTCACGTTCGGTCAGTCCCGCCGAGGCGTGCGCCGCAGCCAGCAGCTCGCACGCACGTGCGAGATCCCCCGCGTCCAGTCGCAGTCGCCCGGCGAGCAGACTCGCGCGCGACCGCACTGGGGCATCGCTGTGATCACGCAGCAACTGCTCCAGATGGCGCAGCGCCATCACGCGGTTGTTCCGCGCACGCTCCAACAGAGCCAGACGCATCAGGGCGTCAGGCACTCGGTTCGAGAACTTGTAGTCCTTCACAATGCGCCCGTACTCCCGCTCAGCCTCGACGGCGCTCGGCGCAATCGAGGCTTTGGCGAACAGGGCCTCAGACATCGCGGTCGCGGAAGCCGGCAAGGTCGCAACCAGCGAATCAACCAGTGCCCGCGCCGCCGCGACGTCGTTGGCCGTGTAGCGTCGCACGCGAATCAGCACGTCGTCGGCACGTGCGCTCGTGAGCGAGTCAGCGTTCTGTGCGCGCAGCATCGTCAGCGGCAACAGCACGCATGCAGCGAAGATGCCCAGCCTGAGCGCTTTATGCACGTCGGCGCTCGGACGACGTGCACAGTTCGAGCACGAGCGACGACAGCACCTGTTCGTCATTCGAGGCGCGCGTGTCCTTCAGCCGTTCGTCAGCGCGCAGAATGGCACGCAGCCCCGATTCGGCCTCGGCCACGGTCCACTTGGGGACGTACTTCGTCCACGCTGCTGTGGCCTCGCCCCATGGACGGCCGGGAAATGCGCCGGTGCGCTTCAGCAGATCGAAATACTCCTTCGCGAGGCGATTGAGTGGCACACCTTTGGCCCGCTGCGCCGCACCCCAGCCGAGTGCTGCGGTCTGCGTCGAGAGCGCCATCGCGAGCCCCACTCCGGTGGTCTTCGGCAGCGCCAGCACCGGACCGACCAGAGCCACGGCCTGCGTGACATCGCGCCCGGCCACGGCATCCAGCAGGTCGCTCGACGTCTCGCCGTGGCGCACACCAACCACCGCTTCCACCGCGGCCCGGTCGATCGTCCCGCCGAGGACGTAGCTGGCCGCCTTGTCGAGCTCCATCATGAGAGTGCCGGCATCGTCGCCGACGGCGCTTTGCAGCAACGCCACGGCGTCCGGCGTGATCTGCGCACCGAACTTCTCGGCCGTCTGCTTCACGATCCACTTCGATAGCTCCTCGCCGCTCACCGCGTTCACCTGCAGGCTGAAGCAGCGATTGAGCAGCGCCGCCTCCGGCTTTCCTCCCACCGGCATCGTCAGCGCGAGGACCACGTCAGGCGATGGCTTCGCGAGGTACTTCTCCAGAGCCGCACGTGCGCCCTTCTTCATGCCGCTGACGTCACGAATCACCACCACTCGACGCTCCGCCATCATCGGCGGCATGCCGAGTATGGTGCCCACGCCATCGGCATCGAGATCGGGACCGCGCAATTGATCGAGATTGAAATCGCGCGTCGCCGGATCAACCGCGCCACGCAGCAATTCGCGCAGCGCCGCGTCCTTCCGCCACTCGTCGTCTCCCCAGAAGAGGTACGCCGGTGCGAAAGCCCGATCCTTGATCTGCGTGATGAATTGCCGAGTGATGTCCTTCGACGCCATGAGGTCGAATATAGCCCGTGAGGGGCGGGCGACCGTCAGGCTGTCGCGTGGAGCGTCAGCGCACAGTATGCATGAAGGTGACCGGTGTCACATCACCGAATTCCATCACAGCGAAGCGATTGGCTGCGTGCGCCGCCATCTGTGCGGTGGGCCAGAGGGGCGATGTGGCGGCCACCGAGGTGGCCAAGGGATCGCCGGCGCCGGACCGGGCCGTACCATCGAGCAGCGGATCGTCCGAGAGCGGGAGCAGTGCACCGCCGACGGGACGCATGGAGCGAATGACGACGATTTCTCCCGATGACATCCCGGATGTCGTCAGCGCCGACATTGTGGACATGCCGCCCGACTGAACGAATGTCGAGGTATCGGTGGCAGCCATCGCGCCGGTCACCATGCCGCTCCGCAGCGTGGCACCCCGGACGATCATCGATCCGCCGATCACCGCCGCAACCGCAGCCGCGCGACGCGCCCAGATCACCCGGCCGGCGGTGAAGATCACTGCGCGTTCCGCGTGTGACGGGGCGATTTCCGCGATTCGGCTGCGACGTTCGTCCGCAATCCGGGCCGCGAGCCGGGCCGAGAAATCAGCGGAGACTTCGATCGGCGGAGCGTTCCTCGCCACGAGGAGGGCGCGGCGGGCGAGCGTGTCGAACCTGGCGCAGGAGGCGCATGACGCGATGTGGCCGGCGAGCCGGTCTCCCTCGCGAGGGTCGACCATCTCGTCGACCCAGTCTCCGTGCGACTCTCTGAATGCGTGACAATCCATATGTCACGACTTTACCCACGCGTCCCCCTCCAGTTCCAGAGGGGGGTGCAGAATCTCTGAAACACGTTCGCCCCCGGAAGGCGGGCTCCCGGGGGCGAACGGTGGTTCGCAGGCCGCCGATGGCGGCCCAGCGTGCGCCTTCTAGCGCAACGCCGGAGCGATCCGCTCCGCGAAGCTCGCCCGCGCCCTGTTCAGGCGGGACTTGACCGTGCCGAGGTTCACGCCGGTGATTTCGGCGATCTCCTCGTAACTCTTCCCTTCCAGCTCCCGCAGCACGAACACCTCGCGGTGATGCGCCGGGAGTGTGCCCACGACGTCTTCGACCGCTTCCTGCAGGTAGCGCTTGTGGTAGGCGTCATCCGGCCGGGCGGCTGAATCCTCGAACTCCAGCGGGCGTTCGTCTTCGTCGGCGAACTTGTCGCGCACCGACTGGAAGAGCACCAGTGGATTGCGCGAGCGATTGCGGAGCTCGTTCTTGGCCAGATTCGACGCGATGGTGTAGATCCAGGTGCTGAACTTCTTCGTCGCGTCGAAGCGATGCAGATGGCGGTAGACGCGGATGAAGACTTCCTGAACCAGGTCTTCCGCCTTCTCGCGATCGCCGATGGTGCGGTAAATGAAGTTCAGGAGGCGCGTCTGGTAGCGTTCCACCAGCAGCTCGAACGCCAGCTCCTCACCCGCCAGGAAGGCCGCCACCACATCGGCGTCATCCGCGGCCCGCATCCGCTCGCGGCGCGTCGGTGCGACGGGCGCGGCCGGCTGCGGTTGGGGCTGCAGCGAGAGGACTTTGGTGTTGCGTGCAAGGTCGGCCATCTGAATCTCCCGGCTGAAGTGCGTCACCGAACCGTGTAGTCATCCTGACTGAATCGTTCGGTGTTCCCTGAGTAGTACGGCAGGTGGCGTGCCGTGGATTCGTTCCGTCGGCATTCCTTCGTAACCGTAGACACTCGAAGGGTTTACGTTCCCCTCATAGGGTGCCGGATTTTTGTGCGTCCCTTATTCAGGACGGTTGGTGTGTCATGGTGACCTGCCAAGAGGACATGGTTAGCGGGCTCGGCTTTGAAGGTTTCCGGCGGTTTTCTGATCTAGAATCAAGCGCGCATGCCCCTCACACCCTGAACCCCGCCGCATACAGAATCCCCAGCGCCGTCTTTGCATCCTTGATCCGCCCATCCCGCACCATCTCCAGCGCCTGTGTCAGCGGCACCACCTCGACCGAGATGAACTCATCCGCTTCGCGCGCCGCCTCACCGCGCGTCAGATCGAAGGCGAGAAAGAGATGGATCTTCTCATCCGTGAACCCAGGCGTCGTGTACATCGTGTGCATGTGCTCCAGCGTCCCCGCCGTGCACCCGGTCTCTTCCTGCAGCTCGCGGCGCGCGCACACCTCCGGCGCCTCTCCCGGCTCGAGTCGCCCGGCCGGGATCTCGTACAGATAGTCCAGCGCTGCATACCGGTACTGCTTGATCAGCAGCAACTGCGGATCGGCACCTTTCGGATCACTCAGGAACGGCACGATCGCGCTCGCCCCCGGATGCCGCACCATCTCCAGCTCACCCTGCGAGCCATCGGGAAATCGCACCGTATCCAGATCGAGACTGATCACGCGACCGCTGTACGCGCGCCGGGTGGACACCTGCCCTGGTTCGATTTTCATCGGTTCAGCTTCCAAGTGTGTCCACCGGATCGATGATCGTCACCGCGCCAACGCCCAGTTCCGTCAGCGGCTCGGCGATGGCATCCGGATCACCCACCGCCACCACCTGCAACTGCGCGGGATCGAGATGAGTTTGCGCGACACGCAGGATGTCATCTGCCGTCACCGCGCGGATGTTCGCGCGATAGGTGTCGTAGTAGTCCGTCGGCAACCCGTAGATCGCCTGCGACGCCAGCGCTGACGCAATCGCCCGCGTCGTCTCGAATCGGATCGGGAACACCCCATCCAGATAACTGATCGCCAGCGACAGTTCACTCGCCGTCACCGGTTCGGCGCGGATCCGGTCGAACTCGTTCAGGATTTCGCGAACCGCCTTGGCCGACACATCGCTCTGCACCGCAGCATCCATCGAGAACGGACCGGCCCACCGACGCCAATCCACGCCACTGTGCGCGCCGTACGTATAGGCGTGTTCTTCACGCAGATTAAGATTCAGGCGACTCGAGAAGAGGCCGCCGAGGATCGCGTTGCAGAGCACCAGCGGGAAATAGTCCGCCGTGAGTCGTGGCGGCCCGACGTGCCCCACCCGCAACTCGCTCTGCGGTGCGTCCACCTTGCGCACGATGCGTACACCGCGCGGTGCCGACGACTTCGCGTCCGGCGTGGCACAGGTCGCGGGCAGCGTGCCACTCCACGACCCCAGCACCAGCGATACCAGCGACACGCCGGCATCCAGCGACACATCACCCACCAGCACCACCGTCGTCGAACGCGGTGAGTAGCGATCATCATAAAACGCCCGCAGCTGATCGAGTGTCAGCGCCCGCACCGATCGCTCGGTGCCACCATCGGGCATCGCATACCGCGCGCTGGGCGCATAGATCGCCTGCGCGAAGGCCTCATCGGCCAGCGAACGCGGCTCACTGCGCTGCTGCAGCAGGTCGGCCAGTCGTTCCGTGCGCAGCCGCTGGAACTCGTCATCCGGCAGCGACGGTTCGGTCAGCACACGTGCCAGCAGTGCAATGGCCTCCGGCAATCGAGACGACAGCGTGGTGAGCTTCACCACACTCGAATCCCAATCGGCACCGGCATCCAGTGAACTGCCCATCACTTCCACCAGCTCCGCCAGCTGCGCACCCGTCAGGTCACCGGTGCCTTCCGTGAGCAGGCTCGCGGTCAGCTGTGCGACTCCCTCCTGCCCCACCGGATCCGCCACCGATCCCGCATCGACCAGCGCCAGCACCGTCACCAGCGGAAGCTTGTGCACCGGTGCCACCACCACGCGCAGACCATTCGGGAGCGTGACCGACTCGAACGCCGGAAAGTGATAGTCACGCGGAGCGCCAGGCGTCGGCCGGATCGACATGTCTGTGATCGTCATTCGGCACCCTCCTCTGCCACGACTTTCGGCACGTACATGAGCGTCGCCCGATTGCTGGACATGCACCATTCCCTGGCGAATGCCGTCACCTGCGCTGCAGTCACCGCGCGGTAGCGCGCC
>JANNVN010000072.1:0-4917 GCA_031414435.1 Gemmatimonadaceae bacterium
GCGGCGATGGGGCGGGCGACGCCGATGATCAAGCGGACGAGCCACATCGAGATCACGGTGACTGAGCGGGGGACGCGCTAAATGGGTCAGAAGACCAATCCGATCGGCTTTCGTCTTGGCGTGTCCAAGACGTGGCGGTCGACGTGGTACGCGAACCGGGACTACCCGCAGCTGCTGAAGGAAGACGCACTGCTCCGGAAGTACCTGCACAAGCGTCTCGAACATGCGGCGCTGTCCGACATCCGCATCGAGCGGAAGCCGGGCAAGGCGACGGTGACGCTGCACACGGGCCGTCCAGGCGTCGTGATCGGCAAGAAGGGCGCGGAAGTCGACAAGTTGCGTGATGAGCTGGCACAGCTCACCGGCAAGGAGATCGGCATCAACGTCGAAGAGATCAAGCGTCCCGAGCTCGACGCGCAGCTGGTGGGCGACAATGTCGCGAATCAGCTGGCGCAGCGTATCTCGTTCCGTCGCGCCATGAAGCGTGCGGTGCAGAGCGCGATGCGGATGGGCGCGCAGGGTATCAAGATCAAGTGCAGCGGTCGTCTGGGCGGTGCGGAAATCGCGCGCGTCGAAGGCTACAACGAGGGGCGGACACCGCTTCACACGCTGCGCGCCGACATCGACTACGCGCAGTCAACCGCGAAGACCACGTTTGGTACCATCGGTATCAAGGTGTGGATCTACAAGGGCGAAGTGGTGGAAGATCGGCGTGGCAAGACCTACTCGACCGGCGCGTGAGGGGTACTGACCAATGCTGAGTCCTAAGCGGATCAAGTTCCGCAAGATGTTCAAGGGGCGGACGACGGGCGTCGCTCGCCGCGGCAACACGGTGGCCTTCGGCCACTTTGGGTTGCAGTCGCTGGAGCCGGGCTGGATCTCCAACCGGCAGATCGAAGCGGCACGTATCGCCATGACGCGCTTCATCAAGCGTGGCGGCAAGGTCTGGATTCGCATTTTTCCGGACAAGCCGATCACGAAGAAGCCGGCCGAAACACGCATGGGTAAGGGCAAGGGATCGCCGGAAGGATGGGTGGCGGTGGTCAAGCCTGGCCGCATGCTGTTCGAGCTCGAGGGAGTGACGCGTGAGACGGCCGAGCGGGCGCTCGGACTGGCATCGGCGAAGCTCTCCGTGAAGACGAAGTTCGTCGTGCGTGAGGAGGCGCATACCGATGCTGGCGAGTGAAATTCAGGATCTGAGCGTTGACGCGATCCAGCAGCGGATCGCAGAACTGCGGGAAGAGCGGTTCCGGCTGCGCTTCCGTGGTGCGACCGAACAGCTGGAGAATCCGCTGCGCAAGCGCGCGATCCGTCGCGATGTGGCCCGACTCATGACTGTGCTGCGTCAGCGGCAGGGTAAGTAAGGAGATATAGATGGCAGAGACACAGCAGTCCGCTGACGCGAAGGCGCGCCTGGCCCGGAAAATCCGGACGGGTGTCGTCACGAGCGACAAGATGGACAAGACGGTGGTTGTCACGATCGAGCGCCGCGTGCCGCATCCGCAGTACGGGAAGATGATGACGCTGACCAAGTCGGTGAAGGCGCACGACGAGGAGAATTCGGCGAAGCAGGGTGATACGGTACGCGTCATGGAGACGCGACCGCTCTCGAAGACCAAGCGTTGGCGGGTCGTCGAGATCGTCGAGCGCGCTCGCTGATCGGAGGCGACTACAATGATCCAACAGGAATCAGTGGTAAAGGTCGCGGATAATTCGGGGGCCAAGAAAGCCCTCGTCATCCGCGTGCTGGGTGGCTCCGCGCGTCGCTATGCGGGCCTTGGCGACAAGGTCATCGTGGCGGTCAAGGATGCACTCCCGAACGGGACGGTGAAGAAGTCGGACGTGGCCAAGGCCGTCGTCGTGCGCACGGTGAAGGAGACCCGGCGCAAGGACGGCACCTACATCCGCTTCGACGAGAACGCCGTCGTGATCATCAACGATGCCGGAGAGCCGCGCGGCACGCGCATCTTTGGCCCAGTGGCCCGCGAACTCCGTGAAAAGAAGTACACGAAGATCGTGTCGCTGGCACCTGAGGTGCTCTGAGCATGCGTATCCTCAAGTATCGCAAGACCGAAGGCGAGAAGCTGGCGAAGCGCCATGCCGGGAACGCCGTCCGGGTGGTCACGAAGATCACCAAGGACGACGTGGTGATGGTGATGCGCGGCAGTGACAAGGGGAAGACGGGCAAGGTGATGCGCGTGTTCCTGAAGAAGGGTCGCGTGCTCGTCGAGGGCATCAACATCGTCAAGCGCCACACGCGTGCGACGCGCCCGGAAGAGACTGGTGGCATCATCGAGAAGGCGGCGCCGGTGGCGCTGTCGAACGTGATGCTGATCGATCCGAAGACCGGCAAGCCGACGCGCATTCGCGCACGGATCGACAAGGACGGCACGAAGGAGCGGGTGAGCGTGAAGAGCGGGGATGTCATCCCGCGCAACCGCTGACCGCGAGGAGATAGAGAATGGCGATGAAGGAGAAGGCTGCGAAGGGTGGCAAGAACGCTGCCCCTTCGCCCAAGGGTGGGAAGGGCGGCGCGCCTGGCGCAAAGGGTGGCAAGCCGGGCGGAGCCAGCAAGAGCTCGAAGGGCGCGGAAAACAGCCGTCGCAACGCCGAAAAGGCGGCGCGCGGTCCGCACACCGGGGCGGCGCTGGCGCCGATCGCACCGCGACTCAAGCGGTATTACCTGGAGACCGTCCGTGATCGCCTGGCGAAGCAGTTCAGCCTGGCGAACGTGCACGAGATCCCGACGCTCGAGAAGATCGTGCTGAACTGTGGCGTGGGCGAGGCCATCAAGACCCCGAAGGTGCTCGATTCGGTGTGTGAGGAGCTCGAGTTGATCAGCGGCCAGAAGCCGATCCGTCGGAAGGCGAAGAAGTCGATCGCCAACTACGGCTTGCGCGAAGGGCAGGAGATCGGCGCCCAGGTCACGCTGCGCGGCGCACGGATGTGGGAGTTCCTCGATCGGTTCGTGACGATCTCGATCCCCCGGATCCGGGACTTCCGCGGTCTTGGCACGCGCGCCTTCGACGGCCGCGGCAATTACTCGCTGGGCGTCAAGGAACAGATGATCTTCCCGGAGATCAACTACGACATGGTGGAAGCGGTGCACGGCATGGACATCACGTTCGTGACGTCGTCGACGAAGGACGATCAGGCACTTGCACTGCTGCGTGAACTGGGGATGCCGTTCAAGGGCGAGTCTCCGAACATTCCCCCGCTGACCTGAGATCGGGACATGGCCAAGACGAGCAAGGTGGTACGGAACGCCCAGCGTAAGGCACTCATCGTCAAGTATGCGGCGAAGCGTGCAGAGCTGAAGAAGTTGATCCTCAGTCCGAAGACGGATCCGGATGCACGGGACGCAGCCTATGAAAAGCTGCGCAAGCTGCCCCGGGATTCGTCGGCGACTCGCTATCGCAACCGGTGCGAGTTGACCGGACGACCGCGCGGCTTCGTGCGGCAGTTCGGGTTGGGGCGCAACAAGTTCCGGGAGTTGGCCCTCAACGGCTTTCTGCCCGGCGTGACCAAGGCGAGCTGGTAAGTTCCGGCCGTCGCAGGCATTTCTTTTTCCAGTCCTCACGTCTCGATCGGCTGAGACACGAAGGGCGCACAGGATCCATCTATGAGCATGACCGATCCGATCGCCGATATGCTGACACGACTGCGCAACGCCATTGGCGCGCGCCACCGTCGTGTCGACATGCCGTCGTCGAAGATTAAGGTGCAGGTTGCCCGCATCCTGAAGGAGTCGAGCTACATCACGGACTACCGCGTGATCGACACCGAGGAAGGCCGCAAGCTGTTGCGGGTGATTCTGAAGTACGCCGCCGGCGGACAGCCGGTCATTCGCGAATTGAAGCGCATCTCGACGCCAGGCCTGCGGAAGTACGTGGGCGTGACGGAGATTCCGCGCGTGCGCAACGGGTTGGGCATGGCCATTGTCAGTACCAGCAAGGGGCTGATGTCCGACCGCGAAGCGCGTCGTGCCAACACTGGTGGCGAGCTGCTCGCCATCGTGTACTAAGGAGAGATTGCGATGTCGCGAATTGGAAAGAAGCCGATCGATGTGCCGGCGGGCGTGACGGTGACGCTCGATGGGCGCCACGTGACGGTGAAGGGTCCGCGCGGAACACTCTCACGCTCCCTGCCGCCGATCGTCTCGGTCAAGATCGATGGCGCCGTGATCAATGTGGTGCGCCCGAATGACGAAACCGCCTCGAAGGCCATGCATGGCCTGACGCGCACGCTGGTGGCCAACATGGTCGACGGCGTGACGAAGGGATTCCAGAAGAACCTCGACATCGTCGGGGTGGGCTACAAGGCGGAGAACAAGCCATACGGCTTGCTGATGTCGCTCGGCTACAGCCATCAGATCGAAGTCAAGGCGCCGGAAGGCATCAAGCTGAACGCCCCGACACCGACGACGATCGTGATTGAAGGCGCGAACAAGGAAGTCGTCGGCCAGATTGCGGCGGAAATCCGCAGCCTGCGTCCGCCCGAGCCCTACAAGGGCAAGGGCGTCAAGTATCAGGGTGAAATCGTCCGCCGGAAGGCGGGCAAGGCCGGGGGTAAGTAATGCCGAAGATGCGGATTCCGAAGACGCGCCAGGACCTGCGCGCCCGTCGTCACCTGCGCGTTCGCAAGAATGTGGCTGGCACGCCGGAGCGGCCGCGGTTGGTGGTGTTCCGATCGCTGAAGCACATCACGGCGCAGATCGTGGACGACACCACCGGTCGGTGTCTGATGACGGTCACGAGCAACTCGCTGGTCGACGGCAAGAAGAGCGAGAAGTCGGTGCAGGTCGGCAAGATGATCGCCGAGAAGGCAAAGGCAGCGGGCGTGTCGAAGGTCGTCTTCGACCGTGCAGGCTACAAGTACCATGGCCGCGTGAAGGCGGTCGCCGATGGCGCCCGCGAA
>JANNVN010000073.1:0-30509 GCA_031414435.1 Gemmatimonadaceae bacterium
AAGTTGTTGTCGGTGAAGGAGTTCGTGAACCCGCCGTAGCCCGCCGACAACGAGAACTGGGGCAGGTAGGCCGCCTTCGCAATCCGCTGGTTCACAGCGGCGACATCTTCACGCTCGCGCCGGGCGACCACATTCGGATTGCCCTTCTTGGCGAGTTCGATCAGGTCCGCCAGTGTGGTGCCGACGGGTGCCACGGCGAACGTCGTCGTCAGCGAAACATCGGTCGCCGGCGGACTCACACCGAGGTTCTCGAACAGGCGCAGCTTCTCGATCGCCAGTGTGTTGCGCGCCTGTACCACCTGCACGCGCTGCTGGCCGAGTGCCACCTCAGCGCGCTGTACATCCAGCGTCGTGGCGCTGCCGGCGGCCAGTCGCGCCCGGGCCAACTCGAGCGACAGGCGGCTGCTTTCGAGCAGGGTATCCTGCAGCACCGATCGTGCCTGCGCCTGCAGCGAGATGAGGTACTGTTGCGTGACCGTGGTGCGAAGCTGCTGCGCGGCAGCATCAATTTCGGCTTCGGTGGCGCGCTCCGCGAGCTTGTTGGCGCGCGGCTGCAGGAGTACATCGAGACCGTAGTTCAGCGAGGCATTCAGGCTCGCACTCGAGCCGATGGTGTTGGCGTTGGCGCCGAACCCGACGCCGTTGAAGACCTGTTGCCGCCCTTCACGCCATGAGAGCCCGGCATTGGAGCTGACATTCGGCAGCCACTGCCCGTACGCGCTTCGGGTGGCGGCGGAGGCGCTGCGCCGTGCGTTCAATGACTGCCGGAGCTGCGGATTGTTGGCCTGGGCCAGCTCGACCGCCTGGTCGACGGAGAGTGTGGCGGGCACCTGCGCCGCCGGGGTGGCCTGAGCGCCAGCGAGCGTGGGAAGGCAGAGCAGCGCAGCGGCAAGGCCACGGGAGAGTGCGGTCATCGGCATGGGCGGAGTAGGGGTGTTTCAGACTTCTTCGGCGTACGCGGCTTCCCGATGTACGGTTTCAGAGAGGCGACAGTTGGAACGCGTGGTGCCTCAAGCCGGGGGATCGTCGCGCATCACTCGGTTGCGATCGCCCCAGATCACCCGGAGCAAGTGCCCCCTTGCATCGCGCCACCAGCGCATCGACTCCGGCATGCCCGCGACGCTGACCGGGGTTGCCCTCACAACAACTTCGGCGACGAGGAGGTCGACTGGTTCGCCGAGCACGAGGCTGGCTGGCGTCAACGTGCCGCGGCGCACGTCGAGCAAGGTGAGGGCGGCATCCCGTTGCACCAGACCGGCGAGCGCAACGAATGGCACAATCGCGGCCGAGTCGAGAATCATGAGGCCCTTCTGCGCGAGAAACTCGCGCACCATCCGCCGGCGCGGAGTGACCCGTTCCAGCGTCACGCGGCCTCCGGCGCTGGTGACGACGATCCGGTCGACCAACCGTCCTGAACTGTCGCGGGACTCGGACGAGTATCGTCGCAGCCCGTAGAGGGAGTCCGTCCTGAGCTCGGCCGAGACCCGCAACCCTCGTCGCACGACAATGCCGCTCGCGACCAACTCGACGTCGTTCGTGGTGCGATAGAGTCGGGACCGCATCGACCCGCGTGCGACGTTGGTCGAGTCCAACTGGACCGTAAGCGAGAGCGCGTCGAGAAGAGTGCCGGTGGAAGCAGACTGGGCCGCGGCCGGACTCACATGGACGAGAACGCTAGCGAGGCTGAAGGCTACGCCAGTCCAGAATGGTGTATGGAGGAAACGCGTCACCCTGTAAACTGACCTGTCTCAGCCGTTGCGCGCGACATGTTGCCGCAGATTCACCGCTTTCGCTCCCTATCTTCTGTCGCCGACCACCTCTCCCGAACCGCTCGTGACACCGCGCCGCCGCTGGCTGTTCCCGGCGGCGGTTGCGGTCGTGTGCGCCGCGCTCTGGCTCCGCTCCCCGTCTCTTGGCTGGCTGCTGGCCGTGGCCGGTGCGACAACCGCGACTGCCGTTCTGGGCCATTGGGCGCAGCGTCGGCGTTCGCCGCGACTGGTGGTCGGGCTGGGAGGAGTCTTCGTGGCCGCGGCTTCCTGGCAGCAGTATGAGCTGACTCGAATCGAAACACACTTCGATAGCTGGGCTGCGGCGGCCATTCGCCGCGGCGATGCGATTACGGCCCGTGCGCTGCCGATTGCTGCGTCGCGGGTGCGCCAGCTGGCGATCCGGGCGTTGGACGCACCGGCATCGCCGACGGCGGGATTCCGGCATCTCGCGACGCTCGATGGGCTCGACCTGCGGACCAGCGTCGTGCTGTATCGGAACGGACTTCCCGTGGGCTGGGCAGGCGAGCCGCGGGCGGTGCCGGAGGTGCTGCGCGGCGACATCGGCGTCGTGCCGCTGCGCTTTTACCTCGTCCTGTATGCGGCGGAACGCCGCGCTGACGCGGTCGCGGTGGCGACGATGGTGCTGGATGCGGATCCGGCGGCGCGCCATCTGGTGGATGGTCTTGGGGCCGATCTCGCGCGACGTGCCTCGGTCGGCGCGATCGAGTTCGCTCCGCCGGGTCTCGCCGATGAGAACGGCTTTCGGCCTTGGCTCGTCGATGGCGAGGCGCTGCTCCGCTATCGCGCGACGGCGCCGACTCGCGGGAACGCCGTCACGCGACAGCTTGAGATTGCGCGTGGGCTGGGCGGCAGCGTGCTCGCGGTGTGGGCGCTGGCACTGATCGTGGCGGCTTGGCGTCGTCGCCCGTCATTGGCCGAGCAACTCGGCGCGCTCGCCGCCGGCGCACTGGTTGTCGGCCTGGTGCCCCTTGGCGCCCTCAGCAACGTCTCATGGGCGTTTGATCCCAGCGTGTACTTCGTCCGCATCGGCAACGTGACGCTGGCGGGTCTGGCGGCGCTGGTCTTGTCGGGGGCGCTGCTGACGCTCGCCGGACTGGCGTTACGTCGGGCGCGACCGACCTACAACTCGCGGCTCGTTCCCGGGCTCGTGCTGCTCGTGTTGGTACCGATCGGGCCCTTTCTCCTGCGTGCCCTCGGCAGCGGCATCAAGCTGCCCGTGACCGGAACGCCCACCGCGCTCTGGCTTTCGTGGCAGATCGGTATTTTCCTCTTTGCAGCGGTGGTGTTGCTCGGCGGTGCGGCGGCAGGTCGGGCGTGGTTGCGGGACGAGCGTGGCGTTGATCCGATGGTTGGTCCGTCGCTCGCCGTGCTGGCCGCGGCACTCGCACCGCGGCTCTGGCAGCCCGAGGGCGCGTGGAACAACGCCTACACGCTGCTCTGGATTGCCGTCATCGTGTGTACCGCGTTGTCGCGTCCCACGCGCGCGGTGCTGCTGCAGGTCGGGGTGGTCGCGGCACTCGGAGCGACCGTCCTCACGTGGGGTGGTGTGATGCGGCGGACGGTGGAACTGGCGGCATTCGAGACGGCGCGCCTGACGGCACCGGACCCGGAAGCGGCGCAGTTGCTGGACCGATTCGCGACGCAACTGGTGGAGCAGCCGTCGCCGCGGTCGCGTGCCGACCTGCTCGACCGCGTCTCGGCGAGCGATCTGGTGGCGCGCTATCCGCTGACGGCGGCGACGCTGAAGCTGGATGGGTTGGATGCCACGTTGATCGCATCACTCGATGTCTTCGGGCAGACGGAACAACTGGACCTGCGCGACGTGGTCTCACAAGCGGTGCGTTCCGGTCGCCCGGCGATGAGTGATGTCGTCGGCTACCCCGGCGTGTATCAGGTGCTTGCCGTGCCGTTCAGCGACAGCACGGTGACCACCGTCATCGTTGAACCACGCGCTCGCGCCCTGGCAACGCCCGCCGTGGCCGCATTGCTTGGCTACGCTCCACCAACGTCGGGTGCGCCACCCTATCGGTTTGAGCTCGGCGAAGTACAGGCAGACCGCAGGGCGAACGACGGGATGCGCTGGACACGCGAGCGCGGTGCCTTCGATGGATCCCGTGTCGTACCAACAGAACTCGGTCCGCTGCAGGCACACGCGCGGATCACCGTGCCGGCAGGGTGGTCGCTGATTCAGCGTGGCACGCTGCTGGTGGCGGCGGATCTGGCGCTTCTCTTTGCACTTTCCGCGACAGCGGGATTGACACGGGCCGGCGCGTGGCGCTGGTGGCGGCAGCGCCGTCGTTCACTGCGCGGCAGTTATCGGCTCCGGCTGACCGTCGTGCTGCTGCTGTTCTTCGTGGTGCCACTCAGCGTGCTGACTGTCTGGAGCTTCCAGCGCCTGCGCATCGATGATGCCGAGAAGCGCGAGCTCCTGGTGCGCGAGTTCCTGCGGGCCGTGGATCGATCCGGTGAGCGGCCGGAGCTCGAACAGGCGAGCCGCCGGATCGGCGTGCCTTTGCTGGGTTATTCCGTCGGACGCCTGGTGGATGTCAGCGACGAGCTGTTCGGCGCGCTGGCACCCTTTGGCCTCTTCCTGCCGCCAGCCGTGGCGCAGACGCTGGCACCTGGCGGCTCGCTGACGGCCACCAGTACGGTACCCGTGGCGGGAACGAACGTGCTGCTCAGCTATCTCAGCACGCGTGGTGCGCGCGGTGAACGCATCGTGGTCGCGGCGCCGGCTGTGCTCGAAGAGGAGACCTTTGATCGGCGGCGCGAAGACCTCGTGATTCTGCTGCTGTTCGGCGCGCTGAGTGGTGTGATGGCGGCCCTCTGGCTGTCCGGTCTGGCGGCCCGGCAATTCGCCCGTCCGATCGGTGCGTTGCGTGATGCCGCGGTGGCCGTCGCCGCCGGCGAACGCGCGCCACGACTGGATCAGGCGCCGCCAAGTGAGTTCGTTCCCGTGTTCGATGCATTTCGCCGAATGGCAGATGATCTCCGAGCGAGCGAAAAAGCGCTCGACGCGGCGCGCCGGCGCACGGATGCGGTGCTGCGCACCGTGGCCTCAGGGGTGATTGCCGTCGATGCCGAAACGCGCGTGGTGCTCGCCAATCCGCGTGCCGAGGCGCTTCTCGGTGGGACGGTTCCTGCCGGCACGTTGCTGCAGATCGTCGCGCCATCACTGGCGGAGCGCACCGCGCTGTTTGCGGCGTCGACGAAGCGTGACGCCGCGTTCGAGGAGACGTGGGGTGAAGCGACGGTGCAGGGGCGGTTCACCCGGCTGGACCTGGGTGGTGTCGTCGTCACGCTCGATGACGTTTCGCAGCTCGCACACGCGCAGCGCGTGCTTGCATGGGGCGAGATGGCGCGACAGGTCGCCCACGAAATCAAGAATCCGCTCACACCAATCCGGCTCGGCGTCCAGCACCTGCAGCGTGCGCGTGACGATGGCCGGCCAGACTTCGATGCGATTCTCGAGCGCAACGTCGGAACAATCCTGACGCAGATCGATCGACTGGACGAAATCGCACGTGCGTTCAGTCGCTACGGCACGTCGCCGGAGAGTGCCCCGATGGCGGAGCCGACCGATGTCATCGCGGTGGCCGAGGAGGTTCTGACACTCGAGCGCATGGCCGAGGGGGCAGTGCAGTGGGAACTGAGCTCAGCCGATACCGGAAACGCCGCTGCGATGGCGCGTGCGCCGGAGCTGCGTGATGTATTGCTCAACCTGCTCGAAAATGCGAGGCAGGCCAGTGCGACGGTGGTGCGTGTTGAGATCCGGCGTGTGGCAGAGGGCGTGCGAATTGAAGTGCGTGACAACGGCACCGGCATCGCCGCCGAGGTGCTCTTCAAGGTGTTTGAACCACACTTCTCGACGCGCACGAGTGGAAGTGGGCTCGGCCTCGCGATCAGTCGTCGGCTCGTTGATGGATGGGGCGGTTCGTTGACGATCGAGCGGAGCGGCCCGGACGGCACCGTCGTCGCAATGTTGCTGCGGCAGGCGCCAAGTGTTGATTACGGCGCGAGTGGCCCTGAAACGCCGTTCAGCGAGTGACCTGCGGGTGGAGCAGCCCGGCAGGCCCGGCGAAGCGAGTTCGCACAACCACGCGTCCTCTTGCGCTGTTCGGCTCGTCGCTCAAACGCCTGACTCAGCGTTGTACGCTCAGAATTTCGGATCCACTAGTGTGGTGTAGCCGAAGTCTCTTGGCAGTTGGGCGTGTCTTTCGGCGCCACCCGGCGTTGCAACTCCTCGCGATACCGCTGGTATCGCTGCGGGTTGCGCCTTGGCTGGCAACTAAATCCACCGCCCACCTTTGGCCAAGGAACTTCGGCTACACCACACTATATTATCTTCATGACCGGTTCTGAACGACCCTCGATGTTGACCCCTGCGGGTGGAGTCCCGCGCGTCGTGATGCCGATGCTCCCGGACCATCTGCAGCCGTGGGTGTTGCCGCCCGGCTGGCGCTGGGGACGTGGCGGGGTCTGGAGTGCCGTGCGTCACTATCAGGAGATCATTGACGCCCTGGGGCGCTCGCTGTCGCTGGTGACGGTGCCGGATCCGTCGCATCGCGCCTGGCTGGCCGCCGAAGCACGCAATCTCGCGCACCAGAGTCATCCCGCCATTCCGACGACGTATCACTACTGGGCCGATTCCGCGGACGTGGCGCGCGGCCCGGGGTATCTGCGGCGCTGGATCGCGGGTGAAAGTGTCGAGACGCGCACCCGACGCATCGGCCCGGACGATGCACCCGGGATGCTGAATCTGCTGCGCACGGTGGGGACGTTGCTCGTGTATCTGCACGATCAGAACCTGCCGCATGGGGCGATCGGCAGCGGCAGCTGCTGGATCACCCCGACCGGTCGACTCTGGCAGCTCGGATGGGAGTGGGCGTTGCCCGACGCGCAGCGGCCGGCCGGCACGGTTCCCCCCGAAACGTTTGTGCCGTATGCGCCCGAATGGGCGAACGGCTGGCAGCCTACGATGCTGAGCGATCAGTGGCAGTTGGCCGCGATGGCGTTCTCGATGATGACGGGGGAGCGTCCGCCGATCGACGAAGCGCCACCGCCGCTGGCGCTGGTTCGTCCGGACTGTCCGGCGAAGGTCGCGGCCATCCTCGATCGTGCCCTCGCGCGCGATCCGGGCGATCGCCACGAAACCGTCGCGAACATGCTGCGTGCGATGGAGCGCGTTGCCAGCGTGCGCACCAGTGTCATCGGGATCGAGCGCGTGGCCCCGACCGCCCGGCGTGCGGCAGATCAGGAAGAGGTTCGCCTGCGCTGGGCCACAGGTGACGACTACGAGGTGCTGGCGCGACTCGGCGCCGGCACGTTCGGCAGTGTGTGGCGCGTGCGCGACCTGTCGCTCGAGCGGGAAGTGGCAATGAAAGTGCTGCACCCGACCGTTGCCGATGACGACGCGGCGGTGGCGCGGTTCCGTCGCGAGGCGAAACTCGCCGCGCAGTTGGCGCATCCGGCGATCGTTCCGATCTATGATTGGGAATCGCGCGATGGCATCTCGTGGTACACGATGGAACTGGCCGAGGGGGGCTCTGTGGCGAGTCTCGTCACGCGCGCTGGTGCGCAGCCGGCGGTGGATATCGCCACGCAGGTTGACGGGATTCTCGATGCACTCGAGGCGGCCCATGCCGTTGGCATCGTGCATCGCGACCTGAAGCCGGAGAACGTGCTGATCGATCGCAACGAGCGGTGGCGATTGACGGATTTCGGCATCGCGCACGGGCCGGGCAGCTCGGAACGGCACGGCGGCACCGGCACCCCGGAGTTTGCGGCGCCGGAGCAGATCATGGGTGAGCCGCAGGGTCCGAGCGTCGATCTCTTCGCCCTCGGCGCGATCATCTGCTTTGCGCTGACAGCCCGGCCACCGTTCGGCAGCGGCGACGCCCGCGTGATCGTCGCAAAGCAGCTGCGAGGCGACATGGATGTCGACGGTGTCCCGGCGTCGCTGGTGCCGTTCATCGCCCGTGCGCTGGCGCCGCAGGCCGAGACGCGATTCGGCGATGCGGGCGAGATGCGCAAGGCCTGGCACGCTGCATTGGACGAACTGCAGGACGACGCAGAACGCGGCCAGTGGTGGTGGCGCTGGCTGGGCGGCAATTGATATGGCGCTGCGGCGTTACGAGAGTCCTCGTACCGTCTTGATGTTGGCGAACGCCGCCAGCCCCGCCATGCCGAGTTCACGGCCATAGCCGCTCGCTTTCGTGCCGCCGAAGGGCAATGCCGGATCTGACACGACCGGTTGATTGATCATCACGCTGCCGGCGTGAAACTCCGTCGCGCACCGCCGCGCTACGCTGCGGTCCTGTGTCCAGACGCTGGCGCCCAGACCAAATCTCGTGCTGTTGGCGCGTTCGATCGCCTCGTCCAGATCCTGCACACGCCAGACCCCGGCAACCGGGCCGAAGAGTTCGTCGATGGCCATTGGTGACCCGTCTGGGATTTCCGTGACGATCGACGGCGGATACCACGCTGTCACGCTGCCGGGGTTCACACACCCCAGCCGTGCGGTTGCGCCAGCCGTGAGTGTGGTCTGGACCTGTGTGTGAAGCGTATCGCGGGCAGCAACGCTGACCAGTGGTCCGATGTCGGTATCGAGCGCGCGCGGGTCGCTCACCTTCATTGCCCGCATCGCGTCGACGAAGGCCGCCAGGAATCGATCATACACCGCATCGTGCACCAGAAAGCGTTTGGCGGCGATACACGACTGTCCACTATTCACGCAGCGCGCATGTGCCGCAGCGCGCGCGATCTCGGTGACATCCACATCGTGCCAGACGAGGAAGGGATCGCTGCCGCCGAGTTCCAGCACGGCCGGTTTGAGGGCCGCCCCCGCCGCCGCCGCGACCGCTGCGCCGGCACGCTCGCTGCCGGTGATCGTGACCGCCGCGATGCGTGGGTCGGCAATGATCGTGTGCACCCGCTCCACCGGGATCACCAGCGCCGAGAGCAGCGCGACACTGGGGTTCGCATCCTGTACGGCGCGCTCGAGGGCGAGGGCGCATCCCGTCACATTCCCTGCATGCTTGAGTACGACAGTGTTGCCAAGCAGCACGGCGGGTGCGAGGACGCGCACCACCTGCCAATACGGGAAGTTCCATGGCATGATGGCGAACAGCACGCCGAGCGGTTCGAGCCGGATCTGGTCGCCGGGCGTGGGGCCGTTCTGCGCCGCAAGCAGCGTGGCCTGATCAGCGTACCATTCGCAGCAGGTCGCGCACTTTTCCACTTCAGCACGGGATGCGCTGATTGGCTTGCCCATCTCATTGGTTGCCGTCGTCGCGAGCAGGTCCGCGTGGCGTCGGATCGCAGCCGCAATGTGACGGAGGTGCGCGGCGCGATCCGCGATCGATTGGTCGCGCCACTGCCGGTGTGCTTCGAACGCTTCGGTCAGCCGCCGATCGACTTCTTCGGCCGGGTGCTCCAGATAGGTGGCGATGACGGCGCCGCCGTGTGGATTGATGCTGGTGAGGCTCACGCGCCACGCGCTCCGCTTGCGATGAAGGATGCCGGTCACGTCGAGTCGCGTCCGGGCAGGGTCTGTGCGTACACTTCCAATCCGCCGGATCAGACGGCGTCTGCAGCTTCCGATCTCAGTGCGCGCCACGCTTCCATGCCGGACAATGAATCCTGATCCCTCGCCTGCCGCGCCCGCCAGCTCCATTTCCGTGTCAACTGCGGCGCCCGGCAGCCCCGTGCCAACGGGCAAGTTCCGGGCTGCGGCCGTGCTGATCGCACTTGGGATCGGCATCGTGTGGGCGATGCTGCCATTCGCGCCAGGAATTCTGGGCGCAGCCGTCTTCTACGTGCTCACGGTTCGAGCATTCCGGTGGATGGTGGTGCGGCGGGTGCCGCGGTCGGCGGCGGCGACGAGTATGCTGCTCGTCATCCTGCTGGTGATTCTGATTCCCGGCAGTACGCTGCTCACGATCCTGCTGGACGAGATTCCGAGCGCCATTCGCGGCCTTGACGCGGGTCCGCTGGTGGCGAGCGTTCAGGGGCTGCGCATCGGACCGATCAACGTGGGTGAGCAACTTGCCCGTGCAAGTGGCAGCATCAGCAGCTGGGTGTCGCAGCAGGTGTTTGGCGCCGTTGGCGGGGCCGCCCGCGGCACACTGAATCTCGTGATTGCGTTGCTCGGGCTCTACTACCTGTTGCTGGCCGCAGATGATGTCTGGCCGCGGGTGAAGCGCTACCTGCCGTTCACGGATGACGACAGCGAAGATCTGCGCACCAAGTTTTACGAAGTGACGATGGCCACGGCGCTCGGCGTGGTTGTCGTGGCAATTGCGCAGGGTGTGCTGATCGGAACGGCTTTTGCCACACTTGGGCTGCCAAATCCAATTGTCTGGGGCACGGTCACCGCCTTCGCCTCGGTACTGCCATTGCTGGGATCGGCGCTGGTCTGGGTGCCGGCATCGATCGTGCTGTTCGCAACGGGTCACGTTGGACAGGCCGCAGGCTTGGCGGTGTTCGGCGGGGTGGTGGTGTCGAACGTCGACAACATCATGCGCCCGATCGTCTCGAAACGGGTGGGCAATCTGCATCCGCTGACGACGCTGCTGGGGGCGTTTGCCGGCATTCAGTATATCGGACTGATCGGTGTGCTCCTCGGCCCGTTGGCGATCACCTGGTTCTTCGAGCTGCTGGTGATTTACGACAAGGAGTACGGGTTGACGGATCGGTTCCATCTGCTGGTCAAGGGCTGACCGCTTCCACATAGCTGGCTCGTCTCGTTGATTCGGCAGGGATCGCGTGCGATGACTTCCGGGTGCAGTGTGTGGGGACGCAGAACGTGCGTCGATTGCGCAACAGGCTCGTACACCTCGACGCGCACTGAATTGATCACGGCTGACGTGAATTGCCTGTCGCGTGACGGCGGCTGCGGCTAACCTGCCCCCGTGCTCGCCTCCCTCCGCTCCGCCGCCGTACTCGGCATCGATGCCACGCCGATCACCGTCGAGGTGAACGTCTCGCAGGGCCTCCCACTCTGGACGATCGTCGGCCTCGCCGACAGCGTCGTCCGTGAGTCGAAGGAGCGGGTCGTTGCCGCGCTCCGCGAGTGTGGGTTCCGGATTCCTTCCTTGCGTGTACTGGCGGCGCTGGCGCCGGCCGACATCCGGAAGATCGGCAACGGCTACGACCTGCCGATCGCACTCGGATTTCTCGTGGCGACCGGACAGCTGCCGAGCGAAGCGGTCGCGCGACTGGTCGCCGTCGGTGAACTCGGTCTCGATGGGTCGTTGCGTGCGGTGCGAGGCATACTCTCGGTCGCGCGCATGCTCTGCGGCGCAACGGATGCCGCGACGCTGCTGCTGCCACCAGCCAACGTCACGGAAGCCTCGCTCGTCGGCGGCGTACGCATCGCCACCGCGACGTCGCTTCGTGAGCTCGTCGATCAACTGCACCGCGGCCCACTGCCTCTCGCGACTTCGGCGCCAGCGCTCGCTCCCTTCGAAGGTGGAGCGCCCGATTTCTGCGACGTCGTTGGTCAGCCGGCCGCCAAGCGAGCGTTGCTGATCGCCGCCAGTGGTGGGCACAACATCGCAATGACGGGGCCACCGGGCACTGGCAAGACGATGCTCGCACGACGTCTGCCCGGCATCATGCCTCCGCTCACCGACGCCCAGCTGCTCGAAGTGGTCGCCGTGCATTCCGTCGCGGGGACACTCAGCGAACAGCAGCTGCACGGTCGGATTGCGCCGTTCCGCGCGCCGCATCACACGGTCAGTACACCCGGCCTGATTGGCGGTGGACCGGGCCCGCGGCCAGGCGAAGTCAGTCTGGCGCACGGCGGCGTCCTCTTCCTCGATGAACTCCCTGAGCTGCACCCGTCGGCGCTCGAAGCGCTGCGACAGCCGCTCGAAGATCGATGGGTCACGATCGCGCGCGTCGCCGGCAGCGTGCGCTTTCCCTCCGACGTGCTTCTGGTCGTGGCGATGAATCCATGCCCGTGTGGCTTCGCCGGGCATGCCACCATTGCATGCCAATGTGATGAGCGTGCGCTCACCCGATATCGCAGGCGACTCTCCGGTCCGCTTGCCGACCGCATCGACCTGCATGTCCCAGTTGGCACCGTGCCGCTGGTTGAGCTCGAGAGTGCGCCACGGCAGCCGGAATCCCCCGCCATTCGCGCGAGCGTCGTTCGAGCACGCGCCCAGCAACTGGGTCGGTTCGACACGCTGAATGCCACCGTGAGCAATCGCCGCCTGATCGGCGCCGGAGAGTTCCAGCCCGATGCCATCACGCTCCTTGGTGCCGCGAGTGATCGGCTTGGCCTCTCGGCGCGTGCATGGCATCGTACGCTGCGTGTCGCTCGGACGATTGCCGATCTGGCGGATGAGCGCACGGTGTCGGCAACAGCTGTGGCGGAGGCGCTACGCTTTCGGCGATCCATCGGACCGGCACCGCCCACGCGTACACCGATCCCCGGCACACAGCATTTCGCCAGACCGGGGGCGCTTGGCGCGACGGGCCCGCCCGCCGGCTGATGTCGTTCCGGGCACAGACCGTGCGATTCGTTGGTAGGTTGGCGGCAGCCCGGGCAAATGCCGGCCCCTCCTGCTGGTTGCCCGCTTCGCCTCCGCGCATCGCTCATGCCCGACCCAACCTTAGTGCCATCGCGTCAGGCTCCGACCGATCCCAGAGAGTCGGTCGCGCAGGAGCCGCGCGGGCTGGTGGGTAGCGTCTCAGCCGGCAAACAGATGTTTCCGCCCGTCGGCGACGCCCTCAGGGCGACGGTTGCCACCCTCTGCGCACTCGGCGACGCGGTCGTTGTGACCAGCATCGACGGGTCGATCCTGATCTGGACGGATGCGGCCGAGTCCGTCCTGGGGTTGCACGCCGAGGAGGCTATCGGAAGCTCTTTCGTCGCGCTGCTCGATCCCAGTCCCGCAGGTGTGCACACTACGCGCTCTGGGTCTCTGCTCGGCTCGGTACACTGGCAAGGGGCCGCGATGGTCCTTCACCGCGACAAGGGGCGGACCACCGTGCACCTGTCGCTGACACACGTGCCGCTCAGCGACGGCGCGAATGCTGCAGTTGACGGGATCATTCTCCGTGTCAGGCCATTTCCTGAACGCAGCACACCGCGTGCGGAGGGGACGCTCGATCCAGCGCTCCTCGAGCAGGCGCTCGAACATGTGAGCGATCTTGTACTGATCACTCGCGGGCACGCCGCCGATCCCGCCAGCGCGCGCATCGCCTACGTCAATCAGGCCTTCGAACGCATCACGGGGTACCGGCGCGACGAAGTACTCGGGCGCTCCCCCGCGCTCCTGCGTGGTCCGGATACCGATCGCAGCGCCTCCGACCGCATCGATGCCGCCGTGCGCGATCGTCAGCGTACGCGCGAAGAACTGCTCAACTACACCAAGCTTGGTGAGCCACTCTGGCTCGACGTCGACATCAGTCCTGTCGACAGCCCGGACGGTGAGTACAGCCAGTGGGTCGCGATCGAGCGTGACGTCACGGCTCAGAAGGGGCACGAGGTGGCGCTGCGCGCGCGTGAGGAACGGCTGCGTCTGGCGCTCAATGCGGTGTGGGATGGGTTATGGGATTGGCACGTCCCGACCGGCTATTGCTACTACGCCCCGCGGTGGTACTCGATGCTTGGCTTCGCCGAACACTCGCTGCCGCCGCACATCGACACCTTTCTCGATCTGCTCCACCCGCAGGATCTGCCCGTCTGCGAGAAGCTGCTCCGTGATCACTTCGAAGGTCGCGCCGACACGTACGCAGTCGAGGTGCGCATGCGCACGGTGCACAACACATGGCGTTGGGTACTGACCCGCGGTACGGTCGTGGAACGTGATCAGCACGGTCGTCCGGTTCGTATGGTGGGCACTCACACCGACATTGCCGAACGGAAGCAGGCCGAGCTGGCGCTGCACACCAGTGAGGACCGGTTCCGGACGCTGACCATGGCGTCGCCGCTCGGCATTTTTCTCGCCGACGGGACGGGTTTGTCCACGTTCGTCACGCCCCGCATGCGCGACTTGTGGGCGGCGCCCGTCGAAGCGCTTCTCGGTCGCGGATTCCGCCGGACGGTGCATCCGGAGGACCGGGCTCGTGTCCTTGCCGCCTGGCAGCAGGCGGTGCGTGAGGGCCTCGGCCTCAATATCGAGTATCGCGTACAGCGCCCCGATGGCGATGTGCGCTGGGTCAGCGAACGCACCGCGGCACATCGCGATGGCGACACGGTCACGGGGTTCGTGGGCACCGTGGAAGACGTCACCGCCCAGAAGGTGGCCGAAGAGGATCGCCGCCGGCTCGAAGTGCAGATGCAGCACGCGCAGAAGCTGGAGAGCCTCGGCGTGCTGGCTGGTGGAATCGCGCACGACTTCAACAACCTTCTGGTCGGTGTGCTCGGCAACGTCAGCGTCGCGCTGGCGGACGTTCCACCGGGTTCGGACACGCATGAATTGCTCACTGACATCGAGCTTGCGGCACGTCGCGCGGCAGAACTGACGACACAACTCCTCGCCTACGCTGGCAAGGGCCGTTTCAGTCTGCAGCCCATCGATCTCTCCGCAGCGGTGCGCGAAACCTCATCACTGTTGCACTCGGCGATCTCGAAGCGCGCCACCCTGTCGCTGGACCTCGCCGCCGACTTGCCCGTGATGACGGGCGATGGAACGCAAGTGCGACAGGTGATCATGAATCTGCTCACGAATGCATCCGAGGCGCTCGAAGAGAAGCCCGGCGAGATTGCGCTTCGCACCGGCTGCATGGACGCGGACCGCGAGTATCTGGCAGAGTGCCTGGCGGCCGATGAGACGGGGCCGGGTGCCTTTGTCTACGTCGAAGTGGCGGATACCGGAATCGGCATGTCGGCCGACACGCTCTCGCGCATCTTCGACCCCTTCTTCTCCACGAAGTTCACCGGGCGGGGCTTGGGGCTCGCTGCCACCCTCGGCATCGTCCGCGGGCATCACGGTGCGCTGCATGTGCGCAGCGCGCCGGGAGCGGGCACCGTCATCCGTATTCTCCTTCCTGCGACGGCCACACGCGCCAGCGAGGTGTCGCCGGTTGCCGAGGTGGTGACGGGAGAACGCGCAGGGACGATCCTGCTCGTCGACGATGACCCGTTCGTCCGGGAGGTTGCAACGCGTATGCTCGAACGCAGCGGCTATCGTGTCATCGGCGCCGTCGATGGCGATGATGGACTGCGGCAGTTCGACGTGGCAGAAGGCGAGATCACCGCGATGATCGTCGATGTGACGATGCCGATTCTCAGTGGCACCGATATGCTGGCGGAGCTGCGACGGCGTGGCAAGACGGTGCCGGTGGTGTTGGCGAGCGGCTACAGCTCGGAGTCGCTCGCATCGCCGATCGAGGGTGAGCAGTTCCCGGTCTTCGTGCAGAAGCCGTTTGTCACCCGGGACCTGCTTGCGGGGATCGATGCCGCACTGGCGCGCCGCGCGGCTGCGCCGGCCCAGGGCTCCGACTCGGCTGCCGATCGGCGCGCTCCGCGCTAACCTTCGTCGTCGCGCAACCGCGCGGCCCAGCCAGTCATCCGAGTCCCGGAGCCGATCGACGTGTTTGGGTGCTTCCGCCGTTTTCTCAGTCTTGTGATTCTTGGCCTCGCGGCTGTCGCAGCCTACGCGACCCGTGATGTCTGGCTGCCGCGCCTCCGGACAGCGCTCGGCTCTCGGGCGCAGACGCCGCCGGTGACCGGTGGCGAGGGCGAAGCGAAGGCCGCCTCGGACACCGGTTGGGCAGCGCTGTCGGATCCCGGCAAGGAAGGGGGGCGACGCGCCTTGGCGCGGCTGCAACAGCCCCGCGGGCCTGCCTTTGTGTCGCTGTCAGCCGCGGAGTTTGCGGCCGCCGTGCTCGACTCGCTTGGTGCGCAGTTGCCGGCGAGCACCGACAGCGTCGTGGTGCGCGCCGTGGGCAGCGAGTTCCAGGTTCGCGGATCAGTGAAGCTGGGCGACCTTGGCGGACGCGCGGTGCTGGGTCCCCTCGCATCGATGGTCGGCGACCGCGAACGGCTGACGCTCGGTGGAACCCTCGAACCGACGTCGGTGCCCGGGGTAGCGCAATTCAAGCTGACACGCGTTGTGGTCGGCGACTTCACGCTGCCGGGCCCAGTCGTCCCACGATTGGTGAAGGCGCTGAAGCGTCAGTCGAGCGCGGTTGGTGTCGAGTCCAGCGCATTGCCCATCCGCCTGCCTGCCGGCGTCATCGACGTCCGCGTGTTGCAGGGAAAAGTCACGCTCTACCGCGCCACGCCGTGAACCGTCGCATTCTCGTCATCGATGATGAAGCCCCGATCCGTTCGGCGCTTGGGCAACTGCTGGAGTACGAAGGGTATGAAGTGCAGACGGTGTCGAATGGCGCCGACGGCCTGGCGGCGTACGACAGATTTCATCCGCATCTCGTCTTCAGCGACGTGAAGATGGCCGGCATGGACGGCCTTGACGTGCTGCGCGCCCTTCGCGAGCGGGACTCGCGCGCGCTGGTCGTCATGATCAGCGGGCATGCCACGCTGGCCACCGCCGTCGAGGCGACGCAGGCCGGCGCCTACGATGTCATGGAGAAGCCGCTCGACACGGATCGCATCCTCGTGCTGCTGCGCAACGCGCTGCGCCATCTCGACCTCGAGGAGGAGAACGCGACTCTGCTCGAGAAGCTGGACGCCCGCCGGGAAATCGTCGGCCAGAGCCACGCGATCATCTCGCTGCTCGAGCGGATTGACAAGGTCGCCGCCACGCCGGCGCGCGTCCTGATCACCGGCGAGAATGGCACTGGAAAGGAACTCGTCGCGCGCGCCGTGCATCGCGGCTCCAGCCGCGCGAAGAAGCCATTCATCGAAGTGAACTGCGCCGCGATCCCTGGCGAATTGATCGAGAGCGAACTGTTCGGCCACATGCGCGGTTCCTTCACCGGCGCAGTTGCCGATCGTCCCGGGAAGTTCGAGCAGGCCGATGGGGGCACGCTTTTCCTCGATGAGATTGGCGACATGTCGCTGGCAGCGCAGGCCAAGGTGCTGCGCGTGTTGCAGGACGGTGTTGTGACGCGGATCGGCGGCAACAAGCCAGTGCAGGTCGACGTCCGGGTCCTCGCGGCGACGAACAAGGAACTCGAACACGAGATTGCCGAAGGCCGGTTCCGCGAAGATCTGTTCTACCGGCTCAACGTGGTGCCGATCAGCGTACCGCCGCTTCGCGAGCGCCGAGAGGACATCCCGCTGCTGATCGCCTTTTTCGTGCAGCAGATGGCGCGCCGTGACGGTATCGCGCCGCGGCGCTTCGCACCCGACGCGGTTCAGGCGCTGTCGGACCTCGAGTGGAGCGGGAACGTCCGCGAGCTGAGGAACACCGTCGAACGGCTCCTGATTCTCGCCAGCGGCGATGGGATCAGCGTTGCCGACGTGCACCGTCTCGTGGGGCGACCAAGCGCCGACACCGCCGGACTCGGTGCACTCATGCAGTGCAAGAGCTTCGAAGACTTCAAGCTGGCCGCCGAGGAGGCGTTCTTGCGTGTGAAGCTGCGCGAGCATGACTGGAACGTGAGCGAGACCGCGCGTGCGCTCGACATGCCACGCTCGAATCTCTACAAGAAGATCGAACGCTACGGTCTCGTGCGTGCCGGAATGGCCGCCACCTGATGTCGCGAGTCAACAACTTCGGCCAGCCGATCGGCGATGCGGTGCTCAACTGGCGCGCTCCCGCGCCGCCATCGCGCGAGCCGATGCGTGGACAGCGATGCGATCTCGAGAAACTTGATCTCGATCGGCATGGCGACGCACTCTTCGACGCAAATGCGCGTGGCGACGGCAGCAACTGGACGTATCTCTTTGCCAATGCGCCCGCCACACGCGACGCCTATCTCGAGTACATGCGCGCCTCGTTCAGTGGCGATGATCCTCTGTGCTACGCGGTGCTCGATCGCGCGACGGGTGTTGCCGTGGGCGTGGCGAGTTACCTGCGGATCGTCCCCGAGCACGGCTGCATCGAGGTTGGGCACATCAACTTTTCGCCGGCACTGCAGCGCACCCCGGTTGCAACCGAGGCGATGTACCTGATGATGCGCCATGTCTTCGAGCTGGGCTATCGCCGGTACGAGTGGAAGTGCGACTCGCTCAACGCGCCTTCGCGGGCCGCAGCGCAACGACTGGGCTTCTCCTTCGAGGGAGTCTTTCGGAACGCCATCGTGTACAAGGGGCGAAACCGTGACACCGCCTGGTACTCGATCACGGATGGTGAGTGGCCGGCGATTCGGGCGGCATTCGAACAGTGGCTCGATCCGGCAAACTTCGATGCGCACGGGTCGCAACGGGTGCAGCTGCGGTGGCTGACGGCGAAGCTGCTCCGCAGCGTCGGCTGAGGTTCCCGGCAGGTCCTGTGTAGTCGCCCGGCGGGGCCGCACGTCATGGGCGGCTGGCCACCCTGCGGTCTGCGGACGCGCCGCCCGCGGGTCGAGCCGGCGAGCGCGGAGCCCGGCCGGCGTCGAGGCGGCCGATCGTCCAGTCGCGGCCTCCCGCCGCAACGGGTCTGGAACCGGGACGTTGCATCACTCCCCCCGTAGAGGGAGCCGAAAGCGCACTGCGCTATCTTTCGGTTGTCCCATAGCCGACCCTCGGCGTCTGCACGTCCAATTCACGTCCTGTCTCCATGACTGACTTCAAGAACTACATCGCGGGCCAGTGGGTCGCCCCATCGTCGGGTGCCTGGTTCGACAACCGCAATCCGGCTGACACCACTGACCTCATCGGTCGTTTCCCGAGGTCGGCGGCCGCTGATGTGGATCGCGCCGTCGCGAGTGCGGCGAAGGGCTTCGCTGCCTGGAAAGCGGTGCCGGCGCCGGCACGTGGCGATGTCCTTCGCCGAGTCGGTGACCTGCTTACGGCGCGCAAGGAAGAGCTGGCTGACCTGATGACGCGCGAGATGGGAAAGCCGCTGGCGGAGACCCGGGGCGATGTGCAGGAGGGGATCGACACGGCCTACTACGCCGGCACGATGGGGCGCCAGCTCTTCGGCCACACGGTGCCAAGTGAGTTGAGCAACAAGTGGGCGATGAGCTTTCGCCGCCCGATCGGTATCTGCGGCCTGATCACGCCGTTCAATTTCCCGCTTGCGATTCCCACCTGGAAGAGTTTCCCCGCGCTGCTCTGTGGCAACTCGGTGATCTTCAAGCCGGCGGAAGACGTGCCGCACACGGTGGCCGTGCTGGTCGAGATTCTCCTCGAAGCCGGTGTGCACCCGGAAGCAGTGCAGCTGGTCCACGGGCTGGGAGAGGAAGTGGGCGCCGCGCTGGTCTCGCACCGGGATGTCGCCGTCATTTCCTTCACCGGTTCAACGGCGACTGGCTCGATCATAGGTGAAACCTGCGGTCGGATGCACAAGCGTTTGTCGCTCGAGATGGGCGGTAAGAATGCGCAGATCGTCCTCGACGACGCCAATCTCGACCTGGCGCTCGAGGGGGTACTCTGGGGCGCGTTCGGCACCACCGGCCAGCGCTGCACTGCAACGTCCCGCCTGATTCTCCAGTCGGGCATTCACGACCGATTCCTCGATCGATTGGCGGCAGCCGCGTCGAAGCTCAGGCTCGGCGACGGCCGCAAGGCGGGGACGGACGTCGGCCCGGTCATTCACGAGGTTTCCCGCGCGAACGTCGAGAAATACGTCGAGATCGGTGTGTCGGCAGGGCACTCGCTCGTCACCGGCGGCGCGCGTGCCACGGGTGGTGAACTGGACAAGGGCTTCTTCTTCCAGCCGACGATTTTTGCCGGCGTGAAGCAGGGGGATCGTCTCGAGCAGGAGGAGATCTTCGGCCCCGTGTTGAGCGTGATCAAGGTCGCCGACGCCGATGAGGCGTTCCGTGTCAACAACGGCGTCCGGTACGGGCTGTCCTCGTCGCTCTACACGGCGGACGTGAATCTCGCCTTCCGTGCGCTGAATGAGTTGGACAACGGCATCACCTATGTGAATGCCCCGACGATCGGGGCGGAAGCACACATGCCCTTCGGCGGTGTGAAGCAGACGGGGAACGGCCACCGTGAAGGGGGCTGGGAAGTGTACAACTTCTATTCGGAGACCAAGGTCGGCTACATCGACTATTCCGGCCGGCTGCAGCGCGCCCAGATCGACAACTACTGACGGCGCGATCTGCGGGGCGATGCGGCGTTTTGCATCGCCCTGCAGCAATCCGGTGGGGCCGAGAAACGCTGTAGCGTTACTGTCAGACCGTCGTCACGTCTTTGTGTGCGGTGACGCGGAGCCTTGCGGCCCGTAGTGGCCTGCGCTTCATTTTTTTGAGGTACCGGCGTCCGCGCGAGTGGTTCGCGCCGCCGATGCTTCGTCACCATTCGTCGGACCCACGTCCCACCGCCTCCATGGATCAGTCCAGTCCTGACCAGGCACCGCCACGCGCGATCTCCGAAACGGAGCGTCGTGAGGCATTGCGGCGCGTCAATCGGCGAGGCCTCGCGTGGCTGTGGGAGTGGGCGAAATCGTTCAGCGTGACGGTGCTCGTGATCCTCGTGGTCCGCACCTTCCTGCTCGACATCTTCCGGATTCCGAGCAGCAGCATGGAAGGCACGCTGCTGGTCGGTGACATTCTGTTCGTCAACAAGCTCGCGTACGGCGCTGAGGTTCCGCTCACGGCCAAGCGCCTGCCGCCGATGCGTGTGCCACAACGCGGCGAAGTGATCGTCTTCAAGTGGCCGCTGGATCATGCGAAACCATTCGTGAAACGTCTGGTCGGGCTGCCCGGCGACACGATCTCGATGCGCAACGGGCACCTGCAAGTCAACGGGGTCGCACAGACTGAGCAGTTCACGCGCCGCATGCCTGGGCTGGCCGAACCGATGGCGATGGAATTCGATTGGCTGCGGCGGGCACTCCTGCCAGCGGCGCACGCGTCGGCTGGCGCGCACCCGACGCGCAACACCTGGGGGCCACTCGTCGTGCCGGTTCACCAGTTGTTCGTCCTCGGCGACAATCGCGACAACTCCTCTGATAGCCGCTATTGGGGTTTCGTTCCCGATTCGCTGCTCCTCGGCCAGCCGCTGCTGGTGTACTACAGTGTCGTGCCGGACTCCGTCGCGCCCGGATCGTGGCTGTCGCGCGTGAGATGGCATCGCATCGGTGAGCGGGTGCGGTAGGCGGTCGTATTACTGGTCGGTTCGTCGCTGTCAACAGTGTGCCGTTGTGAGTGATCCGCGTTCGCGTGCAGCCTCCTGTCACGCGCCGCGCCCGTCCCAATTGCTGGAAGGAGTTCGTCGCATGTCGGTGTCGTCGCGTCGGTCCAAGCTGGCGTCGGATGAAGGCTCGCTCGACCAGTACCTGAAGGAAATCAGCCGGTATCCGCTGATTACGCGCGAGCGGGAGGCCGAACTCGCGCGAGCCATTCACGAGGGCGATCGGGAGGCCCTCGACACGTTGGTGCGCTCGAACCTGCGATTCGTCGTCTCCGTCGCGAAGAAGTACCAGAATCAGGGGGTTTCCCTCTCCGACCTGATCAACGAAGGGAACCTCGGCCTGATCCGCGCCGCACAGAAATTCGATGAGACGAAGGAGATCAAGTTCATCTCCTACGCGGTCTGGTGGATTCGGCAGGCCATTCTGCAGGCGCTCGCCGAACAGAGCCGCATCGTACGCGTGCCACTCAATCGTGCCGGAGCGTTGCATCGCATGGGGAAGCGGGCCAGCGCCATGGTGCAGGAGCTGGGACGCGAGGCGACGCACGACGAAATCGCGAAGGACATGTCGCTGCCGCTCGACGAAGTCTCGCTCACCATGGGCATCGCGCAGGGACATGTGTCCCTCGATTCACCCGTCACGCCCGGCGAAGACAACCGACTCAGCGACTACCTCGCCGACACCGAACACGCCTCTCCCGAAGAGCAGATGTTCGAGAAAGCGATGACCGAAACGGTCGACGGGGCGCTCCATCGCCTGAAGGATCGCGAGGCGCGCATCCTTCGACTGTACTTCGGCCTCGACGAGCTGGAACCGCTGACGCTCGAGGAAATCGGCATCAAGCTCGGCATCACGCGCGAGCGGGTGCGCCAGATCAAGGAGAAGGCCCTCAGCCGACTCCGGCATGTGAGCAACTCGGGCGCGCTCGAGAGCTTCTACGTCTCCTGACCGGCCCGGGCAGGCCGGATCGCTCCCGCTGCCCGGATGACGTAACTTTCGCTGGTGCGGCGCGCCCCGGCCGCCTCCAGACCACGTCACCGGATCGTATTCATGGCCGATACCAACTCGTTCGACGTCACCACCGGCGTCGATCTCCAGGAAGTGGACAACGCCGTCAATCAGGCGCAGAAAGAAGCCGCCCAGCGCTATGATTTCAAGGGCGCGCTGGTGGTGATCGACTTCAAGCGGGCCGAGTCGAAGATCGAACTGAAGACGGACAGTGACATGCGGATGGAAGCGATGCTCGATATGCTGAACGCCAAGCTGATCAAGCGCGGTGTGCCGGTGAAGAATCTCGATGTCGGCGACATCAAGCCGATGGGCGGTGACACGTTGATGCGCACCATCGGCCTCAAGATGAACCTCGATGGCGATACCGCGAAGAAGGTCGCCGCGGCCATCAAGGCCGCCAAATTCAAGAAGGTGCAGGCCGCGATCCAGGGCGAACAGGTGCGCGTCACGTCACCGTCACGCGATGATCTTCAACTGGCGATCGCGCTCCTCAAGAAGGAAGACTTCGGCGTCGAACTGCAATTCGGCAACTTCCGGTGACCCTCGTCGAGGCGCGTCGCGTCACCACCGCCGGCATCGCGCGCGCCGCCCGTGGGATCAATCCGGTGTTCATGCAGACGCCGGTCGTGCACCATGACGACCTCGACGCGTGGCTCGGAGCTCGCGTTAGCTGCAAAGTGGAATCGCTCGGGCCGTTGCGCTCGTTCAAGGGCCGTGGAGGCGACTGGTTCATCCGTCAGCGCGCGCACGCCGGACCCGTCTGCGCAGCCTCCGCGGGCAACTTTGGCCAGGCCTTGGCCTATGCGGCGCGCGGCGCTGGCGTCGCGTGCACCATCTTCGCTTCGGTCCATGCCAGCCCCCTCAAACTGGCGCGAATGCGCTCCCTCGGCGCTACCGTCATCCAGCAGGGTGATGACTTTGATGCCGCCAAGGACGCGGCGCGCGCCTATGCTGATGCGCAGGGCATCGAGTTCGTCGAGGATGGGCAGGCACTGGCCGTCACCGAAGGGGCTGGAAGCATTGCGGTCGAACTGGCCAACGCGGTCACGCTCGACACGCTGCTGGTGCCGCTTGGCAATGGCGCGTTGTTGGCTGGCGTTGCAACCTGGATGAAGGCGGTGTCGCCGGCAACGCGCATCGTTGGAGTGGTCGCCGCTGGTGCGCCGAGCATGATGCGAGCGCTCACCGGCGTGCAGGTGGATCACACGCTGCCCGTGCACACGATGGCGGATGGAATCGCGGTGCGCGTGCCGGTGCCGCAGGCCGTGGACGATCTGCGCGCGCTGACGGACGATCTGGTGGCGGTCAACGAAGACGCGATCGTCGCCGCGATGCGCGGGCTGATTTCGCACATCGGACTGATTGTCGAGCCAGCGGGCGCGGTCGGGATCGCCGCTCTGCTCGAGGCACCCCACGGTGCGTATGGTGATCGCGTCGGCACCATCCTCTGTGGCGGAAACGTGACCACCGCACAGCTCAGCGGGTGGGGTGTGCTGCGGGCGGGCATCGGCGCCTGAGCCGGGCCGATCAGCACGCGCGCAGTACGAATGACGCGGTGACGCGGAATCGCGATCACATTTGCGGACGCTTCGCATGCGCCTGTCGCCGCGCGCTCGGCTCGCGCCGAAAGCTGGACGCGGGGATGTCGACGTCAGCGGTTTTTCATCATCCGGCGCGCCGGTGTCGCCACGTTGGAACGCCGATCCGTCTCCAGCCGATCCGGCCGACAGCGCTTGCAGGCCCGAAACCCGGCGTGCTCTGCGGCGGCGATCGAACTGTGGAATGAGACGTTCTCCCGCTTTGGCCGCCGTGCCCCGCAGGATGGCTTGCAGTACACCCCTGTGGTCCGGACGGCATAGAACCATTGGCCGACCTGCGATTGATCGCGCGCAACGATGGCAGCGTACCGGGCGTCGTCGTGTGGCGTGCTGATCATGTCGCAGGGTGAGGATGACTGGATGGTGTGTGGTGTCGCGGTGCGCATCGGGGTTTCGTTGGGGGGGCATGCAAGCATCCACGCCTGTTGTCTCGAACGCGCTGCATCCATCTGCTGCATGACGGTGAACTCAGTGCAGCTCCGGCGGCGGCAGCCCGTGAACACTGCGGAGTGGATCGACCAGCCGCCTCCCGAATCGTGCGGTGGCAGCGATCGTCATGTGTGTTCTCAGGCAGCGGCCTGCACGCGGCGTCGACCTTGCTGTCGCGACGCAGAGGGTCAGCGCTTCTGCGCGCGCGCCAGCAGATCGAGCCGCCACCGCTGCCGGCCGAGACTCCGGCCGAACCCATCGTCGGTGGTCTCACTCACATGCCGAAACCCCGCCGCGTGCACCAGAAATCGCGCTGTCTTCATGACATCGAGGAGCTCCACTTCGACCGCGACGTAGTGCGCGCGTGCCGCAAACTCGATCGCTTCGGCGATCAGGCGACGACCGATCCCGATCCCTCGTGCGCGCGACTCGACGTGCAGCATGGTCAGGCGCGCGACGTCTCCGGCGCCGCGCTGGACAAGCACGGAGCCGATCACCACACCTTCACGTTCCGCCATCCAGCTGCAATCACGGGCCGCGTCGAACTGGTCGAGAAAATCAGCGGCAATCCGCAGTTGACGTGCTTCGTATGTGCCGCTCAGTTCGAACTCGTCGATGGCCGAGGCGATCGCTCGCTGCGTCACGCCGCTCACGTCGCCCGCGCGATGCGGACGCAGCAGCCAAGGTGATGCATCGCGCGCGGGCACATCCATGCCGAACGCCGATTCGATGCGCTCCATGGCGTCGAGCAGCGGCTCGTGGGTGTGCGAGGGCAGCAGGCGCACCAGCGAGGCGTACCGCGTGGTGGTGATCGCATCGAGCGTCGTCACTTCGGCGCGCCCGGCGGTCGTCAGCGACAGCGGCTGCTGTCGGCTGTCGCTGGAGTCGGGGGACTTGGAAACGATGCCGGTCGTCTCCAGGCGGCGGATGACGCGACTGAGGTAGCCGGCATCCAGTCCAAGCGAACGGCTGAGGGCGGTCACCGTTCGCTGCTCGTACTGAGCGAGCTCTGCCAGGACGCGAACTTCAGTGGCCGAATAGGAGCTCCCCGCCGGACCGGCCTCGAGCGCGCCGAGGCGCTGTGCGAAGAACCGGGAGAACCGGCGCAAAGCCGCAATCTTCTGGTCCATCGCGAGCTGGGTCATGGGGCGATCCGCGCAGGAGAGTCAAACGCTTGCTGGAGGCATGGGAATATATGCTCGAGGCACAAGCATTGTTCCCGTTGGACCATTTTGCCTCCCGGCGTTCCGGGCCCCGGTATGTTCCCCCCATGAAAATCGGCTTCATCACGCTCGGCTGCGACAAGAACACCGTCGACACCGAGCGCTATCTCGCGCAGCTCGCGGCCTATGGTGGCGAGTATACCGACGACCTCAGCCTCGCTGAGGTGATCGTGGTGAACACCTGTGGCTTCATCGACGCGGCGAAGAAGGAGTCGATCGATGCCATCCTCGAGGCTTCCCGGCAGAAGATCGACGGCGCCTGTCAGGCCGTCGTGGCACTCGGCTGCATGGTGCAGCGGCACAAGGACGAGCTGGCTGAAGCGATCCCGGAAGTTGATCTCTTTCTCGGGACCACCGACGTCGATCAGTTGATTCCGCAGCTCCAGCAGCGCGGGCTCGTCGACGCGGCGCCCATGATGCATCCCGGCGAGCGCCTCTTCAGTGGCGACGCGCCGCACGTGCGCTACCTGAAGGTGAGCGAAGGGTGTGATCACGGGTGTGCATTCTGCGCGATCCCGCTGATGCGCGGGAAGCATCGCAGTTTCGCGCTGGCCGACGTCATTCGCGAGGCACAGCTCCTGGAGTTGCAGGGCGCGCGCGAGGTCAGCCTGGTGGCACAGGATCTGGCACACTACGGGCGTGATCGGCGCGATGGCACCGCGTTGCCGGAATTGCTCGAGGCGTTGATCCGCGAGACGGAAATTCCCTGGTTCAGGAACCTCTACCTCTACAACGCCGGCATCACGCCGCGATTTCTCGAGGTCGTCGCGAACAACCCGCGGATCCTGCCATATCTCGACATGCCGGTGCAGCATGGCAGCGACGCGGTGCTGACGCGCATGCGTCGGCCAGAGCGGCGGAAGACGATCGTCGAAAAGGTGGCGCGGTTTCGCGATGCAGTGCCGGACCTGACGATCCGGACGACGTGCATCGTCGGATTCCCCGGCGAAACGGACGAGGACTTCGAGATCCTGCTCGATTTCCTTCAGGAGATGCAGTTCGATCGTGTGGGCGCGTTCACCTACAGCGCACAGGAAGGCACCGCAGCGGCGGCGATGGTCGACGACGTGCCGGATGAGGTCAAGCACGAGCGGCTCGACATGCTGCAGCGTGTGCAGTCCGCGATCACGGCCGAGCGGTACGAGCGCCATATCGGGCGGACGGTGTCGCTGCTGATTGATCGTGCGGGGAGTGACGAGGAGCTGGCGGTGGCGCGTGCTCCGTGGCAGGCCGATGACATCGACGGTGTGACGCATCTGGACACCGATGCACCGATCGGCTCGCTGGTTGAAGCGACAATTACTGACGTGGTGGATGACTATGACTTCGAAGCGACCGCGACGGGGATCGTGTTGTTGCCGCCGGCGCTGATGCAGCGCGAGCGGGCGTCACGCACCCTGCCGCTGGTGGCTTCTTCCTCGATCGGGAGTTTTGGACGATGACCGCAGTAGTCACGACGGAGTCGCAGGCGATCATGGCGCGGGCGCGTCAGCTCTTCCCCGGTGGCGTGAATTCCCCGGTGCGGGCCTTCGGTGGAGTTGGCGGCGAACCTTTCGTCGTGCAGCGCGGCGAGGGCCCATACATCTGGGACGCGGATGGCAATCGCTACATCGACTACGTGCTGAGCTGGGGACCGCTGGTGCTCGGCCACGCGGCGCCGGCGGTGCTCGACGCGGTGCATGATGTGATGCAGCGCGGCACCAGCTTCGGCATTCCCACCGGGCTCGAAGTCCAGCTCGCGGAGATGATCGTCAAGCGCATGCCGCACATCGAGATGCTGCGCTTCACCAGCAGTGGCACCGAAGCCGCGATGAGCATTGCGCGTGTTGCACGTGCGGCGACCGGTCGGGAAGCCATCCTCAAGTTCGATGGCTGTTATCACGGCCATGCCGACAGCTTTCTGGTGAAGGCCGGCTCCGGCGTTGCCACGCTGAACCTGCCCAACTCGCCAGGTGTGCCGGCCGCGCTGGCCGCGCTGACGTACACGGCGCCGTTCAACGATCTGGAGGCGGTGCGTGCGATCGCGAGGCAGGTACCGCTGGCCGCGATCCTGATCGAACCGATCATCGGCAACGCCGGTTTCATCGAGCCGCTGCCGGGCTTTCTCGCCGGGCTGCGAGAGATCGCCGACGAGACGGGCGCGCTGCTGGTGTTCGACGAAGTGATGACGGGATTCCGGATTGCCTGGGGTGGCGCGGTGGAGCGCTTTGGCGTGACGCCCGATCTGACGGCGTTCGGCAAGGTGATAGGCGGAGGCCTGCCGGTGGCAGCGTATGGAGGGCGCCGCGATCTGATGCAGCAGGTGGCGCCCAGTGGTTCGGTGTATCAGGCTGGGACATTGAGTGGCAATCCGCTCGCGATGGCAGGTGGGCTCGCCACGCTCACCGCCCTCACGCCTGAGTTGCATGCGATCATCGAGCGTCGCACGGCGACGCTGGTGCAGGGGATGCGTGAGATCATGGCACGCGCGGCGGTGCCGTTCAGTGCGTCGCATGCGGGCTCGATGTGGGGGTTCTTCTTTCACGAAGGTCCCGTCACGAACTTTGCCGAGGCGCGCACGAGCGACGTACCGCGCTTCAATCGGTTCTTCCACGCAGCGCGCGAGCGTGGCGTGTACCTCGCGCCATCGGCGTTCGAGGCGGCGTTCATGAGCGCGGCCCATGGTGACGATGTCGTCGCCGACACGCTCGAACGGCTTTCCGATGCGATTCGCGCTGCCCGGCAGTAGCGCACTGCGGCGCGGCGCGGCGCTGCTTCTTTTCGTGGTGCTGTGCGCTGCGGTGCTGCCGGCACAGGAACGCGAGGACAGTGTCGTCGAATCGTCACACACCGCGTTGCGGCTGAATGACAAGACTATCCGGGTCCTGCTCAGTCGGGTCGCGACGGGGGCAGCACCCGTGCGTGACATTGGCGGTGGTGTGGTCTGGAACGGGAGGCGATATCGCGGCAGCGTCGACGTCGTCGCGGATGGCGGCGTTGTGGCGGTCGTCAATCGCCTTGATCTCGAAGACTACCTTCGGGGTGTGCTGCCGGGCGAGATCGGATCGCGCGATCCGCGCGACCGGGCGGCGTTGCAGGCACAGGCGGTGGCGGCACGCTCCTACGCGGCGGCGCGCATGGGTGAGCGACGCACGTTGTTCGATGTGACGGCCACGGTCTCGGATCAGGTGTACGGCGGCATGAGCGTCGAGCGCCCGGAAACCGACGATGCCGTGCGGGCGACGCGTGGCCTCGTGCTGACGTGGGGCGACCGCATCATCACCGCGCCGTATCACTCGCACGGCGGTGCCGTCACAGCGGCAGCTGACGAGGTATTCTGGAAGCGCGGGAGCGAACCATACCTGCGGCCGGTGGACGATCACACCCCGTCGGGCGGCTGCTTCTGTGATGTCAGCGGCAATCGTGGCTGGGAGCGGCGCTTCAGCCTGGCGGACCTCGGCCGGCTGCTGGGGACTCACGGACGCGAGGCCGGCGTTGGCACGCTTGGCGAGGTACGCGCGGTTCGTGTTGTCTCCACCGGTCCGTCGGGTCGGGTGACGGGACTCGAACTTGGGACGAGCACCGGCGCGGTCATCCTGCGGGGGAATGACATCCGCTTCGTACTCCGGACAGACGGTGCAATTCTGCCGAGTACCAACTTCACGCTCGAGGTAAGCGGGGCGAGCGTGGTGCTGCGCGGCGTTGGCAACGGGCATGGCGTCGGCATGAGCCAGTGGGGCGCGATCGGGCGCGCCCGGGCGGGGCAGGATGCACGGGCGATTCTCGCGGCGTATTATCCGGGGACGCGGCTCTCGCCGCTGCTCTGAATCCGGTGTAACTCTGGTCTCGCAGTTGTCGATTCTCGCCGCCATCCAGGTGGCATGTACGCCTTCAGCCTTCCCTCCTCGGCATGACCAAGCCAGACCTCAGGATCGGTGTCATCGGCGCCGGCGCCATCGCACAACTCGCGCACCTTCCCGTGCTCTCGAAGATGCGCGGTGTCCAGCTCGCCGCACTCTGCGACAACGACAGCGCGAAGGTGCGTGCGCTCGCCGAGCGGTTCAACGTGCCGGACACCTTCACCGACATCGAGGAACTGCTCGAGTTCGAGCAGCTCGACGCGGTGCTCATTTCCACGCCGAATCACTTGCACGAGCCACACGTGCTCAGCGCGCTCAAGTCGAAGCGCCATGTGCTCTGCGAACGTCCGCTGGCATTGACCACCAAGGGGGTCGAGCGGATTCTGGCGGCGGCCGAAAAGCACGCGATGAAAGTGGTGGTGGGGCACAACCATCGCTTCCGGACGGAGGTGCAGAACCTCGAGAGCTTCATCCATGGTGGCGAGTTGGGTCGACTGATCGGGATTCGCGCGGGCGCGTACAAGACGCGGCGCGGCGATGCCGGTTGGCGCTCGCAGCGTGCGGAAGCCGGCGGTGGGATTTTTCTCGATCAGGGTGTGCCGCTCCTCGATCTGGCGTGCTGGCTGGCAGACTTTCCCGATCCGGTGCGGGTGACGGCCAGCATGGAGCGCGGCAGTGGCGTGCGCTCCGTCGAAGATGCGATGTACGTGCATGTCCAGTACGCCTCGGGGCTGAGCGTGGCGATCGACACGGCGTGGGGCTACGTCGGCGAAGAGGACCGGTGGTGGTTCGAGGTGCTGGCCAGCAAGGGGACCGCGCGCCTGGCGCCGTTGCGTGTGGTGAAAGAGCTGAACGGTCGTGCAGTGGACGTGTCGCCGACCGGTGCCGCGCAACGCGACAGCGCATTCATCCAGAGCTATCGCGCCGAGCTGGCCCACTTTGCCGCCGTGCTGCATGGCGATGTGGCCTATGAGCCACCGGTCGATCAGATCATGGTGCAGCGTCTGGTGGAAGCGATCTATCGGAGTGCCGAAGAGGGGAAGGAAGTCCGGCTGTGATGTGCGCGTCTGGCGCTCGATCTGGCGTCCGGCTGGCGATGTTGCGACTCCTTCTGCTGCTCACGGTGTCGGCGGGTGTTCTGGCCGATGCGCTCTCGGCGCAAGTCGAGATCGACTGGTCGACGCAGCCCGTGCTGCTGATGACGATGGGCCAGGGCGAGGAAGTGTTCGAGAAGTTCGGGCACAACGCCATCGTCGTCTGGGATGCAGCCGCCGGACAGCCGCTGGTCTACAACTGGGGCATGTTCGACTTCGCGCAGCCGAACTTCATCGGCCGGTTTCTCTCCGGCGACACGAAGTACTGGATGGAGCCGCACTCCTTCGAGTCGACGATGCGGCAGTATCGCTCTCTCAATCGGACCGTCAGCGTTCAGGCGTTGCAGTTGACACCAACCCAGAAGGCG
>JANNVN010000074.1:0-2638 GCA_031414435.1 Gemmatimonadaceae bacterium
GACTGTCCACGGCTCGGTCACTGCGTCGATGGTCAGACGCACCGTGGCGCCCACCTGCAGGGTTTCGTCCGCGCGTTGCGCGCCGCGATTCACCACCAGCGCGCGCGTGTCACCCGCGCGCAGCCAGCGGCCTTCCAGTACTGTGGGACTCAGCATCTTCGTCCCGGCCGGTGCGGCGGTAATCGGAATCGAGTTGCCGCTCAGTCCATCGCCATGATCGATCGTGGCGCGGGCGCCTGTCCACGCCTCCGCCGCCGCCACGCCGCTCACCGCGCGGACCATCGCTTCGAGTGAGTCGGGCACCTGCGGCTCGGAAACGCGCAGCGAGAAGTCGTAGTGTTGTGTGTCGAAGATCGCGCCGGTGGCGCCGAGTACCGACGCACGCAAGTTGAGTGCGCCGAGAAACACGGCACCACCACTCGCCAGCGCGAGCAGCGTCAGTGCCATCCGCTGTCTGCGCCGGAACGCATTCCGCAAAGAGAACAGCAATGGCCGCGACAATCCGCTCACACGGTACGCGAGTCCGCCCGTGCTCCCAGCGTCCGCAATTCCAACGTCCCGCAGCGCATCGCTGACCGGAATCCTGCACGCGCGCCAGACGGGAAACGCCGCCGCGATCACGGGCAGCAGAATCCCAACCGTCATCTGCAACGCGATGACCCACGCCGGCACGGCATGGCCGGCAAGCTCGAAGTTGAGCAGTTCAGCTTTCACCGCGGCGTATTGCCGGCCCGCGACGAGCGCGAGCGGCACCGCCAGCGCCACGGCTGCGACACCGAGCACCGCTGCCACCACGAGATACATCGCTGCGATCTGCTGCCACCGGCCGCCGATCGCTTTCATCACGCCGATTTCGCGGGTCTGACCGGCGAGCATGGCGCTGACCAGGTTCACGACCAGAAAGGCGCTCAGCACCAGCGCCATCAGCGCAAACGCTCCCTGTGTGTAGAGGAGAGAATCCATCTGCGCCGCGTGGATGTGTTCCCCTGGCACCGGTACGTCCACGTCGAACACGCGACGTCCGGCGCCTTCCGCCGCTGCCTTGGCGGCGTAGGCGATGCGGCGCACGCCATCCTGATTGAGCGAATGATCCGACACGACCAGCTGCAGTTCATTCATCACCGATGGTGCGCCCATCCGCTCGAGCGTCGCCTGCGACACGAAACCATACAGCACATGTTCCATCCAGCCTGGTGCCAGCGTCACGTCACGCACGATGCCACGTACACGCGCCGCCACCGGACTTCCCGCGCCGAATCCCAACTGCACATCCTCGCCGACTGATGCGCCGGAGAATGCAACCGACGACGTCTCGATCGTCAGGGAGCCGTCCGCCGGCGGCCACTCACCCACCTTCGGCAGCACCCGACCGATGCGGATGGCAGTGAAGTCTTCGACGGTGAACAGAACCGTCGACACACTCGCCCCTCCAACCGTCGCGCGGGCCGACGTCACGCGCCGCGCCTGCACATCCCGCACGCCAGGCACGCCGCGCACGCGGGCCAGAAGCGCCGAGTCGACCAGATCCAGGCGCAGCGTGGCCGCGGCCGGATCACTGGCGTGGAATCCTTCGGTTGTCGCGACCTCCACCAGCGCCCAGGCGTTCAGGATCATGCCCGAACCCGCCAGTCCGACGGCAATGGCGACGATCACCAGCAGCGTGCGCCCCTTGTGCAGCAGCAGGTCGCCGGCGGCCTTCTGCCACCGCGGGCTAAGCATGTGCCAGCGTCGACGCGTCACTGAGGATGTGGCCGTCGGCGATGGTGATGGCACGTCCGGCAAACCGCAGGGCCGTCGTCGCATGAGTGACCAGCACGAGTGTGCGCCCATCACGTACCAGGCTGGCGAACAGTTCGAGCATTGCCTCCGACGTGCGCGAGTCAAGGTTGCCGGTGGGCTCGTCGGCCAGCAGCAACGGCGGATCGTTGGCCAGCGCGCGGGCAATGGCCACCCGCTGCTGCTGCCCACCAGAAAGGCGCGACGGCAGCTTGTCGGCCTGATCGGCGACACCGAGGGAATCGAGAATCGCAACGGCACGCGCGCGACGTTCGCGGGATGGCCAGCGGTTGCAGAAGTCCATCGGCAGCATCACGTTCTCGGCCGCCGACATCGTCGGTAGCAGCTGAAAGAACTGAAAGACGATGCCCACAGTGCGACCGCGCCACTCCGACATCGCGGCTTCGCTCAGCTGGTGCACCGCCGTGTCACCGACGATCACTTCGCCGCTGCTTGGTCGATCGATTCCAGCCATCAGGCTCAGAAGGGTGGACTTGCCGCTGCCCGACTCACCGATCACCGCGACGAATTCGCCGCGATCGATGGTCAGGGAGACGTCGTCGAGCGCGGTGAATGCGCCGGCGGCAGTCGGATACTGCTTGCTCACGCGGCGAATCTGGATGAGTGGCGCGGCGGCGCCGGGTGTTGGTTGCGTCATGAAAGGAACGTACGGGTGGAAGGCAGCATCGAGGGTACCGTTCAGCGGGGCCGTGCTGCCGTTCGGCGATCAGGCACTCCGCCGTGGCATCCCGCCCTTCTATCCTGACAGCGTACCGTCTGCGTCATCAGCCGTCGCTGGACGCACTTTCCCGATTGATTCAGTGGCTCAGCCGTCAAGGAGTGTTGGATGTTTCACCGTTCA
>JANNVN010000075.1:0-13304 GCA_031414435.1 Gemmatimonadaceae bacterium
GAGAGTGCACGCGCTGAGAAACGACTGCCTGCGGACAGGACCGGCGCCTTGTCGCCGCATAACACGCGCTTGCAGCGGGCGGCCGCACAGGAAAGACAGGCTTCGCCGCGAGTGCGGCCGCCGCAGAACCGCAACCAGTTAGGCAGCACTGGCGGGCCGTACAGAACAATTTCGGGAGGTCGACTTGCGAAGCATCATGAAGCTTACCGTTGCACTCGCGATTGCCGCCCCTTGCGCATCGGCCCAGGCGGGCGTCAAGCCGAGTCAACTCGTTGGCGTTTGGCAACCGTTGGAAGTTACCGAACTCGGGACTCGTTCGAGTCCACTCGACGGTGGGATGCCACGGCTCGGGGCCGCAGGACCAGGCTTGGTCATCATCACCGCGCGGTATTACGCACTGCTCGAGCTTAACAATGCTGGTCTTCCCCGCCCGTCTGAGCCGGATTCAGCTCCAACAGCGGCGGAACTCATGGCCATGTGGGCGCCGCTCGCGGCAAATGCCGGCACGTATGAGGTAAAAGGAGATACACTCTTCACGCGCGCGAACGTCTCGAAGAACCCGCGCGCCATGCGGCTGCCGCCGGCGAGACGAATCATTCGACTCGTTGCAGATACCATGTGGCTTACTCGACCCGGCAATGGTACGATCAAGTATGTGCGCCTCGAGCGATAAGGCGCGACCTGTTGCCGCGTAATCCTCCGTGCTGCCTAACCCAGCGTTACAGCTGACAAGCGAGCTTCGCTCGCATTATTTCATTCGCTTGCAGCTGAACGCAAACGTTCGGTAGCCGGCGAGACCGGCGACACCGCCGGCGAGTTCTACATGATTGCTCATGCCGCAGAGGCAGCGTTTCAATGCGCCGTGATGCGCTGTTTCGGTGACGGTCCAGCGACGCAAACGTGGCAGCGTGACCACATGCCACGTATCAGCGAATTCTTCGGGATCACGGTCGCGATGTTCTACAGCGATCACGCGCCGCCGCATTTTCACGCTCGGTACTCAGGTTCGCGTGCCACCATCCGAATCGAGCCCCCCGGTCTCCTGGCCGGCGACCTCCCTCCTCGCGCGCTGGGGATGGTTATAGATTCGACGAGCCAGCACACAGCGGAACTCGAGCACAATTGGCATCGTGCGCGGCAAGGATTGCCGCTCCTGGCAATCGCACCGCTCGAGTGAGGAATAGACCATGGTCGACGTCATCGGTGTTTCCGTGCTCTCCGACTACCGGGTTCGTCTTCGATTTGATGACGGTCAGGAGCGGGACATCGATCTTCTGCCGTTCCTGAGTGGCCCCGTTTTCGAGCCCGTGATTCGAGACCGGGCGCTGTTCGAGCGTGTGCGCGTCGATCCGGAACTCGGCACAATCGTATGGCCCAACGGCGCCGATCTCGCTCCGGACGTCCTTCATGAGGCCGGGGTCGCTCGCAGCCAGGTGCGCTCGTAGTCGCTTCGACGCTGCGCTCCCAAGATCGGCGTGACCCGACAAACCGACCGCCACAGCATGGCCTTGGCCGGCCGCGATCACATTGCGCCACTGCATTCGGCAGGCGACAGGCCCGCGGCCAATTGCTTGCCACGCCGGCGCCAATCGACGCGTGAATCCCGCGGCGAGGAAATCCGTATGCGAGCCTTCCCTGGTTTGGCCGTCGGCATCTTCACGGAATCAGCTTCGGTGCTCCACCCGAACGCAGGAAGTCCATCGCCATGTTCGTCATCGCGCGAACGCCGACCGTGAGCGCCCGATCGTCACCCTGGAAGAGCGGCGAGTGGTTGCTGGCCACCGTCTTCGGATCGAGTTGCGGCGGCGTGACGCTGAGGTTGAAGAAGAAGCCCGGCGCGAGTTCGGAGAAACGCGAGAAGTCCTCACCGGCCATCGTCACGCCACCTTCGGTCGCACCGGCCGCGCCCGCCACGCGCTTGAGGGTCGGATAAAACTTCGCGACCATCGCGTCGCTGTTCACCGAGCTGGGATAGCCGATGTCCACGATCACATCGGCGGTGGCGCCATGTGCCTCCGCGATGTTGATCGCAATGCGCTTCATGCGCTCGTGGATCGTGGCCCGTGCCTGCGGGTCGAATGCGCGGATGGTGCCGATCATCCACACCGAATCGGGGATGATGTTCTCGCGCAATCCACCGTGAATCGCGCCGACGGTGACAACCGCGGGCGCCTTCGACAGATCGAGCTGACGCGAGACGATCGTCTGCAGCGCCGTCACGATCTCCGCGCTCACCACGATCGGATCGACGGTGTTCGACGGCATGGCCCCGTGCCCCTGCCGTCCGTGCACCACGATGCGCCAGCCATCGGCGCTGGCTGAGATCGCACCGGCGCGATAGCGCATGGCGCCGAGCGGGCCGGGACCAACGTGCAGACCGAACACGCCATCCACGCCCTGCATTACGCCAGCGTCGATCATCGGCTGCGCGCCGCCGCGCGGTGGCACTTCCTCAGCAGGCTGAAACAGAAACTTCACCGTGCCCGGAAGTCGATCCCTGAGCCCAGCCAGCACTTCCGCGGTGCCCATCAGCATCGCCGTGTGCATGTCATGCCCGCAGGCGTGCATCACGCCCGTCTCCTGCCCGTTGTACACCGTGCGCACGGTGGACTTGAACGGCACGTCGACCAGTTCGGTCACCGGCAACGCGTCCATATCGGCACGCAGGGCGACGGTGGGGCCGGGCTTGCCGCCTTTCAGTATCCCGACCACGGCGGGAATGCCGCCGACATTCTCCTGCACCTCTATCCCCAATGACCTGAGATGCGCCGCGACCAGCGCAGCCGTGCGCTTCTCGGCGTAGCCGAGTTCAGGATGCTGGTGAATGTCGTGCCGCCAGGCGGTGACCTTGTCGGCGATCGCCGCGGTCCGACGGTCGATCTCGGCGGCCAGTGCCGGATCGGCCACTACCTGTTGCGCATGCACGGAAGGAGCAACGCGCAGTGACGTCGCGAGCAGCAGCGCGGCGAACAAACGGGGAGAGCGCATGGCAGGACCTGGGAGCGGGAGGTGCGTGGAGGCCGGGTATCCGAAAGATGGGCGAAATACGCCGTTGGCGCGCGTGCGGCTCAAGGGCCGCGAAGACCGCGGGTACCGTGGGGGCACAGGGGGCTGATCGGACGCCCTGATGGACCGCCGCCAACGCCGATGGCCCCGCACATCAGCGTCGGGCGCCGGCGTCACGCTCAGGGCCGGGTGGGCCGCCCTCTGCCATCTGGCGGCGCTCGACCCATCCGGTGAGCTCTTCGCCATGCCACCAGTCGAGGACGCGAGGGATTTGCCAGCCGCGTCTGCGATAGATTCTCGCCGGCACGCAAATGCACGATCCGAACGGCCCGCCCGGAGACCTCATGAGAATATTGAGTGCGCTTCGCGGTGCCTTGACCCTCGCACACATCGGCGCGTCCGAGAATCCCCGGCCGATTCAGTACGCTCGTCATCGCGAATCGCGTCTGCTGAACGGCTCCTTCCGGCTCCCGAGCAGGTCGTATACTCGCTTCGCCGCATCACGTGTGCCAGGCGCGCGTCGCACCGACCAGATCCGGTCGCGCGCCGAGCGCATCGCCGTCACGTTGTCCACGATCGGCAGGGGATACGTGGTGCCGATCTTCACACCGTACATCTGTTGCAGCATCGGTGGCATGAGGTGCGGTTCGGCCAAAGCACCGACAGGAACCCCTGCCAACTCCGGCACCCACTGCCGAACGAAGGCGCCTTCTGGATCCTGCTCCAGAGACTGCTTCACCGGATTGTAGATGCGGATCGCGTTGATGCCGGTCACACCACTCTGCATCTGGCTCTGGCTGTAGTGAATACCCGGCTCGAAGTCGAGGAAGTGCCGTGCCAGCAGCTCGCTGCTGAACCGCCAGTGCAGCCAGAGATGATAACTCGCAAACGACATCACCATCGCGCGCATGCGGAACGGTAACCAGCCCGTCGCGCGCACTGATCGCATGCAGGCATCGATCAGCGGGTAGCCAGTGCGCCCTTCGTGCCATGCGTCCAGGCGCTCGCGGTCTGGCGTCTGCTCGTCGCGCAACCCGATGTACGCATCACACATCGTCGTGAACTCCAGACTCGGCCGGTCCTCAAGCTTCTGCATGAAGTGACAGTGCCAGCGGAGCCGCGACCGGAAACTCGCGATGCTGTCGCGCCATCTTGCATCGATCACCTCACCACGTTCGACGGCCTCGTGCAGCTGCCTCAGCCGTGCGCGAGCGGCATGTTCGCAGGTCCGTACGCTGATCGCTCCGGTGCTGAGCCAGGCACTGAGCCGGCTGCAGGCATCGGGCGCGGTGACGGGGCTCGACATCGCGCGTCGGTAGTCAACACCACGCTCACGCAGAAAACTGCGGATTGTATCACGCGCTGCATCCTCGCCACCATGCTGCACGAGCGTGCGTGCGAACTGCCCACCCGCCGCGGCGGAAGCCGTCACCGGTGTACCGCGCTCCAGCAGGGCGACTCCCTCGAGTGCGCGCGGTGCCGGCAGCGGCGCCGCCGCCATACGTGCCTCCCACGCCGCCGCCCATCCATTGCGCGATGCGAGCCTGCGCACCACACCCGTCTGTGGCAGTTCATGGAAAGTGATGCCTTCAGACTTGCACCACCGTCGCATAGCGCGATCACGCTGATACGCGATCCATCCGGTCGTCTCCTCGTGTGCCCAGATGCGCGTAATGCGTGACGGCTGACTGGCTGATGCCAACTCGCGCTGGAGCGCGGCGAAGACAGCTGGCACATCGCCATGTCGCCGGTGCAGCGTCACCCCACGCTCGGCAAGCGACGACTCCAGATCGTCGAGACACTCATTCACGAACCCGAGATGCAGGGCGTCATGATCCGGTGCCTGCATCAGTTGTGGCTCATACACATACACGCACAACACTGGACCACGCGCTGCCGCTTCACTGAGCGCCGCATGGTCGCGGATGCGCAGGTCACGCTTGAACCAGACGAGCTCGATGTCGCGCATGCCAATGGAACGCTCGTGTCGCACGATTTGATCCGTGCACGAGAATCTGCCTTTGTACGCTCGCTGACCTACGCTCGCGACCGAACCCTCCCACGATTCTCGCGCCCCCTCACATGAACCGGAGTTTCAGGCCTGACGTACCGGCTCACCGGCCGTCAGCCTGCGCGTGGAGCTGGACGCAGGCGGAGCAGGAGCACTCTGAGCATCACGGCCATCGCCGCGCGGCAAGCTGGAGAGCGTCAACGGGAGCTGTCAACCGCCTCACGCAAGCCCGCTGCGCTACGGCGTCGCGCTGACGGATGGCCCACGAGGACCCGTCGCCTGCCGCACCGCCGCCCGAACCCGCGGATACGTCCCGCAGCGACAGACATTCCCGCGCATCGCCGCATCGATCTCGCCATCCGAAGGCTGAGGATTTGCGCGGATCAGCGCACACGCACTCATCAGCTGCCCCGGCTGACAGTATCCACACTGCGCCACGTCGAGATCGGTCCACGCCGCAAACAGAGCGTCCGCGTCGGCGCCGCTCAGCCCCTCGATCGTCGTCACGGTGTGAGTACCGACCGCCGACAGCGGCGTCACACACGAACGCACTGCCTGCCCGTCGAGATGCACCGTACACGCACCACACGCAGCGATCCCGCAGCCGAACTTCGTGCCCGTGAGATGCAACTCACCGCGCAGCACCCAGAGCAGCGGCGTATCGCCCTCGGCCGACACCTCGACCGGGCGCCCGTTCAGTTGAATCGTTGTCACGGCCGTCACGACAGTCGAAGGGGAAGGGAGCGCAGCCGGGTGCCGGTGGCCGCGAAGATCGCGTTTCCCACAGCCGGCGCCACCGGCGGCAGCGGCGGCTCGCCGACGCCTTCGGGATGCTGCGTGCTCGGAATGATGTCGACCACGATCGCCGGACATTCGGACATCCGCAGCGGGCGGTAGTCATTGAAGTTGCCCTGCGTCACACGGCCATCCGTAATCGTGATCTCGCCGTAGAGCGCCGCGCTCAGCCCGAAGACGACGCCACTCTCCACCTGCTGCCGAATCATGTTCGGATTCACCGGCATCCCGCAATCGATCACGCAGACGACGCGATCCACACGCAGCGAGTTGTCGGTGGCAATCGTGACTTCCGCCACCTGCGCCACCACGGATCCGAACGATGCGTGCAGCGCTACGCCGCGCCCGCGACGCGCTCCCTCAGCGCCAGCCGTCAGCGGCGTCGACCAATCCGCCAGTTCCGCCGCGCGTGTCAGCACTCGCGCGTGTCGCGGATGATTCGCGAGCAATGCCAATCGAAACGTCACTGGATCGGTCTTCGCCGCCACCGCCACTTCGTCCATGAAGCTCTCGGTGAAGAACGCCTGATGCGAATGACCCACCGCGCGCCAGAATCCGACAGGTACCGGCAAATCGACGATCGCGTGACCAACCCGCACTGCCGGATACTCGTACGGCTGATCGAATGACCCTTCGCTGGTCGACTTGTCTATCGGCGAGGCAGGCAGCCCGAAGTACCGACCGACCGTGGCCCCCACCACCGACTGACCCGCCGAAACGTTGCGCCAGGCGAGCAGCTTTCCCGAGGCATCGAGTCCAGCCGAGAATCGCGAGACACATGCCGGACGATAGAAGTCGTGGCGGATGTCCTCCTCACGCGACCAGATGGTCTGCACCGCGACGCCATTCGCCGCCTTGGCGATGACTGCGGCCTGCGCGATGAAGTCGACGTCGAGTCGCCGGCCGAACCCCCCACCGAGCAGCTGCACGTGCATCGTGACCTGATCGGACCCGATCCCAAGGACCTTGCCGACGGCGCGCCGGGCCAGCCCCGGTATCTGTGTCGAGGCCCAGACCGTCGCTTTCCCGTTCGCGAACTGCACGGTGCAGTTGATCGGCTCCATCGCGGCGTGCGCCAGAAACGGCGCCTGGTATTCGGCCTTCACCTGCTGCGTCGCTGCGGCCAGCGCATCGTCAACGTTTTCGCGCTTGAGATACGCGTGGCCATCATCGGTATCCAACGTCGATGACAGCTTCTGCATCAGTGCGGCACTCGACACGCCGGCCATGGCGCCGTCGTTCCAGGTGACTTTCACCGCCTTGACGGCCTTCATCGCGTGCCACGGCGTGTCAGCGATGACGGCGATTCCGCCAGTGCTGCCGTTGTATCCATCCAGCGTCACCACCTGCTTCACGCCTGGAAGCTGCTGTGCCGCCGCGCCATCGACGCTCGCCACCGTCCCGCCGAGCACGGGGCACATCGCCACGCTCGCGTACTGTATGCCCGGGAGCACCACGTCGATGCCGAACGTTGCCGTGCCACGTTGCTTGGCTGCGCTTTCGAGCCGTCGCATCGGCTTGCCGATCAGTGTGAACTGCGCCGGAGTCTTGAGTGGCGCGTCGTCGCGCAGGTTCATCTTCGAAGCGGCGGCGATCATCTCGCCGAACGTCGCGCGGCGCCCATCGGTATGCGAGAGCACGCCACGCGCAACAGTGATCCCGGCTTCCGGCACCTTCCAAGTCGCAGCGGCGGCACTGACCAGCAGCGCCCGTGTCGACGCACCCGACTGCCGCATCGGCAGCCAGAGGTCCTTCACACTCGACGAGCCGCCGGTGATCATGACTCCGGCTTCGCGCATAGTCTTGGCGGTCAGCCACGCTGTGGTGCGCTGGATGAGCCCATGGTCGTCTGGATGAAACGGCAGGCCATCGACCACGGTGGCGATGTTGTTGTAGATCGGGTCACCCACCGGTGCCATCTCGATCCGCACCTGCGACCAATCCGCATCCAGCTCGTCGGCCAGCAGCATTGCCAGCGTGGTGTGAATTCCCTGACCCATCTCGGACTTCGACATGATCACCGTGACGGTGTTGTCGGTGCCGATCTTCACCCAGCCGTTGAGGGCCGACTCGCCAGGGCCTTCGGGAATCTGCGATCCGTCACCCATTCGCCCGCGCGGCGGGAAAAAGGTCCATCCGATGCCGAGTGCTCCGGCTGCGGCGACGACTCGGAGTACGAAGGTGCGCCGTTTCACTCGGTCACCAGTTCGCGATAGTCGTCCGGCGTATCCACGTCGCGCAAGGCGCTCTCCGGCCAGTCGATCATCGTTGCTTCCTGCTCATGCCGCTTCACTACGGCCTTACCGCACCCTTCACCGTGCCACATCAGCAGCTCGCCCCACAACGCACGCTGGAAGAGCAGGGGTGGCGCGAGCACGTCGCCGTAGCGCGACACCGCCAGCGGTGCGTCGCTCGCGCGCGCCGCATCGATGAGTGCGGTCAGCATCGCGGATGTGACGCGCACCATGTCGCCAAGCAGGATCACCACTGCCGTAACATCTGCGTCAAGCGCGCGAAGCCCGGCATGCAGCGAGGTGCTGGTGGGGCCGGTGTAATCGCCGTTCACCGCGAACACACAGGCAAGACCGTCGAGCGCCGCGCGCACCAGCGGCTCCTCGTGTCCGACCACCACCACCACCGGAGAGAGTCCGGCGTCGCTCGCCTGTTGTACGGCGCGGCGTACCATCGGCACACCATCCACCGCGAGCAACATCTTGTTGCGCCCCATCCGGCTGGAGGCACCCGCCGCGAGGACTATCGCGGCGACGCGGGGCTCACCCACCGGCGGCGTGGATCGGCGCCAGACGTTCACGCAGCGACTTCGGCTCGCGCCCCGCCCTCACGGCCAGCAGCTCGGCCACCACCGCCAGCGCCACCTGTTCGGCGCCGTCGGTACCGATGTCGAGTCCGACCGGCCCGTACACGCGCGACACATCGACTTCGCCGTCGCGTCGCAGGATGGAGAGAATCCGTTCCGTGCGCTGCCGCGGGCCCAGGACTCCCAGATACCGCACGGGTGTCTGCAGCAGCGCGCGCAGATAGTTCGTGTCGTCGGCGAAGTCGTGTGTCATGACCACTGCGAAACACGATGCATCGAGCACCAGATGTTCGTTCAGTCGCGTGGCATCAGACTCGATCAGCGTGATCGTGTCGGAGAACCGCTCGCGCGTGAGCAAGCCGGGGCGGCGATCGACGGTCACGACGCGAAATCCCACATCACTCGCCAGTCGCGCCAGCACACGTGCGTCATCTCCGGCGCTCACCACCAACAGCCGCGGCGGCGGATGCAGGACATCGAGCAGCAGCCGCGTTTCGCCATGCAGCTCCTCACGCGATTCTCCCGCTGCAATCCACTGCGCCGCATGCTCGTGCACATATGCATCGAGCGCCGCGTCGCCCAGTGTTCCTGACACACCCGCATCGGAGACCACGATCCGTGGCGCCTCGCCGTATTCGCGAGGGATACGCAGCTGTGTCACCGCGACGTATGGGCGCTCTGCAGCAATTGCAGCCCGCTCCGCGACGCGTGCCGTCGAGACGGGTTCGATCAGGATCTCCACTTCGCCGTCACATCCGACGCCAAGATCCCAGGCTGCAATCTCTTCAGCGCCGCCGCAGTAGCTGCGCAGCTGAGCCATGCCAGTGCTCAGGACCTGCTGCGCCACTTCACGCACATCGGCTTCGAGACACCCGCCGCTGACGTTGCCGATCCCGCCGCCACCCTCGACCACCAGCAGCTTGGCGCCTTCGTGGCGGTATGCCGAGCCATTGACGCGGACGACCGTCGCCAGTGCCGCACGACGACCGGCCGCGTGTGCGGCGGCCAGCTGCTCGAACACCTGCCGCGTCTCCAGCCACTGCTTCACGCGCCGTGCCTCACACCCAGCTCAGGTTGTGCTTCGACAGCGGCAGCGACCGGATCCGCTTGCCGGTTGCGGCGAAGATCGCATTGCAGAGCGCCGGAACCACAGGCGGCAGTGCCGGCTCACCCATACCCGTGGGCGGATACTCGGTGGTGCGGAAATGCACTTCGACAATGGGCGTCTGCGTCAGCTTGATCAACGGGAAGTCGGCGAAGCTGCTCTGCTTCGTCCGGCCCGCTTCGATCGTGATCTCCTGCGCCAGCGCTTCGCCGATGCCATCGATCACCGATCCCTGTACCTGATTGATCGCGCCGAACGGATTGATGATCTGGCTCCCGACGTCGCCGGCCACCCACACCTTGTTCACCGTCAACTTGCCGGCCTTCGTCACGGTCGCCTCGACCACTTCGGCGAAATAGCCCCGATGCGAGAAGTGGAACGCGACACCCATGCCGGTGCCTTTCGGCAGCTTGCGGGTGCCCCAGCCGGACTTCTCAGCCACCATCTCGAGCACACCCTTCATGCGCGACGCGACCATCACGCCGCGCGGTGCCTCGGCGGGCATGGCGGCGAGCAGATCGAGGCGGAACTGCACCTGGTCCTTCTTCGCCGCATGCGCCATCTCGTCGATGAACGACTGCATCACGTACGACAGGGCGTTGCTGCCCGGCGCACGCAGGAATCCAGTCGGCACACCGAGCGGCATGGTGCTGACACCGAGCGCGTAGTTGGGGATGCTCGTCGCCGGGAACTCGGCACCGTCCATGCCCGCACTGGCGACAAAGTCCTTGTCGTTGTTCGAGAAACTGACGAAGTGATTCTGCCACGCCGTGAGCTTGCCGCTGGCGTCCACGCCACCCTTCAGCTTGTGGAAGCCAGCCGGGCGGTAGAAGTCATGCTGGATGTCATCCTCGCGGGTCCAGAGCACCTTCACCGGTGCACCAGCCAGCTTGGAGATCATCGCCGCTTCCACCATGTAGTCGTTGTTCAGGCGGCGCCCGAACCCGCCACCGCTGCGCGTCATGTGAATTGCAACGTCCTTCTCGGCGATACCCAGCGTCTTGGCCACCAGCACGCGACCCGACTGCGGATTCTGCGTCGGCGCCCAGATCTCGATCGCGTTGTCCTTGAAGTGGGCGGTGCAGTTCTGTGGCTCGAGCGTCGCGTGCGCGAGGAACGGATACTCGTAGGTGGCCTCGACGGTCTTCGCGGCGCCGGTGAAAGCAGCGGTCACGTCACCATCGGTGCGCAGGGAGCGTTGCGGCGCCTGCGCGAAGAACTCCTTCGCCTTGGCCGCGAACGATGCTGTGCTCTGTTGTGCTGTGGCACCTTCGTCCCATGTCACGCGGAGCTTGCTGCGTGCCGACTTGGCGGCCCACCACGAGCTCGCGACGATTGCCACTCCGCTCAGCAGTCCACTGAGCACGGTGCCACCTTCGACGATGAAGACGTTGCGCACGCCGGGCATCGCCTTGATCTCGTCCAGGTTGGCGCTGACGGCACGGCCTCCAAACACGCGGCACTTCTCGTACGTCGCGAACAGCATGCCCGGGACAGTGACATCGATGCCGAACAACGGCTTGCCCGTGACGACCTTGTCGTTGTCGACGCCGCTGATCGCTTTGCCGATGATCTTGAAGTCCTTCGGATTCTTGAGCGTCACGCTCGCCAGTTCGGGAGGCGTGAGGGCCGAAGCGGCTGTCGCAAGCGCGCCGTACGACATCTGGCGGTTCGACGCGCGATGATGGACCACTCCGGACGCGGTGGTGCACTCGGCGGCCGGTACACTCCATGCCTGTGCGGCTGCAGCCACCAGCATCTGTCGTCCGGCGGCACCGGCGCGGCGCAGCGGCTCCCAGTTGGTCGGTGTTGCCGTGCTGCCGCCGGCGACCTGCGTCCCGTACTTCGACGGATCGCTCATCGCCTGTTCGATTTTGATCGCGCTGAAGTCGACATCCAGCTCTTCCGCAATCAGCATCGGCAGCATCGTCTTGATGCCCTGGCCGATCTCGGGATTCTTCGACATCACGGTGATCGTGCCGTTGGGCGCGATGCGGATGAACGCGTTCGGCGAGAAGTCGCCCTCCACGCCGGAAACTTCCGAGGCCTCGAGCACACCATCGCGGCCAAAATCGAGCCAGGCGCCGATCAGCAACCCGCCGCCGGCCAGTGTCGATACGCGCAGGAACTGCCGGCGGTCGATCGCAGAGTCGAGTGACATCAGCGGCCTCCTCCAACACTCGTGCTCGGGCGTGTGGTGCCGGCGGCCCGGTGAATTCCTTCGCGGATCCGGGTGTACGTCGCGCATCGACAGAGGTTGCCGTTCATCGCCGCATCGATCTGCGCGTCAGTCGGCTTCGGTGTCTTTGCCAGCAAAGCCGCGGCGCTCATCAGCTGGCCCGCCTGACAATAGCCGCACTGTGGCACGTCGAGCTCCGTCCACGCCTTCTGCAGTGCGTGCGTGCCGTCGGGTGACAGCCCTTCGATGGTGGTGATCTTCGCGCCCTGAACCGCCGCCGCCGGCAGCTGACAGGATCGCACCGGCGTCCCGTTCAGGTGCACCGTGCATGCGCCGCACTGGCCCAGCCCGCAGCCGAATTTGGTGCCTTTGAGGTCGAGCTCATCACGCAGCACCCAGAGGAGCGGCATGTCGGAGGGAACGTCAACGGTCCGTGGGGTTCCGTTGACAGTGAACGTGACCGGCATGCTCGGGCTCCAGAGTTGAGGCAGAACATGTAATTTCACGGGGGGCGCGGGGGATGGCAACAGAGGGCGCCCGTGCCTGGGCGGACTACCGGTCCAGTCTGACCCGAAGCGCCCTCAGCGTTCGTTCGATCGACGGGTTCACGTGTGCCTGACTCCGACCGCCGAGACACGCCGCCAGAAAGCGTTCCGTGGCGAGGTTGACGGCGAGGCTCGTCTCGGCTTCGCCAAAGCTGTGGCCGGCGTCTGCCGCCAGCAGGTACGTCACGGGAATGCCACGACGATGGAGCGCCGACGCGATCTGATCGGACTGTGCCTTCGTCACCCGTGGGTCGTTGGCACCCTGATAGATCAGCAGCGGCGCCACGGCCGAATCGACGCGAAACAGCGGCGATCGCCTGAGGAGGTCAGCCCGGCTGCTGGAATCCCGCGGATCGCCAACGTACGGATACCAGCTGCGGGGCAGGAAGGGTTGCCACGACGGCGGAAACGCTTCGAGCAACGTGACGAGACTGCTGCTGCCGGCGTAGTCGACCGCGCACCGGAAGACTCGTGGCGTGAAGGTGAGCCCGACCAGCGACGCATAGCCGCCGTATGAGCCACCCATGATCGCAACGCGCGTGGAATCGGCGATGCCGTTCCTGACCGCCCACCGCACGCCGTCGAGGAGGTCGGTATGCATGGCCTGAGCAAACTCGTGACGCGCTGCTGCGGCGAAGCGCTTCCCGAAGCCGGTCGATCCACGAAAGTTGACTTGCAGAACGGCGTATCCCCTGTTGGCGAGAAGCTGCACGTCAGGCTGGAAACTCCAGAGATCACGCTCCCACGGCCCTCCATGCACGAGCACAACCAGCGGTGTCGGTCGTGCGCCTCGGGGCGACGGCTCGGTGATGTAGCCGTGAAGTGGCAGTCCGTCTCGCGCCGAA
>JANNVN010000076.1:0-4554 GCA_031414435.1 Gemmatimonadaceae bacterium
TTGGTTTCGGGGAACGGCACCGGGAAATTCACGTCTACGCCGTAGGCGCCACCCTTGAAGTACGTGCCCGACGGGAACACCGTCTCCGCACCGCGGCCGATGTGCTTGATCAGGCGCCGCATGTCGCCAAGGCGGTGACCAGTGAGGAACAACCAGTAGGCGCGCTCCTGGAACACCTGGCTGATTTGGTCGGTCTGTGTCGCCGGGGCAACCAGCGCCGGCAATGCCGCGACAACTGGCGCGTTCGGCAACAGATTCGCCGGACCTGGAGGGGCGATGATCAGCGAAGGCAGGCTGGCACGCAGCGCATTCAGGACTGGCAGGTACGCGCCACCGCTGCGGACGAGGTTTTCCGCCTCGATCAGGCGAGCCTCGACACCATCGGCAAACGAGATGGGCGCGGAGCGGTTCTGATACTTCGTCTGCACGAACATCGGCGTGGTATTGTCCGCGCCGACGACAGGCGAGAAGGCACCGCCACGCCCACGGGGCGCGTAGACACGCACGTCGGTGCTGTCCAGACGATAACGAAGCCCGTTGCCACCTTCGCTCCCGGACACAGAGTGCCGCGGGAAGTTCAGCGTCGGCAGAAACACGCCGTTGTTCTGACGACCGGTGTTCTCACTGTGGAACAGCGTGAATCGGAATGACGTCGGTACCGCGGCGACAGCGGCTGCCGCGTCGGCAGGACGGTTCAGGTTCAGCAGCGCGCGACCACGACCGACGCGAATCAGATTGAGAACCTGCGCATTCGCGGCAACTGTCGAGTCGACGCCAACACGAGCCGAATCAAGCTTCGCCAAGGCAGTAGCGAACAGCTGATTAACTGTCTGCGGTGTGCCCAGCTGGAAGGTGCCTGTATTCACATCGAACGTCGAGATCGGCACACCATTGCAATACATCTCGCCCAGCATCATGTACGTGTAAGCTGCGATCGCCTGCGTTTCCGACCGCCCGATCGCGGCAGGAAGCAGGTTGTAGTACACGGCGGCGGTACGATCGGCCGTGGCCCGCGCACGCTGCAGGCTGTTGTAAATGACGTTCAGCGTTCCATTGATCGGGTTGATGTTGCGCTGATCCATCTCGCCACGGGTCGGGAAAGTCTCCGCCCAGGTCAGTTCGTCGCCGAGCAGCGCGCCCTCGACGATCACCCCGGACTCGCCGCCGGCACCCATCGCCACCTGCAGGTCGGAAATCGTGCTGGCACGGAGAGCGGGCAGCACGGTGACGTCCACCAGCGCCGACGGTGGTACCACGTCAATGTCCTTCACCGCAAGCGTCTTGTCGATATCGCACGCCGTCAGCGTCAGACCGAGAGACAAGATTCCAGTGATGAGGGATCGCCGCGATGTCTCAAAAGAGAATGTCATGGCAATGTCAGAAGTTGAAGTTTACGCGGAGCGTATACGAGCGCCCCGGCGGGTTGGTCAGGAAGTCGGTCGTTGTGAAGTTGTTGCCCGTGCCACTGATCACTTCCGGGTCGAACCCGGTGTAGTCGGTCCAGAGACGCAGGTTGCGCGCGGCCAGTGTCAGGCTCAGGCCACCGCTCTTGAGAATCCGTGCTGCCGCTGCTGGCACCACCCACGTCATGCCTACCTCAGAGAGCCGAACGAAGCTCGCATCCTCGATGTAGCCGTCGCTCGAGCCCATGGCACGGGCGGCCGACTTCGCCTGATCCGCCAGCGGAGCGTTGCGGTCCCAGAAGTCGGGGCCGTTGGCGAACCCACCGTTGTTTCGGAATTCGCGTGTGTTGTTGTAAATCTTCGCGCCACCGCGATAGTCAACCAGCACATTGAACTGCAGGTTCTTGAATGCGCTGATCAGCGACTGGAACGAGATCTGGCGTGTCGGCTGCGGATTCCCGAGGTACTCGAGCGAATCGGAGAGCTGGATTTCGCAGGCGCCACCGCCGACCAGGATCGGGTTGGCCAGACCACCGTACGCGGGACAGTTCACACGGCTGATGATGCCGTCGTTGTTGAGGTCCGAGAACCCGAGAATCTTGCGGTCATAGTACGCACCAGCCGGAAGACCAGCGCGGAAGACCTGCCGGCCGAAGATGATCGGCTGAATCGGCTGGCCACCAATCGACCCCAAGGCGCCAATCTCGTTGCGGAACGTTGTGACGGTCACACGCTGCGCATAGCTGAACTTTGGCCTGTCAATGATCTTGACGTTCACCGAGCCTTCGAGGCCCTGGGTCGTCATATTCGACAGGTTCACATTCTGGTTCGCTGCCACGCCCAGCGACGGGGCGAGCACGCGCCCGACCAGCAGGTCACGGGTGTCTTTCTGGAAGGCCGTGAACTCACCGTCGATCCGGCCACCGGCGAGGTTGAAATCGATACCGCCCTCGACTTCTCGCGTGATCTCCGGCTTCAATGCGTTATTGCCCACCGGTCCACCAATCGTGGCCGCAGCAACGTTTGCATCGGACGCGGTCTGGTTCACGGCAACGGGATTGAAGAACGTCTCCGCCTGGCGGAACACCGGACGGTTGCCCGCCTCGCCGATGGAGCCGCGAAGCCGCAGCTGATCGATCACGCCGAACTTCGGGAACCACTTCTCGTCAGAAATCACGTACGAGCTGCTGAACGACGGGTAGTAAACAAACTCACGCGAGTCAGCGCCGAACACGCTCGAGTTGTCGAGACGCAGCGCCGCCGTCACGAACAGACGATCATTGAAGGCGGCTGTCTGCTCGAGCACACCGGCGATCGTCACGATCTGCGAGTTCACTTCGTTCACGACGAAGCGTGCATTCAAGCCGTTCAACGAAGAGGTACCTGGCAGCAGAATCGCACCAGACGCTGCCGTGAGCCGGAGCGCTTCGTTCGTGTACTGACCGCCAACGAGGGTCGACAGCCGGATGTTGCTCGACAGGTCGTAGCTCGCCTTCGTGTTCGCCGTCACGGTGTAGGTCGGCGTGTAGGCGCGCGTCTGCGCACGGCTGCCTTCGATCGACGCCGCGTTCAGGAACACCTGGTTCGGCGGTACGAGCGACTGGTCGTAACGATAGACGAAGTCACCGCCGGCGCGCAGCGTGCCTTCCAGCCAACGCTTCGGGGTGTACCGCAGCGTCATGCCCGTCTGCAGCCGATCGATGTCCTGCTGCTGCGTCTGTGCGAAGTACTGCCGAACCGGTACGTTCGCGCTCACGTATCCACGGGACAACGAGTCGTTACCAGCGCGGCATTCCTGAATCAGTGCACGCGTTTGCGGCGTGCAATCGAACGCGCCGCCGAGGAGTCCGGCGCTCAGCACACCGGCAAAGGCATTGTCGTTGATCGGCAGGTTCAGCACACTCTTCAGGTAGCTGATCGTGACGTCAGCGCGCAGGTTCGACAACACGTTTGCGCCGATGTTCGCACGCAGATTGGTCCGGCGAGCACCGCTCGGACCGACGATGCCATTCTGGCGGAACAATTCGCCGCCGAGATAGTACTGCACCGCTTCGCTGCCGCCGCTGACGTTCACACCGGTGCGGTTGCTCCCGCCGACACGGAATGGCGACGCATTTGCGAACGGCGAGTTGGAGTAGAGCGTGTCAGGCGTCACGCAGGTCCGAAGCACCTGCGCCTCGATGCCGCAGTTGACGCGAGCACCCGCGGCGTTTCGGCCGATCTGGCGATAGTTCGTCGAGGTGAGCGGATCTGACTCGGGAACCAACGTCCGGTCCGAACCAGCTTCCGTGTACACGCCCCAGCGCGCTTTGCCCGCCTTGCCCTTCTTGGTCGTGATCTGGATCACGCCGTTAGCCGCACCAGTTCCATAGAGCGCCGTCGCGGCGGCTCCCTTCAACACCTGAATGTCTTCGATGTCCTGCGGGTTGATGTCGTCCAGACGCGAGGTGGTCGCACCGCCCACACCGACTGCGAAATTGTTGGTGTTGTTCAGCGACACCAGCCCGTCGATCACGAGCAGCGGATCGTTGGACAGGTTGATCGAGGTTGGACCACGCAACCGGATGCGGTTGGCAACGCCGATCGTGCCACCGCCGGCCTGCACCGACACGCCCGGCGTACGGGCAGCCAGCACCTGTGACAGGTTGGTCACTGCAGCGACGTTGTAGGTCGTCGAGTCGATACGGCTGATCGAGGCGCCGATTTCTCGGGCACGGGCGGTACCACCCGTCGCACCGGACACCGTCACCTTGTCGAGCACGTTCTCGGCCACGTTCAGCACGAAGTTCGCCGTCGCTTCACCGTTGGCGCTCACCGTGGCGGCCACGGTCGAAGCGGCATAGCCGATTCGTGATGCACGCACTGTGTAGGTGCCATTCGGCACCCCTGCGATCCGGTAGGTGCCGTTCGTACGCGTCAGTCCACCGCGCTGCGTGCCGACGATCTGCACGCGAACATCACTCACCGGCTGTCCATTGACGCGATCGGTCACCCGACCGACGATCGCGCCACCAGCCGTCTGCTGTGCGGCGAGCGGCACTCCGAGTGCCAGCAACGCTGCAGCGAGCGCATACCTTCCAAATCGCATGGGGCCCCCCTACGGGTGAAGACGCGACGGAGCCCGGAAACCTTTCCGGACCGGCGCGTGACT
>JANNVN010000077.1:0-12896 GCA_031414435.1 Gemmatimonadaceae bacterium
GTCCCGAGTTCTGACGGTCCCGAGTTCTGACGGTCCCGAGTTCTGACGGTCCCAAGCTCTGACGGTCCCGAGTTCTGACGGTCCCGAGTTCTGACGGTCCCGAGCTCTGACGGTCCCGAGATCTGACGGTCCCGAGTTCTGACGGTCCCGAGTTCTGACGGTCCCGAGTTCTGACGGTCCCGAGTTCTGACGGTCCCGAGTTCTGATGGTCCCGAGTTCTGATGGTCCCGAGTTCTGATGGTCCCGAGTTCCGGCGGTCCCGAGCTCCGGCGGTCTCGAATTCCGGCGGTCATACGCGCCGGCCGACCGCGCTTCCGGTTCAACCGCTCCGTTCAGTGCACGCTCGAGTTCCGCTCTTCATCGAGCTGGCACTCAGGCGCTTCTGATCGCGGCATGCCCGCCGCTGCTCGATTCACGGATCGATCGTCGTGCGCCCTTGTCGCGGTACAACGCGCTGTCCGAGACCGCGAGAAGTGCGGTTGGCGTATCGCCATCCCGCGGAAACAGCGCTGCGCCGACGCTGCCGTCGACCTCGATCTGCACGCCATCATGATCCACCACATGCTTCAGCGCCTCGCGTACCTTGGCCACCACCACATCGAGGTCGCTGCTTTGCCGAAGATAGGGCGAAATTGCGACGAACTCGTCACCGCCAATTCGACCGACCGTATCCGAGGCGCGGAGCAGGTGTCGAAGGCGATGGCCAACCTCCTTCAGGACATCGTCGCCGGCAAGATGGCCATGCTGATCGTTGACTTCCTTGAACTCGTCGAGGTCGATGTAGAGCACGCCGACGTGTGTCCCGTTCCGTTTGGCGGATTCGACTGCCATCTCGAGTCGATCCATCAGAATGGTGCGATTCGGCAGGCCGGTGAGTGCATCACTGGCCGCCCGATGTTCAGCCGATTGCACCGACGCATCAGCCAGCGCCCAATCCCGGTCGAGAATCCAGACCACCAGACCGACGCAGAGGGCACAATGCGCCAGAAACTCGGCGGTGAGCAGCGGCTGCCAATTCAGCTCCGAGGGCAGCGGATTGAACCAGTGCGAGAGCGCCATGCCCGCGCGCAGCGCCGCACTCAGCGCCACTACACAGAGCGCGATCCGGACCACACTCGCGCCAAGCACCATTTTGGGCGGTGCACTGACGTTGGTGACGACGCGTGCGATCACCATACATGCAGCGAGCGTGCCTCCCGCCCGGAGTGAATTGCGCACCATGTCCTGCGCGACGGGTTCGCTGGCCGCGAGAAGACTGATCCCGGTGGTCAGCAGTCCGGCAAGGATGGCACCGCGCACGGCATCACGGCGAACCTTGTCGGTGACGATGTTGTTCGTCGCCAGTTCGGCAGCGCCGAGCACCATGAAGCCGAGGTACATCCAGATCGACAGCGACCGGCCGAGATCACGTAGCGCGGGATCGGTATCGGCGAACGCGCTCATGTTGAACAGCTGCATCGCCGCCGCAACGCCAAGTGCGACGAACGCGCGTGCGATGTCGCGCAGGGCGAGGAGGTTGCGGCGCCGTCCAAGTCGCCAGCAAACCCACGCTAGCCCCAGCGTCGTGCAGACCTCGAGACCGACAACCACGGGCACTGCGAGTGCGATCGTGTCCATGCGGCGTCTGGCGTGCGCGGGAAAAACTCGTGCGGCGGTGGGCTTGCTTGCTAATACGAACCCCCCGCACATCCGACGTCAACACCCGTGACGGAAACCAGTGCCGTGAAACACGTTGCGTGCCGATGACGGCACGCAACGCGCAACGGACTCTGCGATTAGTTAAGGCTCATCATGAGATCAGCTTAACCGCACGCTCGGCAATCGCATCGACGCTCAGGCCAAATTCCTTGTAGAGTCGATCGAATGGCGCCGAGGCACCAAAATGGTCGAGACCGACAACGTCGCCATGACCGGCAACCACTTGCCACCATGACATCGGATGTCCCGCCTCGATGGCCAGTCGCGGCACGCCGGCCGGCAGCACCGACGACTGATACGCCTTGTCGGAGGCCATGAACAGCTCCATCGATGGCACACTCACGACGCGTGCCGGCATCCCGCGGGACTCGAGGGTCTCGCGGACCTTGAGCGCGAGGCCGATTTCACTGCCGGTGGCGAGCAACACGATCTTCGCCGCCGCGCTGGACTCGGCCAGCACGTAGCCGCCGCGCTCGACGCCGGCGCGCACGGTTGAGGGAGCCGAATTCAAGAATCCGAGCTTCTGTCGCGAGAGCACGATGGCGCTCGGACCGGTGCGGTGATTGATCGCGACACGCCAGCACTCGGCCACCTCGCTGGCGTCTGCAGGTCGCAGCACCAACAGGTTTGGAATCGATCGCAGTGCCGAGAGGTGTTCGATCGGCTGGTGTGTCGGGCCGTCCTCGCCGAGTCCGATCGAATCGTGCGTGAAGACGTAGATCGCCTGCGTCTTCATCAGCGCCGCGAGGCGGATGGCGGGACGCATGTAGTCACTGAACACGAGGAATGTGCCAGAGTATGGCACCACACCTCCGTGGAGCGAGAGGCCGTTCATGATGGCGCCCATCGCGTGTTCACGTACGCCGTAGTACACGTAGCGACCGGCCCGGTTGCTCGCGCTGAACGGCTGATCACCCTTGCGCAACGTGAGATTGGACCCCGACAGGTCGGCCGAGCCGCCCAGCAACTCGGGAATGCCGGCGCCGATTGCGTTGAGTACCGCGCCAGATGCTGCGCGGCTGGCGACGGTGCCCGTCTCAGCGGTGAAGACCGGCAACGCCGCGTCCCAATCGGCTGGCAGCACGCCATCCATGCGGCGCGTGAACTCGGTCGCCGCGGCGCTGTGCGCGGTGGTGAAGGCCGCGAATCGCGTGGCCCATTCCGTATGGGCACCGGCGCGCAGCGCGACCTGTTCGCGCCAATGCGCGCGTGCCTCCGCCGGAACGAAGAACGGCTCATGCGACACCCAGCCGAGGGCATCCTTCGACCGAATGATCTCCTCGGCGCCGAGCGGCTCACCATGCGCCTTTGCCGTGCCCGCACGGTTCGGGCTGCCGAAGCCGATGACGGTGCGCGTGATGATCATCGTCGGTCGGCCATGCTCTGCCTTGGCAGCTGCAATTGCCGCATCAATCTCGGCCAGGTCGTTCACATCGCTGATGTGCAGGACCTGCCAGCCGTATGATGCGAATCGCTGCGCCGCGTCATCACTCAGCGACAGATCGGTGCTGCCGTCGATCGTGATGCGATTGTCATCATAGAATCCGATCAGCTTCCCGAGTTTCTGATGGCCGGCAAAAGACGCGGCTTCATGGCTGATTCCTTCCATCAGGCAGCCATCGCCCGCAATGAAGTACGTGAAGTGGTCGACAACCGTGTGTTCGGCGGTGTTGGTGACGGCCGCCAGGTGCGCCTCGGCCATCGCCATGCCGACTGCGTTGGCTACACCCTGGCCCAGTGGGCCCGTGGTGGTCTCGACACCAGCGGTGTGACCCACTTCCGGATGCCCTGGGGTCTTCGAACCCCACTGCCGGAAGTTGATGATGTCGTCGAGCGACAGGTCGTACCCGCTCATGTGCAGTGCGCCGTAGAGCACCATCGATGCATGGCCGACCGACAACACGAATCGATCGCGATCGGGCCAGTGCGGCGCCGCCGGATCGTGGCGGAGGTGCGTCGTGAACAGCCGGTAGACGAGTGGTGCGAGTGCCATCGGCGTACCGGGATGCCCCGATTCCGCCTTCTGCACCGCGTCCATTGCGAGCGTGCGAATAGTGTTGATGCTGAGCAGGTCGAGCGACGCAGGAGCGGCGATGGCGGTCACGGGAGGCAGGCGGCGGGGACGCGGTTGAAGCGCAGAATGGGCGGCGCAGTCCGGAAAGTTAGGCGTCGGAGGGCAGCCCTGACACTGTGTTCAGATACCGCGTGTGCGCTGGAGATTCGGCGCCGTGTCCCTGCCTCAGGGGGGCATCCCGGGGGAGCACCCTGCGCCAGGTGCTAGACGACGCGGTCCCGGGGCTCGTGTCCCGCGGCCCACTGGCGAGCGTTCTCGAGTGCGCGAAGGCCCATCGCCGTCCGCGTTTCGACGGTCGCGCTGCCCAGATGCGGCAGGAGCACCACGTTTTCGAGTCGCATCAGCGATGCGTTGATCTTCGGTTCGAACTCGTGGACATCCAGCCCGGCAGCAAACAGATGTCCCGTGTGAAGCGCCTCTGCCAGCGCGCGCTCGTCCACCAGCGGCCCACGTGCGGTGTTGATGAGAATACTGCCCGGGCGCATCAGCGCGATCCGGTCGGCACTGATGAGGTGGTGGGTGTCAGCGCCAGCAGGAGCGTGCAGCGTGACGATATCGCTGGTTGCCAGGAGTGCGTCGAGCGATGGCGTCATCTCTGCATCCGCTGGCACGTTGCCGCCAGCGGCCCGCCCAACCCACTGAATCCGCAGTCCGAACGCCCTGGCGCGCGCCGCGACAGCGCGGCCGATCCGCCCGTAACCAACGATTCCCAGCGTGCGGCCGTGCAGCGTATGGCCCAGGTGCCACGTTGGTGCAAAGCCGTGCCAGCGGCTGGCCCGCACGACACGTTCTCCCTCGCCAAGGCGGCGCGACGCCATCAGCATCAACGCGATGGCAATGTCAGCGGTATCGTCCGTGAGAACATCAGGGGTGTTCGTCACCACACACCCCTCGCGTGCCGCGGCCGTGAGATCGATGTGATTCGTGCCGACGCCGACGCTGGCGATGAGCTTCGTTCGAAACGGTGCGTGCAGAAAGAGCTGATCGTCGAGCACATCAGTCACCGTCGGGACCAGCACATCACACTCCTGCATCATCCGCGACAGCTCGGTGGCCGTCCGAGCGACGTCACCAATGTTGAGGCCAACGTCGAAATGATCCGCGAAGGCGGCTTCGACGACGTCGGTGTGACGACGGGTCAGGGATGCGCGTGGTCGCACCTGTGTCATCCAGGCCAGCGAACCAGGAGGCGCTCGGCCAATACCGTGGACAGTGCCATGATGGTCTCCTGCGGATTGACACCAACGCCGGTGGGCAGCATCGACCCGTCGAAGACGTATACGCCAGGCGCACCATGCCGTTGGCCGCTGGGGGTAACTCCGCTGGTGGCGGGATCGGTGCCGATGCGGGCCGTGCCGTTCACGTGGGCACTGAAGAGCGTCAGGCGATTTGCATTCACGGCCCGCTCACCAATCTGCGCGAGATCCGCTTCACGACGCACAACGATCGGTACGTTGTGCAGCGTGTGCACCTCACGCGCACCGGTGGCCAGCTGCAACCGCGCCGCAGCCTGAACAGAGGCCCTGACGTTTGCGGCATCTGCATCCGTGAGTGCGTAGCTGATGCGCACGTTTCCGCGACGATCGAGTGTGACACCGCCGCTCGAGCGCTCCAGATCACTGCCATCGCGCGTGAGGGCGATCGTCGACGCCAAGCTCGGAAACTGGCGCATCAGCGACGCGTGCGGCGCGCCGAAGCCCGACAGCGCCGCGGCACCAATGGACGGATGGAACGGTGGGCACTCGAGCCAGAAGCCGTACCCACGCTGGTCGCGCTGGATGAACTCATCCGACATCGCACTCAACGGGATGCCCGCCGCGCCATAGATCTCGCGATCGTGCACGCCGATCACGGCCGTGGTGGGATGCAGGCGCATGTACTTGCCAACTCCGCCACCACCCAGCCCAGAGCGCATCAGCAGTGCGGGTGTTTCCACTGCGCCGCCGCTGACGATGACGATCGGGGCTTCGAGCGTGAGGGTGCGTGGCGGCGCGTCGTCACCCACGCCGCGAATCGTGGCGGTCACGCGCTTGGTGGGCATCGCCGCCTGGGTATCTGTGCTTCGCCGAACCATCTCGATCCGTGACGCGTGTGCGTTGGCGTAGAGCGTGGCTCCGCGCGCCAGCGCACGTGGCAGGTATGTCTGCTGCGTGCCCTGCTTGGCATCGTAGCGACAGCCGTGACCGCAGAACCCCGCGCGCACACACCCTCGTGCGTTGATCAGTGCGGATTCCACACGCCAGCCAAGACCGGCGGCGCCATCAAGCAGGATTCGGTTGTTCGGGGAATGTGCGTCGTCGGGAACACGCCGCGCATGGACATCACGTTCGATGCGGTCGAAGACCGGTGCCATTGCCGTTGCGTCCATGCCCTCGAGCCCGAAGCGCGTCGCCCATTCGCTGAGCACGTGCGCTGGCGTGCGCAGCATGATCATCCAGTTGACCGTGGTGCTTCCGCCGACGGTGGCCCCCTGAACCATCGAGACTGCGAGATCATCCGTCGCACGCAACCCGCCCTCGGCGTACAGGCGTTCGGTCATCGGGCCATCGAGTTCAGTGAACTCGTCGCTGGGGACGAATTCCCCCGATTCGAGGATCACAACGCGCTTTCCCGCTTCGGCCAGACGCGCCGCTGCAACGGCGCCGCCCGCCCCGGAGCCGATCACGATCACGTCGGCCGTGATCACGGACGTCACACGGAATGTGGCCGCAGTGATCACCCCGTCGGGCAGCGCACGAGGTACTGGCACTGGTGCAACGGCCGGAGCACGCAGGACAGGCTCCGTCTCGTCATCGAGCACTGCTTCGCGCGCGGCAGCAGGCCCTTCCCACGACACTGCGGCCTCACGCGTGTACAAGGCGCCGCGGTAGCCGATTGCGGCGTGTGAGCGCGGATCACCATAGTGCGTCAGGAGGGTCAGTCGGCGCAGCAGCTGGTACAGCGTGCGCGCCTGCGGCAGCGGACTGTCGCCCCACGCATGCAGCATCCGGTCCTGCTCGTTGGGTTCCAGTTCATGAAATGGTGCCAGCCGCCGCACACTGACTGCCGCGGCAGGTCGACCGCCAAAGAGGCGCAGCCCCTGGCGTACCTCGGCGATCTTGTGTGACGCCAAGCCGGCGATTCGGTCTTCGACCCGTGCGCTCAGGTCGTCTGGTCCGTCGGGCACAATACGACGCACTGCGGCCTTGAGCGTGCGCCGCTCGCCCGCGTCGACTACGTGTCGCAAAGGTGGCGCGGCGTGCTGCAGCTCAGGCGCGGGGTGGAGTGTGTACACCCTGCACGATACCGGAGCGTACCCGGAAACCGCCAGCGTCAGGTTGTGACTGCGGTCGGCGCGAGAGTTGGTGCCGTCGGCACCGGGCCGCGATCGAACGCCAGCGTGAAGGTGCTGCCGGCACCGGCAGTGCTTTCCACGCTCAGCATGCACCCCATCTGCTTCGCGATCCGCCACGACAACGCGAGGCCGAGTCCACTGCCGCCGTAGCGATGGCTGGTGTCGTTTCCACCCTGCTCGAATGAGTCGAAAACCCTCGCCTGGCGTTCGAGCGGAATCCCGATGCCTGAATCACTGACGAGAATCGCGCTGGCCGTGTCGGTGCCGCTACGCCGCCTGACCGAAACCGTGATGCGGCCGCGGGCGGTGAATTTCACGGCGTTGTCCACCAGACTGGTGATCACCTGACGCAGGCGCACCGCATCGACGCTGGCGATGGCGGCGCTCTCCGGAAGGTCCCCCTGCAGCACCACCGGTCGGTCGGCAACCTTCGGTTCGAACAGCTCGATGATGTCGCGGATCATCGGCACGACGTCGACCGGCGCGATCAGCATCGTGACACCACCTGATTCGATGCGCGACAGATCGAAGATGTCATCCACGAAACCGAGCAGGTGTTCACTGCTGGCCTGCACCCGGTCGAGATAGTGGCGGTCTCGTTCGCTGAGTTCCGAGCTCTTGCTGCGACGTACGATTCGCGTGAAGCCGATCATCGAGCTGAGTGGTGATCGCAGTTCCTGGCTCATCCGCGCGAGGAACGCGGCCTTGGCCCTGTTCGCGTCGTCCAGCGCCTGTCGCGCATCGCCGAGCTCGGCCTCGGTTTGCTCCTGTGCCGTCAGGTCATGCACGAACAGCGCCCATGCGTGTTGGCCGTGGAGTATCAGCGGTGCAATGGCCACCTCCGCCGGGAAAGGACGTCGGCCGTGCAGGCGGATCTGCGTGGCAAACCGTCGATCGTGTTCGCCGCCCGCGAAGGTGACCGTGCCAAGGTCATCGACGCTCAGCCGCAGTGATTCCGTGGCGACGAGATCGGAGAGAACCGAACCGATCAGGCTCTGGCGCGGGCGCGAGAACATCTGCGCCGCGGCTGGATTTGCGCTCAGGATTCGACCGCCGCCGTCGATGGCGAAGACGCTGGCCAGCACCGTGTCGACGATCGCCCGGTTGCGGTCCGCCTCCAGCCGTACGCGCGTAAGCGATGTCTGCAGCGACGCGTGCGCGGCGAGCACCGCGCTCTGCAGGGGCACGAATTCGTCGTCGAACGTTCCATCGGCGACCGGGCCGGCAATCGTGTCCGGGGCTGCGAGTGAAAGGACGGCGTCCCGGACCTGCGCGATGCGCGAAGAAAGCGCTCTGGTGGTGAGCGCCACAACCATTGCACCGGCGATGTTGGCTGCAGCGACGACGCACGCCATCGTCCACCAGACGGCCTGATTGAACGCGCGGTCTCCGACGACTGCGTGTTGCGCGTGGAGCATCTCGAGGTGACGCGCGCCGACCGCCATCGCGAGGCCGCCGATCGCGAGCGACGCGGTCAGAAACAGGCCGACGCGCACACGAAAGGAATAGGCCGTCACGAACTCTCCAGACCACAGCCATGTCAGGCAGACCGCTGACCCGTGGGTCGGCGGCGGTTCAGCTCCTGAGTATCGGCAGGATCGGCTGCTGGCTGGACTGCGCGGCGTCCCGTCGCAGTTCGTTCATCCTGCGGCCATCACCCTCGCGAAGACATCTCGATCCACGTTTCCGCCGCAGAGGACGACTGCGATTTCATCGGGGAGCCGGTCGCGCTCCTGCAGAGCGGCGGCGGTTGCCGCGGCACCGGCGCCTTCGGCCGCATTGTGGGTATCGGAAAACAAATGTCGCATTGCCGCTTCCACCTCATCGTCGGTCACCGAGACGGTGCGGGCCAGACCGCCGAGGAGAACATCGAGGGCAGCAGGCACCGGGGTGCGGCAGGCCATGCCGTCGGCAATGCGCGTATGCACGGGCGCCGACACCACGTGGCCGGCGGCGAACGAGTGCGCGAACGACGGCGCTTCGGTTGAAACCACACCGACGACCTCGCACTGATGGCCCAGTGCATCCCTGGCCGCAATGACCCCGCATGCGCCCGAGCCGAGTCCGATCGGGACGTAGACTGTCTGGATGCCGGGTCCTGCGCGAAGCAACTCGAGCGCGTATGTGCCGACGCCTGCCACCAGCTGGGGGTGAAAGCTCGGCAGCCGGTGCCAGCCGCGTTCCACCGCGATACGATCGGCAAGTTCGACGCTGTCCTGAAAGTCGTCGCCGCCTTCGATCAGTTCGACGCCGAGCGCGCGCATGGCCGCGTTCTTCTCGACACTGTTGCCTTTTGGCACGACGACGCAGGCGTGCACACCATTGCGTTGCGCCGCAAGCCCGACTGACTGCCCGTGGTTGCCGCGCGTTGCCGTGACCACGCCGCTGATCCCGGGGTGTTCCCGGCGCAGCCAATCGAGATAGACCAACCCGCCGCGCACCTTGAAGGCACCCACAGGCGTGTGATTCTCATGCTTCACCCAGCACCGTGTGCCAAGTCGTGCGTCGAGCAGTGGCCACCGGTACTGCGGCGTGGGGGCGAACGCGGTGGCGACGAGCGCCGCGGCGGACTCCAGATCAGACAGCGATGGCAACACGGTGGTCGCTGCCACGTCAGTCATGCGACGACGCTCGCATCGAGTTCAGAGGTCAGCGCTGAGTCATCCGTATCGGCGAGGCCGGCGGCGGCCATGAACTGCTCGAATGCATTGAGGGAGAACTCCGTGAGCTTCGCGAGGTCCACGATGGGGTGCGGGTAGTCGAAGGCCTGAATGGTGGCGAGCACATTCGGCAGGTGCCGCTCGAACGTCTGCTGCACCACCGGCACGAGTTCAGGATGCCGCGTCGTCATGTCACGGATGAAGTGGATTCCGAAGCTGACATGCCGGCCCTCGTCGCGTCGGATGAGGCGAAATCCTTCCTGCAATCCCGGCAGCCAGTTGCGCGCGGCCAGCGCGTCGCTGGCGCCGACGTAGCCGGTGCGCGCCAGCATCGCTTCGACGACACCCATGTAGTGCGTCACTGCCTCGACGAGCGCGACGCGCAGTCGATCCGGATCGGTCTCATGCCGGACCCGATCGGTGGTGGCGTCGAGGTCGTGAATCAACACGGCTTGCGGTGCGGGTGTCAGTTCACCGAGCAGCGAGGCGGTCTCTTCGCCGAGGACTTCGTGGAAGTAGCGGGTGAAGAACTCGAAGTGTTTCGCTTCTTCGTAGATCTGGCTGGTGAGATACATCTCGATGTCCACGCCCAGCTCGAGTCGCGCGACCGCGCCAAGGAGTGGTGCGAGGGTGCTGGTGACACTCTCCTCGCCAGCGTGGAAGAAGGCACAGAGCTGATGGAGCTGCTTCGCGAATTCCTCGGTGGCGTAGTCGCGGCGGATCATCTGCCAGTCGGCGGTATCGCGTGTGAGATCGACGGCCGCTGGATCCCAGGCCAGGCGCTTCGAGTTCGTGTAGAGCTGGAAGTACTTGCTGCGGGTCTGTTCCTGAGTCAGTGGCATGCGCTTGCTCCGGTTGATGCGTTCTACAGGCTACTCGACGGATAGTGGTTGGTCGAGACCGTCAACCAACTGCTTCATTGGGGAGACGCAGAGCCGCGGAGCCGCAGAGAACTGCAACGAAGACCACGTGGAAGAGCGCGGCGCGCGGATTTTCAATGACAGCCTGCCTCTTCGGCTTCACCGAAGGCGTTTTGTTGTGACTTGGACCGTGCGCGCTCAGCGAGCTCAGCGCCCACAGCGACATTTGCAGTCCTCTGCGGCTCCGCGGCTCTGCGTCTCCCAAATAAAGCGGTTTGTTTACCAACGTTCCGGTGTACGCCGAGCCGTGGATCACCGCACCCTTACGGCCAGAGCGTATCGATCTTCTGGGCGCAGGCTACGAGTGCTTTCGCTCCCTTGGCGTGAATCATCAGGGTGGCGAGTGAGCCGCGGGTGAGTTTCACCTTGCCGCGCGCCACGGCCATGATCGGATCGCTGCCGCCACCGACGATCTCCTTCCAGGTGGCGAGGTCGGCGGAGAGGACGAAGGGTGCCGAGACGGCCTCAGGCGTGATCGATCCGGCGCTGAGGCAGGTCCCAGCCTGGAGATCGAGCTGCACCGCGGCACCTTCGGCAACGCCCACGCCCGGTTCGACGATCAGCGCGACGGGATTTGTCCAGCCTTTGGCCGTTTCGCGGTATGCACCATCGGTGTTCACTGCGTCGAGAAAGGCGTCGGCCCAGGCGGGGGAGAAAGCGGCGATCGGCATGAGCTTCAGTCGGTGATCGAGATCGGAGGCGGGCTTGGCGCGTCGGGATCGGCGCGCAGTGCAGCCAGTTCCTTGGGTTTCAAGGCTCGCATGACGGTGCTGCCCGCGACCAGTGCGCCGACGAGGATGTACAGATAGATGGTATAGAACCGCCACCAGACGAGACTGGCGCCGAAGATCTCGGCCGGGATGACATCGCCGAGCGTCTGCTTGAAGACCAGTTCGACCGCGCCGCCACCGCCGGGGGCCGGGACGACGGCGGCTCCGTATTGCATGGCGAGAGGCCAGGCGACCAGCGGTGCGATGGGTGTGTTTGGCGCAACGAACAGGACGAGGCCGGGCAGAATGCAGAGCCGCGCAATGACGTGAAGCGCCGACGCCGCAAAGGAGCCCAACATCGGAATTGGCTTGGCATGCCGAAATGCGGCCACGCTGCCTCGAAGCTGTCGCAATGCCTTCTGAATGCTGCGCCAACGGCCAGAGTTCAAGGCAACCTTCGCAGCCCATGCCGGCGGCGGACCGTTGGCATTCCGGCGCGAGAGGGCCAGCCCCAGCATCGAGACCGCCAGCACGGTGAGCGCATAGCTCGCGATCACGCCAAGAACGATCGTGACCGCCTTGTCGGAACCGGGAAAGAAGAGGGCGATGAGCAGCGCGACGGTCGCCAGCGACAGCACCTCGAGCACGATCTCGGCCCACAGCACCATCACGATCCCGCCAAGTGGCGTCTTCGCCTCGGCCATGATCAGAAAACGCGCCGGCTCGGCGCCCGACCGCGATGGCGTAACCGAGGCGCCAAAGTCGCCACCGAGGCAGACGCGAAAGGCAGTGCCCAGCGTCAGCGGGATGTCGAGGGCCTTGGCACTCCAGGTCAGCTTCAAGGCGCGCAGCGTCACCTCCGCAACGGCACCGCCGAGCGCGACCAGATGTGCCATCAGCGGCAGCGTCAGCCGGCCATGGCCTGCCGGCCAGCTTGACCAGACCACCCAGGCTGACGCACCGAGTGCGGCCGCGAAGGAGAGAATGGTGAGCAGCCAGCGCTTTGGGGTCACTGCGGACGGGTCGGGGCGATCAGGACGCGCGAGCGAACCGCTGAAGTTACCCGCAATCCGCTCGGACCACGAGCCGCCCGGTTTGCCACACATGCCGCAAACGTCAACGCCCGCTCCGGAGATTCGGAGCGGGCGTTGTGAAAGGTGTACGCGCCGCGAAGCAACGCCGCACCAGAGCAGGCTACTTCGGGTCCAGCATCTTCCCGATCTGATCGCGCGCGTCCTCGAGATGCGCCCGCGTGGCCCGATCACTGGTCCGGCCAGCGGCCGTCGCCAGTTCACGCGACAGATCGTTCATCTCCGCGCGCAGCAGGCCACGGAAGTCAGCCAGCGCACGCGATGAAGGACCGGCCAATCCAAACGCCGCCAGCGCCGGATTCGGCGCCGCCGGATTGATTTTCGATGCCATCGCGTCGAGGTAGGCGCGCTGCAGCCGGCGACGGTAGGCATCGATCGTCTGACCGGCGTAGATCTCGCTCCACAGGCC
>JANNVN010000078.1:0-9193 GCA_031414435.1 Gemmatimonadaceae bacterium
GACGCCCATGAGGTCGACGACCACGCCACCCTTGATCTTCTTGACGAGCGTACCGGTGACCGGCTGATCGCTTTCGTAGGCAACGCGGATGCGTTCCCAGACGCGCATGAAGTCGGCCTTCTTCTTCGACAGCACGACCGAACCTTCCTGATCCTCGAGATGTTCGAGGAGCACTTCCACAATGTCGCCGGCCTTGAGATCGGGCAGGTCCTTGAACTCTTCGAGCGGAATCGAGCCTTCCGACTTGAATCCGATGTCGAGGATGACAAGATTTTCGCGGATTTCCATGACCGTGGCCTTGACGATCTCACCTTCTTCGATCGAGGCCATCGTGCCCTGGTACATCGCGATCATCCGCTCGTAATCTTCCGAGGTGTATTCGTCTTCCTCGTAGAGTTCAGGGCGGCGGTTGGCAAGCGGCCGGAGCTGCGAGCGCTGCAAATCGCGCTTCTCGCGGGCGGTCAGGGCCGTGCCGGTTGTGGTGTCGTCGAGCAAGGACTCGACTTCAGGTTCGGACATGAAGTATGTGGCTCCAGTCTGCGCAGAATGGTGAGCTCGCTGCGCCGAGGCTTAAGGGATCGCACGGCTGATTCTGGGCCGGCGAAATGCGAACCTGAAAAGCTAGTCCGGTCAATTGCGCGGGTCAACGATCAGCGGGTGTCCTTCACCTTTCCCGTCGATCGCCGCCCGACGGATTGCTGGCGACCGAGCCGCAGGCACAGCGCGTTCAGGTGCCTCACAGCTCGACGAATTCCCTCGTCATCGTCTTCCCGCCCCTGCCCCTGAGGCCGAACCTCGTACCCGCGACCGCTCCGATCACTCGCGGGACTCGAGCCACCGGCGCTTGTGGCCACCGCGCCCCGCCGAAAGAACCAGCTCGAGTCTGCTCTTCCATCCGGAAGTGATCCGGTCGACGCCACGGCTCCGCCCGCGCGTCCGACGCCTTCGGCCAAGGGGAGTGCTTTCGCTCCGGACCCGACGGGACTGCCTTAACTGCGGCGTGGCGCGACGCTGGCCCTCTCCAACATGCTGCCGCCCGCGCGCTCCTCGGCCGTTCGTGTGCTGGCGAGCCGAGCAGCTACTCGGCCGCGCCGTCCGATTCGCGCTCCATCGCAGCGCGTGCCAGTGCCACGATACGCGCAACCTGATCAGACTGCGTGAGATAGGTCGTGTCGAGCAAGACCGCGTCGCGCGCCTGCACCGTCTGCGTCTGGTCCGCCGCATCGCGCCTGACCAGCAGCTCGGTCTCTTCGGCGATCTCATCATCCGCCGGGGCACGGCCAAGCCGCTGCTGCAGGCGTCGGCGAGCGCGCTCCCACGAATCGGCGACGAGGAAGATCTTCAGCGTGGCCGACGGGAAGACAATGGTACCGATGTCTCGACCGTCCACGACGACGGCGTGCGCCAAGGCCGCAGCGCGCACCTGCGCGTTGACCCACTCGCGCGCCTCGGCGATGGATGCCACGACCGAGACGCCTGCGGTCACTTCTCCGCTGCGCAGGCGCTCATCGTCACGCCCCCCGTCGATCAGTGCGATGAACGTGCGCTCGCCCGGAACGACGGTGACGCGCCGACCGCCGTCCAGTACCAGCGCCGGTGTCCAGCGCGACGTGTCGGGCTCCTGCTCCAGCGCAACCGCTGTCAGCGCGCGGTAAATCGCGCCGCTGTCGACATGATGAATCCCCAACTGCTTCGCAACCCACTGCGCGGTGCTCGACTTTCCCGATGCCGCAGGACCGTCAATCGCGATCACCAGTGGCCGCGCACTCATACGACCGTCCGCAGCTGGTGCAGCATGTCCCAGAAACCAGGGAAGGAGACCGAGACACAGTCCGGGTCATCAATCGTGATCGCGTTACCGGGCAGTGTGCCGAGCACGCCGAACGCCATTGCAATTCGATGATCAGCATGGGTGACGACGCGACCCGCCAGCGGTGATGTACCACCACTGATCACCATCCCATCCGGCCGCTCATCGGCGTCGGCGCCAATCGCGCGTAGGTTGGTGACAACGGCGCTGATGCGATCACTCTCCTTCACGCGAAGCTCCGCGGCATCACTGATGCGCGTCTCGCCATCTGCCCGCGCCGCCAGGCACGCCAGTATCGGGAGTTCATCGATCAGCGAGGGGATCTCCTCGCCACCGATCTCGACCCCCCGCAGTCCAGCACATGGGGCGACATGTACATCCGCCACCGGCTCGCCACCAAGCTCCCGCTCGTTCGTCAGTGACAGCACCGCGCCCATGCGCTCGAGCACCGCAAAGGCACCGATCCGGGTTTCGTTGATGCCGACGTTACGGATCTCCAGCGGTTCTCCGCTGAGGACAGCGACGGCGATGAGAAAAAGTGCGGAGGATGGATCGCCCGGCACCTCGAAGTGCAGAGGCGCGAGCACATCCACCGGGTCGAGCAGCACTGCATCCTCCGTCACTATCACCGGCGCGCCAAGTGCGCCGAGCATCCGCTCGGTATGGTCGCGTGAGCGCGTCGGCTCCTGAACGCGAGCGGAACAGCCGGCGACCAGTGCGGCGAGGAGGATTGCGCTCTTCACCTGTGCGCTCGCGGTAGGGCTGATCCAATTGATGTCGCGAAGGGACCCGCCCTGGATGGTCATGGGCAATCCATCGTCGGAGTCGAAGGAGAACGCCGCACCCATTTGAGTCAACGGGCGGGCAATGCGGCGCATCGGGCGCCGGCTGAGACTCGCATCTCCCACGAGTGTCGCGCGCATCGGGTGTCCGGCGATGACACCGGCCATCAGTCGCGTGGTGGTACCGCTGTTCCCGCAATCCAACTCGAGACTTGGTTGAACAAGCCCGCGACGGCCACGTCCGACGATTTCAAATTCCGTATCCGAACTCCAGTCCGACGGTAAATCAACTCCGAGACGACGCAATACACCCGCCGTGTGCATGACATCCGCCGACGGTAAGACGCCTCGGAGCACACTTCGCCCGGTCGCGAGAGCCGCAAACATGAGGGCACGGTGCGACAACGACTTGTCGCCGGGGACAGAAACACTGCGCACGGGTCTCACCGAAGCCACGCCTCGAGCGTTGTGGCGAGATCCGTCTTGTCATCCCGATACTTCACGATCACTGGCGTCTGCAGGCTCAATCCTTCGGCGTCAGCGTAGGCGCCACGAACACGCCGTGCGCCAGGCACCACGACAGCATCAGCAGGAATCACCAGCGGTGCGCTTGCAGAACCACGGTACACGCGTTCGTGGACCAGATCGAACACCGGGGTGCCTCGCGTGAGCACGACACCGGCACCGAGGACCGCGCCGCGTCGAACGACGGTGCCTTCATACACGCCACAATTACCACCGACAATCACGTCATCCTCGATGACCACGGGCGATGCGTTGATTGGCTCGAGCACACCGCCGATCTGCGCCGCCGCGCTGAGGTGCACGCGGGCCCCGATCTGCGCGCAGCTTCCAACCAGCGCGTGCGAATCGATCATCGTGCCGGCGCCAACCCAGCTGCCTACGTTGACGTACATCGGCGGCATGCACACGACGCCAGGCGACAGGTATGCCCCGCGACGCACCGTGCTGCCGCCAGGGACGAGGCGCACACCATCGGCCACGGTGAAGTGCCGAGGTGGCATGGTGTCCTTGTCGATGAAGCTGAAGTCCCCAGGCGATGCCCCCGGCGAGAGATCGACCATCTGCCCGAGCCTGAAGGCGAGCAGGATTCCCTGCTTGACCCACGGGACAGCCTGCCACTCGCCGTCCTCGCCCAGCGCCGCGGCGCGGAGCTCACCACGCTCGAGCGCATCGAGCAGCGTGGTCACGACCTCCCGTGCATGTGGCGGCAGCGGCGTACCGCCCGGCGTTGCAGACAGTGCACGAACCGCATCGCCCAGAGACTGCTCGATCATCGCGCCAGTGCTCCTGCGGAGACGAGTGCATCGCGCACCGCGGTCAGATGTTCGTCAGCCAGCGGCACCAATGGGAGCCGCAGCACATTCCCGGCACGTCCGATGAGATGCATCGCGGCCTTGATCGGAATTGGGTTGGATTCCACGCCGGAGGCGCGATAGAGTGACTTCAAAGTGCCGTCGATCCTGTGAGCAGTGTTTGCGTCACTGGCGAGCATGGCGCGGGTGACCGCACTCATCGCGCGCGGTACTGCGTTGGAGACGACCGAGATCAGGCCGTTGGCGCCGCGTGCCATGAGTTGCACGGTGAGCGCATCGTCACCGGATAGAACCGAGAACCCGTCCGGCCGATTGCGCAGGATCTCGTCGATCTGCGGCAGATTGCCGCTCGCTTCCTTCATCGCAACGATGTTCGGGTGCGCTGCCAGCGTGAGCGTCGTGACCGCGTCCATGTTGCTTGCAGTGCGCGCAGGCACATTGTACAGCACGACGGGTCGGGTGACGGCCTCCGCGATGGCCTTGAAGTGCTGCACAATGCCACGTTGCGGCGGCCGACTGTACATCGGAGACGCGTGCAGCAGATGCGTCGCACCCGCTGCGATGACCGCCTTTGACAAGGCAATCGCCTTCTTCGTGTCATTCGATGCCGCGCCGCCGATCACCGGGACACGGCCCGCCGCGACCTCGGCGGTAATCGCCACCACACGCAGGTGTTCCTGTGTGTCCAATGTGGCGGCCTCACCGGTGGAGCCACAGGGTACCAGGAAGTCGATCCCCTCTGTGATCTGCCATTCGACGAGCGAGCGCAGCGCTGACTCGTCTACGTCACCAGCGTGAGTGAACGGAGTGACGAGTGCAGTACCGCAACCACGTAGCGGCGTCAGATGGAAATCGCCCATTACTGCTCTCCCGTGAGGTCGCGCACAACATCGGTCATGGTGAAGACGCCTCGCCGGCCGAGCATCCAGCGCGCCGCCAGAAGCGCGCCATCAGCGAACACCCGTCGGTCGCGAGCGTCATGCGTGAGCGTCACCTGTTCGAACGCCGCATCGAGCACCAGCGTATGCGTTCCCGGCACCTGTCCGACACGCACACTCGAGATGGGCACCGCCGTGCCGCGGCTGCGCAGTGCCAGCGCGGCGAGGGTCTTGGCGGTCCCCGAAGGCGCGTCCCGCTTCAGCGCGTGGTGGGTCTCCACGATCGCGGCATCAAAGCCGAGCGCGGACGAGAAGCGACGGGCGGCATCAGCGACAGCGACGGAGAAAAGGGTTGCGCCAACGCTGAAGTTCGGTGCGATGAGAACACCGCCGTCAACGTCGGATACTCGTCGCACGAGCGCGTCGTAGCCGGTGTCCCACCCGGTCACGCCGATCACCACCGGCACTTTGGCAGAGAGCGCGATCGCCGCATTGTTGGCGACGGCCTCGGCCACGCTGACGTCGATGGCCACGTCAGCCGAACAGGCGAGGAGATCCGACGACGAGGCCGGATCAGTGCGGCCGAATGTGGCCACCACCGTCGCATCGCGGTCGGGGGCGAGCGCCACGATTTCGCGTCCAAGACGACCAACGCCAAACAGCGCGATGCGCAGCGTCACGCCACCACCTCCTCAAACAGTGCCGAATGCAATGCCCGCATTGCCTCGGGCACGTCATCATCGTCGAGCAGGATCGTCAGGTTGATTGCGCTCGCACTCAGCGACAGCATGTGAATGCGACGGTGGCCGAGCGCGCGAAGGACCGCGCCGATTGCGGCAGCGTCGTCCGCGATACCCGATCCCACGACACTGACAATCGCGCGACGCCGTTCGACCGAGACATCACCGATCTGGCGGAGGGCACCGACAAGGACGTCCAGCGGCGCCGCGTCGTCGACAGTTACCGACACTGAGACCTCGCTGGTCGCGACCACGTCGACGGATACGGCGTGTGTGTCGAACAACTCGAAGACGCGGCGAAGGAAGCCATGCTGGAAGAGCATCTTGCCGGTGGCGATCCGAAGAATCGTCGTCTCGCGCTTCGCCGCAATCGCGGTGACCGATCGGCGCGGCGCATCGAAGGTGATGCGCGTACCATGCCCGCCGGGGTTGTGCGAGTTGTAGATCCAGACCGGAATGCCGAGGCGAACGGCCGGAGCAATCGTCGCCGGATGCAGGACCTTGGCACCGAAACTGGCGAGTTCACTGGCTTCATCGAATCGGATCTGGTCGATAGGGCGCGCCGCCGGAACAACGCGGGGATCAGCCGTCAGCATGCCGTCCACATCAGTCCAGATTTCAATTGATTCAGCTTGCAGACCCGCCCCGATCAGCGAGGCACTATAGTCCGATCCGCCTCGCCCGAGCGTGGTGGTAATCCCGTCGGTGCTCGAACCGATGTAACCACCCATCACTGGCACCTTGCCGTCCTGCACCAGCGGTGCCACGAGGCTTCGCGCTGCAAGCGAGATGGCCTCCGGCTGCGGCTCGGCGCGCCCATAGTTCGCATCGGTGATCATCACCTTCCGCGCGTCGACGTGGACCGCATCGATTCCGCGCGCCCGGAATGCGGCGGCGACCAGCATCGAAGATGCACGCTCCCCCATCCCGGCGATCGCATCCAGACTGCGCGGGGTGATGAACCCGAGGACAGAGAGCGCCTCGCACAATGCGGCCAGTTCATCGAAGATCACGCTGATCTCTGCGCCAATCTCGAAATGCTCGCCGGACTCCGCCAGTAACGCGTCCGCCTCGAGCAGATGCCTCTCGCGGAGCGCCTGCACACTCGACACCGCGGAAATGAAGTTCCCTTCACTTGCCTGGCGTGCGATTCCAAGGAGCGCATTCGTGACACCCGCCAGCGCGGACACGACCACGATCGGTCGGCGCGGCAGACGGCCGCGTACGATCTCTGCCGTTCGGATGATTGCGGCCGCGTCGGCGACTGAGGTGCCGCCAAACTTGCTGATGATCATGCCGGGCGAATGATGCCGCGTGCGGCAAGCAACTCTGCGTTCTGAATTGAGGCGCCAGCGGCGCCGCGGATGACGTTGTGCCCCATGGCGACGAAACGCAGGTGAAACTGCGGATCCGAACGGACTCGGCCCACATGCACGCTCATGCCACCATCGCGCTGCACGTCGCGCCGCGGCTGCGGGCGGTCGAGCGCCATGTGCACAACGAGCGGTGCCGTCGGTGACGAGGGCAAGTCACGCGAGGCGGGATCTCCGCGCCAGTCGCGGAGGACGTCCGTCGCCGCGGCAGGCGAGACCGGCGCTTCGAACTCGACAGAGACACAGACGGTGTGCCCGTGCTCGACCGGCACCCGGTTGGTGTGCGCGCTGACGATGAAGGGCGCAGATTGCACCGCACCGCCGGTCAGGACTCCGAGAATCTTCTGTCCTTCCGACTCGAGCTTCGGCTCTTCGTCACCGATGTATGGCACCACATTGCCGAGGATGTCGAGCGCGGAGACGCCGGGGTATCCCGCGCCGGAGACAGCCTGCATGGTGGCGACGAACAGACGCCGCGCCCCAAATGCAGCGTGCAGCGGCGCCAGCGCCAAAGCGAGCACGATCGTCGCGCAATTCGCATTCGTCACGATCGCTCCATCCCACCCGCGCACCTGCCGCTGTGTGTCAATCAGTGCAACATGTGACGCATTGATCTCCGGAATCAGCAGCGGGACATCCGCCGCCATTCGGTAGCTCTTGGCATTCGACAACACGATCGCGCCGCGGCGCGCAAACGCGGGTTCGAGTTCCATCGCGGGTCCGCTGTCGAGCGCAGAAAACACCACGGTCTCCGAAATCACGCTGGCGTCGCAGGGCTGCACGATCAGGTCCCTGATCGCGGCTGGCATGTCTCCCTCGAGCCATTTCGTGGCATCCCCAAACGTCTTCCCGGCCGACCGCTCCGACGCCGCAACGGTGGTGACGCGAAACCAGGGATGGTCGGCGAGGAGACGAACGAACGTCTGCCCCACCATGCCCGTGGCGCCGAGAATGGCGACCGGGAGGCGCGCGCCGTTGAATGGGTGTAGTACGGTCACTTACGAGTCCAGCAACGTGCGCGTGAGGCTCATGTACGTCTCGACGCTGGCACGCAGTTCCGTCGCGGAAACGAATTCGTGATCTGTGTGAGCCACATGAATCGAGCCCGGCCCGAAGAGCAGCGGCGTGCCCCACCGCGGGAGCAACGGGATATCCGAAGTATACGAAACAGGTCGGGCGTCGAACCCGGGCACTGTATGGAAGTGCTGCGCTGGAATGAACGAACCCCACTCCAGCGTTGCGACACCAGCGGCCCATGCTTCGATCGCCGCACGCAGTGGTGCCGGATCGCCGACGAGGCGAAACATGACCTCCGCCTCGCAGTGCCCGGGAATGATGTTCGCCTCCGTTCCACCCCGGATCACCCCGATGTTGACGGTGGTCGCACCAAGCACCGGATCCGTTGGCAACGGCAGCGAATGCACGGTTGGCAGCAGCGCGAGCATTGGCTCGATCGCCGAGACGCCGAGATGCGGATAGGCCGAATGTGCTTCACGTCCGCGTGTTCGGACGAGCACGCGCATTGATCCCTTGCAGCCGGACGCAAGGATGCTCTCCGTTGGCTCGCCGTTGATCAGGAAACGGCTGGTGGCCGGCAGGTGATTCGCGGCTCGCGCGCCGTCGGAGCCCTTTTCCTCGCCAACCACGAATAGCAGATCGACACGTTCCTCTCCCTCGGCCGCGAGCCGTTCCGCCGCGACCATCATTGCGGCGGCAATGCCCTTGGCGTCACACGAGCCACGACCGAAGAGGTTGTCGCCGTCGAGCCGTGGCGGGATGTACGGGGGGACGACGTCCAGATGCGTCGACAGCGTGACGCCCCCGCCGCGCCGCGAGGCCCAGACGTTTCCGCGACCGGCCGAGACTTCCTGGATGTGAACGTTCCAGCCCTTGGCGAGCAGCCAGCGGCTGACGAAATCGATAGCTGGGCCTTCTCCGCCGGATGGCGAATGAATGGCGAGCAGTTCCGAGGCGAGTGCGAGGACGTCGGTCATCCGCGCAAAGTAGTCGAGACATCGACCAGATACCCGGGGTGGGAATCGAACCCACATGACCTTGCGGTCAGGGGATTTTAAGTCCCCCGCGTCTCACCACTTCCGCCACCCGGGCGTTGAGTTGCACTTGAGCATAATCACGACACATAGGATGATCGCCGCCGCCGACAGTTCCCGGTGGTGTTCACGTGGAATGCCGCCTCGCATCGGCGCAATGGACGATGCAGCAAACTTCTGCCGCTCACCGTTTTGTGGCGATACGAATCGTAGGCGGATACG
>JANNVN010000079.1:0-2665 GCA_031414435.1 Gemmatimonadaceae bacterium
GTCAAGAGCGATGACGGGTGGCGCTTTCGTCGAGGGGTGGCCTAATAGGGACATGAGGCTGGAAGAGTGTCAGAAGTGTTGGTGCGCGATAGGCTCATCGGGCGGGCACTCTGCAGACTATGCCTGGTGTTAGGCGAACAACATTTTTCTAGGAATGCCTGAAGCATGTCCAGTAGCCTGTCCCACGTCGGAAGCGCCAAAAACAAGCCGAAGGCTCGATGGTGGAGGGATGGCGGCTTAGACGCAGCCATTCTAGTTGCCGGGGCGCTCGCAATGAACGCGATCTTTTTGCCTACGGCCTTCCGGGAATCTCGGTCGGTGAACCCCACGGCCGCCGGTCAACTCGGTGACTTTGTTGGCGGATACGTAGGTACGGGCTTCGCGCTGATTAGTGTATTGCTTCTCGTTCGAACACTACGAAATCAGAATCGCAACGCTGTTCGCGAGGCCTTCGAGGCGAAGTACTTCACACTCCTGCAGCTTCACCGCGCCAATGTTGAAGAGCAACAGCTCGGCCAGGCCGGCGGGCGGAAGGTGTTCGTGATGCTCATTCGTGAGTGGCGGGAGATCATTCCGATCGTCAATCGTGCGGCAGGTGAGGCTGGCCAGCAATTGACGACACCAGACGTCGCGGCGGTGGCCTACACCTGCCTGTTCTTTGGCACTGGCCCGAACTCGTCTCGCCAGCTTCGTGCCGCGCTCGCAGTGTTTCGACTCAGCTTCATTGACGCGCTGGTTGGACTTCTTGACGATGAAAACGTCAAGGCCAGCGTGGACCCCAAACGTCTCGGCTACCGACCTTTCGAAGGACATCAGTCGCGCCTCGGGCACTACTATCGACACTTGTATCAGACCATCTGCTACGTGCATCAGCACGTTGGTGTTCTCACACCCACGGAGGCGTACGGGTACGCGAAGACGGTGCGCGCGCAACTCAGCACGCATGAGCAGGCGCTGCTCTTTCTTAATAGCTTGACCTCGTTCGGAGCGTCGTGGTGGGACGGCGGGCATTTGCTGGAATACAAGTTGGTCAAGAATATCCCTGATGGGTTTTTCGATCCGACCACGGAAATTGACATCCGCGCGTGGTTCCCCGCCGGCTACTTCGAAGAGCAAAGCGCACCTGCGAGGCACTTGATGTCCTCGAGCAACGCTCCCGTTGCCTAACATCTGCATGTGCCAGTCGGAGTGCCAGAAGTGGCGGTGAGCAGGAGTAGATTCCGTGCGGGCACTCCGCAGTCAATGCTGGTGTTAGGAAGCCTCCGTCGAATTCATCTCGCGCGATGTCCGAGTTGACCATGCGCACTGAGAAAGCGGTTCCGATTGTCCCGCGCGGTCCGGAGGCGCAGATGGAGATCCTTGTGTTCCGCCATCCGCTGGCCGGCATCCAACTCGTAAAATGGCAGCGTCGAAGCCGACGAGACCGCGGACGCGGCGGCTGTGCGAGAGATCGCTGAGGAGGCTGGGCCCGCGGGCGTGACCGTCGTGCGGATTCTCGGTACGCGGTTCAACACGCACGCCGAACAGCTCTGGCGTAAGCTTCCCCGTCAAGCGCACAGTTTGAAATCAGACAGTGGCTCTGGGTTGGTGCTCTTGGCAGGAAGGCGTTCCTGCGGGAGTGGCCATGATCGCGATTTCAAGCCATGTTCCCCTGCGTGGCGTTGGGGCCAGGCGCAGCGGCGAACGAGTCCACACCAGTCAGGAGCTCTGATATGAAGCAGTCCGCGCACAACGAAGCGACGCCGGGTGCCGGGCACTGGAAGCGCCGCGGTACGCTGCTGATTGCACTGGGGACCGCCGCCTGCACCGAGTCGAGCGCGCCCTTCTTCGCGGCGGACCTCCGCACCGAGGTCGCGCCAGCCGTTGTGACAGCCGGGGACACCGTCGTGCTCCGCGCAATCATGACCAATCCGACGGCACGACGCCTTGATGTCGGCGGAGCCTGCGGACCGCCGGTGTTCTTCGAAGTGAAGCCGAGTGCAGGGGACCTTCTCTACCCAATTCCACTGGACCTGACGTTCACATGCGAGCGGAACGATTTTCACGAGCTCGAGCCGGGCGAAGTGGACACATTGCTCACGCGCTGGCGCGTGCCCGCCACCGTCGGTCAGTACTCGGTGCGCAGCGGATTCCGGACCGCGAACGGTCTCGAGCGCCTGTCGGCGCCAGTCGCGCTGAACCTTCGCTGACGCGGCTACGTAGTGACCTAGCCGCGCTACAGACTGAGCGCGGCCCGACTCTATTCGCGCGCCGGCGCCAGCCGCCTCGCGAGTGTCCCCCGGGTGAAGACGACACGCTGCAGCCCTCACTGTCCATGCCACGTTCCCGTTCGCGCACAGCCATCGCCCTCGCGCTTTCCGTCGCCCTCCTCGCCGTCGACCTGAGCGCCCAGAGCACTGCGTCACCGTCAACGCCCCCGTCACCACCACTCCCCTCGATCACCCTCCCCGCGCCGCTCGACCGCGTGCTGCGTGACTACGAAGCCGCCTGGCGGCGTGGCGACGCCGCTGCACTGGCCGCGCTTTTCGCCGAGGACGGGTTCGTGCTGCAGAGCGGGCGCGGCCCGGTTCGAGGGCGGGCGGGAATTCAGGCCGTGTACACGGGCCAAGGTGGCGCGCCGCTTCAGTTGCGCGCGCTGGCGGCGTCGGTCGCAGATTCGGTAGGG
>JANNVN010000080.1:0-9923 GCA_031414435.1 Gemmatimonadaceae bacterium
GCTGGCCGATCGTGAAGTTCCGCTGCGCGCCGATGGGGCGATGGCGGCGCTGAACGCCTGGCTCGACGGGGAAGCTCCCGCGCCGCGTTTGGCCAACAACCAGCTCACTCCCGAGGCCGAACTCTGGTCGCGGATCAGCCGAGAGGCATCGGCGCGCAAGGAAGTGCGCACCCCTGCCCATGTGGCCGCGCAGATCATGAACGCGCTGCCGCCTGCAACTGCCACCCGTCTGGTGGCAGCCCCGGCCGTGCATAGTTCGGCAGAAACGTTCGCGCGCGCCGTACCGGCGCAGGCCACGACGTCGGGCATCACCATGCAGCCGGCCACGCTGGCGTTGCTGGCGGTGGTGTTTCTGACGCTGGGTGCGGTGATCGGGCGGTTCTTGTAGGCGATCTCCCGTCGCACTTCGTGACGAATTGCGGGAATGGGGCGGGGCGGCGATCTTCGGATTGTCGCCCCGCTACGCCTTCCAGCAGCCACGTTCCGCCGATGCGTCGTGTTCGCCTTGCCCTGCTGCCTTGCGCCATTCTCGCAGCGCCGCTGCACGCCCAGCATGCAGACTCCTTGCGGGTGGGGGCGCAGGTGCGCGTTGATCGTTGGCAGCCAGCGCGGGAGTTCTACCGTGGGACTTACCAGTCGCGCGACTCCGGCGTCTTCGTGATCACGAGCCAAGACGACCTGATGGAACGCGTGTCGATTCCGATTCGCGACATCGGGGCAGTGGAAATGCTGGTGGGTCAGCGGACTGTTGGCGAGGGGCTCAGGCGGGGCGCGCGTAAAGGCGCGCTGATCGGGATTGGCGCCAGCGCAGTGCTGATGACACTGGCCGCGATTTCCGACGCCCGGGAGGATGCCGACGTCTTCATCTCCGGGAAGGCGGTCGCTGGCGTCTTATCGGTACTCCTTACCGGCGTCACGACGCTCGTCGGCAGCGCGATCGGTGCGGCGCACCAGGACATTTGGGCGAAGGTGCCGTTTCGGCCATAGAACGCTCGGTGCACGGCGAAGTGGCGTCGATCGATCAAGGAGTGATCATCGGGTCGGCATCGACGTCGAGTGATGGTCAGCTCCCCGGCCGATACGGTGCCTTCATCCGCAACGTGATGCCGCTGGTGCCCCACTGCACTCGCAGTTGGGCTTCATCTCGCAACACCATCGGGAACTGATACGTCAGCGTCTCGAGACGTGACGCCTCATCGGCGACGACCTCAATGCGGACGGCGTCGGAGGCTGCGCCAGGGTAAGGCGTGTGCTGAATTCCGGTGGCCCGATTCAGCACGAAGGTCCACGGTCCCTGCGCGCGCGGGACAAGCCAGACGGTGTACGCGCCGGCGCTCACCGGTCGACCTTCGAGCACGATGTCGCGGCTGATCGTGATCGTGGTGGCGCTGTCGGCGCCAGGATGCCAGACGCTGTCCCACGGCACCAATGCCCCAAAGAGCGCGCGGCCACGTGCCGTGGGTCGACCATACTCGATGCTGATGTCAGTGAAGGCCACGCGCTGGGTGACGGTGCCGCGCTGGCTGAACGGATACCCCTGGGCCCGGAGCGGTGACGCCGCAACGATGACGAGCGCGATCAAACTGCCGAGGGGTCGACGCATGGTGAAGGCAGAAAAGTTGAGGTTCGGGCCACTGGCGGAGCGAGTGCGGTGCGTCGCCATCGATGCGCAGGCATTGAGAAGCTACCGGCGAGCGGGTACGATCGTTCCCATCAGAGGCGACGCTGCTGGTGCCGTCCGCCTCGTACCCGATGGGGAGAGCTGATGGAGACCATACGCGTCAACGCGCCGCAGGCGCGCGAGAGCGACAAGCTGGTTGTCGGCTGCGCGCAGATCGCGCCGGTCTGGCTGCAGCGCGAGGCCACACTGACCAAGGTGGCATCGTGTATCGAGCGCGCGGCGGCGGAGGGGTGCCGCCTGATCGTCTTCGGCGAAGCGCTCGTACCTGGCTATCCGTTCTGGATCGAGCGCACCGATGGCGCGCGGTTCAATGACCCACGCCAGAAAGCGATGTTTGCCAGATACCTCGATCAAGGTGTCGATCTCGCCCGCGGTGATCTCGATCCGATCTGCGCCCTTGCCCGTGTGCATCAGATCAGCGTCTATCTCGGCGTGATGGAGCGGGCCGCGGACCGTGGTGGGCACAGTCTGTACTGCACCTTGGTCTACATCGATGCGACCGGAACGATCTGTTCGGCGCATCGAAAATTGCAGCCGACCTATGAAGAGCGACTGGCGTGGGCGCCGGGTGATGGACATGGCTTGCGCGTTCACGAGCTGGGGCCCTTCCGCGTGGGTGGGCTGAACTGCTTTGAGAACTGGATGCCACTGTCGCGGGCAGCGCTGTATGCTCAAGGCGAAGACCTGCATGTATCGGTGTGGCCTGGCGGCGTGCACAACACGCACGATCTGCCGCTCTTTCTGGCGAAGGAAGGACGCAGCTACGTGCTGGCAGTCTCCGGCTTGATGCGGCCGGCGGATTTTCCACCAGACACGCCCGAACTGGCCGGAATCCTGGCCCAGAGCGGCGAGTTTCTGGCCAATGGCGGGACAGCAATCGCGGGCCCCGATGGTCGCTTCATCGTTGAGCCGGTCGTTGGGCGCGAGGCGCTGGTGATCGCGGAACTCGACCATGCGCTGGTGCGCGGGGAGCGGCAGAACTTCGATCTTGCCGGGCACTATTCACGACCAGACGTGACGCGATTGGTAGTGGACCGGACTCGGCAGAGTCTCGCGGACTTCATCGACCCCTGACCGCGCTTGCGCCTCGCTGCGGACGCCAGCCTGTTGCAGGTGCCACGCCCAGGGCAGCTTTCGCAGCGCACCGCAAATTCGCGAGTCCGGTCGCTTCAGCGTCGACACCGCTCCCCATCCCCGATCGTTGCCGGCTGGCAAGCGGAGTGCGGGACGCGGTTTCCCGCACGACGCCCTTCGGCCCACGTGGCCATTCCCGCCTTCCAGGACAGCAATGACCCGACTCACTTCTCTGCTCGGTGCGGCGCTGCTTGCCACGTCAACTGCCGCAGCACAAACGGCGCCCCCCGACACGAGTGATGACTTTCGCTGGCTCGAAGAGATGACCGGCGATCGGGCCATGGCCTGGGTTCGCGCCGAGAACGCGAAAACCACTGCCGTGCTCGAAAAGGATTCGCGGTTCGCCGGGATGTATCAGTCCGCGCTGTCGATGGCGCAGGCCACTGACCGGATTCCCGGTGTGCGCTTCATCGGTGGTATGCTCTACAATTTCTGGCAGGACTCTTCGCATGTGCGCGGCATCTGGCGTCGGACGACGCTCGCCAGCTTCCGAACCAGGTCGCCACGCTGGACCGCGGTGCTCGACCTCGATTCACTGGCCGCAGCGGAGAAAGCGAACTGGGTCTGGCAGGGAGCGTCGTGCCTGCAGCCGGCTGAACGGCGCTGCGTGCTGAACCTGTCAGACGGGGGCGAGGATGCGGTGACGGCACGTGAATTCGATCTCACGACACGGGCCTTCGTGGCGAATGGCTTCGCGCTGCCGAAGGGGAAGCAATCGTCGGCGTGGCTGTCGCAGGATACGCTGCTTGTGACGCGTGAATGGCAACCGGGCGACGTGACCGCGGCAGGGTATCCGTACATCGTCAAGCGCGTGGCGCGAGGTCAGCCACTGTCTGCGGCGGTGGAAGTGTTCCGCGGCCAGCCGTCGGATGTCTTCGTCTTTCCGGCCGTGGTGCGCGATGCATCCGGTCGCCAGCTGCGCGCGATCTACCGCGGTCTCACCTTCTTCGAGTCGGAGCACTACCTGATCCGGGCGCAGGATGTGGTGAAACTGAATGTGCCGAAGCGCGCGTCGGTTGCCGACATGATCGACGGGCAGGTCATTCTGCAACTCTCCGAGGAGTGGCGAACGGGGTCGACCGCGATTCGCACGGGATCGCTGGCGGCCTTCGATCTTGCGCGTGCGATGCGTCAGCCTGACGCACTCGCGCCGGTTGCGGTATTCGAACCGACGGCGCGGCAATCGTTGGGTGGCACCTTGTCGACCCGGTCTCGCTTGCTGGTTGCAATCAATGACAACGTGACCGGTAAGGTCCTGTCGTTGACACGCAGCGCCGCCGGCACGTGGTCGCGACGGACGATCCCTGTACCGGAGAACGTCTCGGCCTTTCTGCAGAGTGCGGAGGCTCGGAGTGATCAGGCTCTGATTCAGGTGACTGGCTTTCTCACGCCGAACAGCCTCTGGCTTGCGGGCGCGGGCAATACCGCACCAACCGTCCTCAAGACACTGACGCCACGGTTCGACGCATCGCGTCATGTGGTGCGACAGTTTGAAGCCACGTCGAAGGATGGTACGAAAGTGCCGTACTTCATCGTGCATCCGACGTCGATCGCACTGGATGGGTCCACGCCGACCGTGCTGGAGGCGTACGGTGGCTTCGAGGTATCGAACACGCCGCGCTACGACGCGGATGTCGGCAAGCTCTGGCTGGAGCAGGGTGGTGCGTACGTGCTGGCGAACATTCGCGGCGGTGGCGAGTTCGGGCCGGCATGGCATCAGGCTGGGCTGAAGACACGTCGACAGGTGATCTATGACGACTTCGCGGCGGTGGCGCAGGATCTCATCACGCGGCGCGTGACCAGCCCGGCCAAGCTTGGGATCGTGGGTGGATCGAACGGTGGGCTGCTGATGGGCGTGGCGATGACGCAGCATCCGGAGCTCTACGGCGCCGTCGACATCGCCGTGCCGCTCCTCGACATGTTGCGGTTCGAGCAGATCCAGGCGGGCGCCTCGTGGGTGGCCGAGTATGGCAGCGTGTCGGTTCCCGAAGAGCGGGCCTTCCTCGCGTCGATTTCACCGTTCCACAATCTCCGGCCGGGCGTGGCGTATCCCGAGCCACTGGTGTGGACCACCACCAAGGATGATCGTGTCGGCCCGCAACACGCGCGCAAGTTCGCGGCGAAGATGGCGGCGATGGGATTGCCGTACCTGTTCTACGAAGTGATTGAAGGTGGTCACGGTTCAGGCGCCAATCTGCAGCAGAGTGCCAGGACGACCGCGCTGCAGTACACCTACTTCGCGCGCCGGTTGATGGGGCCAGCACGCGCCACCATTCCGTGAACCGCTGATCAGTCGTCGGTTGCACCCTGGCCGAGCAGGTACGCCGCCACCGGTTCGTGGCCCGCGTACCTGGCCCAGCCAAGCGGAGTGCTATTCCAGAGGGTATCGTGCGTATTCAGCTGCGCACCACGTGTGACCAGCAGTTGTGCGAGCGCGAGATTTCCGGACAGTGCCGCGCTGTGCAGGGGTGTCTGGTGTGAATGCATGCCTTCGGGATTCAGTCGATCCGGACTTTCGCCGGCATCGAGGAGCAATTCGACGATATCGACATGCCCATTGAGCGCCGCCAGAGCCAGTGCCTGATGGCGTTCCTCCGCATTTGCTGAAGCGAGCAACGCGCGACAGGTATTGGTGCGTCCAAGCCCCGCCGCAATCACCAGCCGATCGACCGAGGCACCGCGCGCTGCGACCGCCTCGGCGGCGTCCCGAAAGCCGAAGATGAGCGCCGTCATCACCGGCGACTGCCATGTGGTCGAGCCGATACCGTCGATGGCGGCGCCATGGTCGAGCAGTGTGTGCACCAGCGCAACCTGCACGCCGGCGTCGGCTGGCGGTGAACTCGAGATCAGCATGCTGAGGGTGGCGTACTGGCCCCCGTACATCCCGGCCAATGCATCCACTTCGGCGCCGTGCCTGAGGAGCAGCGCAGCGATATCGACTGCATTGGCTGGCGATCGCTGGCGGTAGCCTTCGACGCCATTTGCCCCGAGGTAATGCAGCAGCGTTGCCCCATGGACGGCCGGGTCGTGACAGGTGGCACGCGTCGAGCGTGTACGCACCAGCGCAGGATTCGCGGTGAGCATCGAGCGCAGGCCAGCAAGGTCACCAGTGATGACGGCTTCGACGGCGGCCTCGAACTGCCGCACCGGCGATTCAGGCGCCGAAAGATCAGTCACGTAGCTCGCCAGAGCATCCCAGTCGCGAAAGCTGTAGGCTCGTGCCAGCGCCAGCCGGGTGTCGTCGATCGTCAGCGGCGCGGCCTGGATCGCGTCGTCGGAAAGATGCAGCGGCTTCCAGGTGACGTCGGGATCGAGGAAGCGCGGCAGCGTGTTGCGCAGGACCTCGATGGCGGTCGCATCGCCAGCGGCGTGGCCGGCGAGCAGTTGGTGGGCCTGAGCGTCGTACTGCTCCAGCGGGGCATCGAATGGCAGGTGGTGTGCGAGTCGCATGTCCGTCGTCGTCGAGGTGACGGTCGGGGGATGGCAGGGCTGATCCCACAACAGTAATTTCCGGTCATGGATCGTGTGATACGGGTGTTCGAGTCGCACGAGGACGCCGCGCAGGCCGACCGTGACGAGCTGGCGGCCATGACGCCGCAACAGCGGCTGGATCGCGCGTTGGACCTCATAGCGCGGTACCGGGAGGCCCGTGGAGAGACTCAACAGCGATTTGAGAGAGTTGCTCGCATTGTTCAGTTCGAACAACGTTGAATATCTCGTCGTCGGAGGCCACGCCGTCGCGTTTCATGGCCACCCGAGGTTCACAAACGATCTGGACTGCTTCGTTCGGCCCACGGCTGACAATGGAGCCAGGATCGTCGAGGCATTGCGGCAGTTCGGCTTTGGATCACTGGAGATTGAGGCTGCTGACTTCGAGGCCAGCGATCGAATGATTCAGCTGGGCCGCGCCCCGAATCGCATCGATCTGCTGTCCCACCTCTATGGCGTTGGATTCGACGAGGCGTGGTCAACCAGAATGCCGGGCACCCTCGATGGGGTACCGGTGTGGTTCATCGATCGTGTCTCGTTGCTGCGAAACAAGCGGGCAACCGGGCGCCCGCAGGACCTCGCGGATGCCGAGTTCATCGAACGTTTGAACCCACCTGAGTGACGGCTGGGCCCCGGCCTGGCGACGGGCGACACCACAAGTCTCCGGTACGCCGCCTCAGATGTGAATCGCCCGACCCAGCACTGCCAAGGCCGCTTCCTTCACTGTCTCGCCCAGCGTCGGATGTGCGTGCGTGGTGATCGCGATGTCTTCACTCGACCCCTTGTACTCCACCGCCAGCACGATTTCCTGAATCAGATCGCCGGCATTGGCGCCGATGATGTGGCAGCCGAGCAGTTCGTCGGTGACGGCGTCGGCGATGATCTTGACGAAGCCATTCGTCTCGCCGAGACACCGCGCGCGTCCGTTGGCGGAGAAGGGAAACTTGCCGGTCTTGTAGGCGCGACCTGACGCCTTCACTTCCCCTTCGGTGAGGCCCACCGTTGCGATCTCGGGCCAGGTGTAGACCACGCCCGGAATCGCCGCGTAGTGCATGTGCACCTTCTTCCCTGCGATCACTTCGGCCGCGATCACGCCCTCTTCTTCGGCCTTGTGCGCGAGCAGCTTTCCGCCCGCCACGTCGCCGATGGCGAACACGCCAGGGAGGTTGGTGCGCAGTTGGTCGTCGACCTTGATCGCGCCGTTCTTCTGCAACTCGAGGCCGAGTGCCTTGGCGTCGATGCCATGCAGCAGCGGCTTTCGGCCGACGCTCACCAGCACCACGTCCGCCTCGAGTACCTCGCTCGCGCCGTCCTTCTCGACGGTGAGCCTGATCACCTTCTTCGACGACAGGTCAGCTGCCGTCACCTTGGTGCCGGTGCGGATCGCCATCCCCTGCTTGCTGAAGATCTTCGTCGCATCCTTGATCACATCGTCGTCGTTGCCAGGCAGAATGGTCGGCATGAACTCGACGACGGTCACTTCGGCACCAAGCCGGCGCCATACCGAGCCAAGTTCGAGGCCGATTACGCCACCGCCCACGACGATCATCCGCTTCGGCACCGCTGCGAGTGTCAGCGCGCCGATGTTCGACACGACGCGCTGCTCATCGAACTTGAGGAATGGCAGTTCGACCGACGCCGAGCCGGTGGCGATGATGACGTTCTTCGCCGCGTAGCTGGTCACGGTCCCATCGGCGGCGGTGACATCGACCACATTGCCCGCGCGGAGCGTCCCAGCGCCGCGGGCCCAGGTCACCTTGTTCTTCTTGAACAGGAACTCGACGCCCTTCGTGTTTGATCCAACGACGTCGTTCTTGCGCTTCATCATCTGCGCGAGATCGATCGAGACCTTTGGAATGACCACGCCATGCTCTGCGGCGGAGTGCCTCGCAAACTCGAAGTGTTCACTGCTGGTGAGCAGCGCCTTGGACGGGATGCACCCGACGTTGACACAGGTACCGCCGAGCGTCTTGTCCATCTCGACGCAGACGGTGGTCAGGCCCAGCTGGGCAGCCCGGATGGCCGCGACGTAACCGCCTGGCCCACCGCCGATGACGACGACATCGGCTGGAATCGATTCAGTTGCCACTGGTCAGTCCACCAGCATCGCGGCCGGATCTTCCATCAACTCCTTGATCCGGACGAGGAAGAGCACCGCCTGCTGGCCATCGATCACGCGGTGGTCGTAGCTCAGCGCGACATACATCATCGGCCGGATCTCCACCTTGCCATCAATGGCCACCACACGATCCTGCGTCTTGTGCAGGCCGAGAATCGCGACCTGCGGGTAGTTGATGATCGGTGTCGAGATCAGTGAGCCGAACACGCCACCGTTGGTGATCGTGAACGTGCCACCGGTGAGATCATCCATCGCCAGCTTGCCGGTGCGCGCCTTGTTGGCAAGGTTGGCGATATCGCGGCTGATGGCGAGCATCCCTTTCGTGTCGGCATCCTTCACGTTCGGCACCACCAGTCCTGCCTCGCTGGCGACGGCGATGCCCATGTTCACGTAGTGCTTGTAGACGATGCTGTCGCCGTCGATCTGCGCGTTGACCAGCGGGAACGCCTTCAGTGCGTGTGTCGCTGCCTTCACGAAGAAGGGCATGAAGCTGAGCTTCACGCCATGATCCTTCTCGACCTTCTCCTTGATCCGGGCACGGAGCGCCGTGGTGGCGCTCATGTCGATCTCGTTGAAGGTGGTCAGGTGCGCGGTATTATGCTGCGCCTGCAGCAGGTTTTCGGCAATGCGTTTGCGCCGCGTGGTCATCTTCTCGCGCGTTTCGCGTTCGCCGATACGGACCGGCGCCGACGCAGCCGGTGCCGATGCCGCAGCGGCCGCGGCCGTCGGCGCCGGGTTGGCCGCACCAGCCGCAATCGCGTTGACGACATCGGGTTTGCTGACGACGCCACCGCGACCAGTGCCCGCCACCGTGCTGATGTCGATGCCAGCTTCATCGGCGGTCCGTCGCGCGGCCGGCGCAGACTTCACCGGGGAGGACGAGGTCATTGCTTTCGCAGCGAAGCCAACCGGCGGTCCGACCGGCGGGTTGATTGGATCGCCCGGCGGTGGATCGCTCATCGCGGCGGCGAAGCCGACCGGCGGTCCGACGGGCGGGTTGATTGGATCGCCCGGCGGTGGATCACCCGCTGCCGCAGCGAAGCCAACCGGCGGTCCGACCGGCGGGTTGATTGGATCGCCCGGCGGTGGATCGCTCAGGCTGACGGCGCCAAGACCGGCCCCGCGCCCCGATTCATCGAGTTGGCCGAGGATGTCGTCCACGGCCACCACGTCGCCTTCGCCCTTGCTGCGCGCTGCGAGGATGCCGGCTTTGAGGGCGGGAACCTCGACCGTGATCTTGTCGGTTTCGAGTTCAACGAGGGTCTCGCCCGCCGCGACGGCGTCGCCCTCGTTCTTCAGCCAGCGTGACACGGTCGCTTCAACGATCGATTCGCCGAGCGGTGGCACCTTGATCGCTATCATTCGCCAGGATCCTGTTCGATGGGGGCGCGAGCCTCCGCGCTTGGACAGCCCCGCGCGACGCGATTGGCCGCGCGCGCGAGAATAGTAACTAACGCCACACTCGGATTTCGTGATGCGCGCAGTGGTGCTGGGGGGACA
>JANNVN010000081.1:0-4123 GCA_031414435.1 Gemmatimonadaceae bacterium
CTCGGACGTTGAAGGCAAGATCTACTGTGAGTACATCGCCCCGAACGCGGAGGCAGTGCTCGAACATGCGCGCCGCAGCGGGATCCCGGCAACCCGGATCTCGCTGGTATCGCTCGAGATCAATCCGGCGATGTTCATGTAAGCGGCATGCCGCAGTTGGCGCGATTGAGCAGGACGCGGCGCCGACGGCGCTCAATCCCGCTTGTACACCCGCTGCGTCAGCAGCCGCTTCACCCACAGCGGCAGGTGCCGCGCCAGAAACACGATCGCCTTGTACTGCACGCCGGGCACGCAGACCACGGCCCCGTTCGCCTCGATCTGCCGGAGCGACGTTTCCACCACCTCGCTGGCAGAGAGCCACATCCACGCCGGTGCCCGGCGGCGCTGGTCGAATTGCATCCGGCCATGGAATTCCGTCGTGGTGAAGCCAGGGCACAGTGCCTGCACCCTGATGCCCTCGGGTTCACATTCGATGGCCAGCCCTTCGCTGAAGCTGCGCTGGTATGCCTTGGTCGCGCAGTAGTTCACGTTGCCGCTGCTGTTGGCAAAACTGGCGACGCTGGAGACGGTGATGATCCCACCGCGGCGCGCCGGTCGCATGACCTGCAGGGCGGCCCGCGTCAGCCGGTTGACGGCGATCACGTGGAGCCTCAGCATCTGCTCCTGGCGCTCGAAGGGGGCCTCGGCCAGCGTTCCCGTCGTCCCGAAACCGGCGTTGTTGACCAGCAGATCGAGGCGCCCAGCGGTCCGGATGGCCTCCTCGGCGGCCGCCAGACCCTCGTCCGTCCCGAGATCGGCGGCGACGGGAGTGGCACTGGCACCCACACCCGAGAGTTCAGTCGACAGGGTGCGCAGCCGGTCGGCGTCACGCGCGACGAGCAGCAGATCGTAGCCACGGCGCGCCAGCGCGGCGGCGAAGGCCTTGCCAATGCCTGACGAGGCGCCGGTCACGAGAGCGAGGGGGCGTGTGGTCATGCCGGAACGATAGCAGGCCGGAACCGGCGCAGCCCAAGCGTGACCGGGGCGGGAGGGCTAATTTGCACTCATCGTTGTACCGCAGGTCTTTCGACGTTCCTTTCCAGTCCTTTTCACAGCCATTGGAGTGCCAGCGGTGAAGATCGCCGTGTGCATCAAGCGCGTTGCCGACATGGGTGCGCGATTTCAGATAGGCGCCGATGGCGCCTCGGTGTCCGACACCGGAATCAAGTTCGACATGAGCGACTTCGACGAGTGGGCAGTCGAAGCGGCGCTGCAGCAGAATGAAAAGCATGGCGGCGGCGAAGTCACCGTCATATCGCTCGGGCCTGTTGCGGCTCAGGAAACGATCCGCAAGGCGCTCGCGATGGGTGCCGACAAGGGTGTGCACCTGAGCACCGACGCGATTCCGTTCGATGGGTTTGCGATTGCCGAAGCACTGGCCGCAGAACTGAAGGACGGTGGCTACGACCTGATTCTGTTCGGTCGCATTGCGGTCGACAGCGCCGCCGGTGTGACCGGAGCGATGGTCGCCGAACTGCTTGGACTGCCTTGTGTCACGGCGATCTCGAAGCTCGAGGTGAATGGCACCAGTGGCACCGCCGAACGGCAGGTGGAGGGTGGCGTCGAGACGCTGTCGTTCCCGCTGCCGGCACTGTGCACGATCGATCAGGGCCTCGTGACGCAGGCACGGTACCCGAGCCTGAAGGGCATCATGGCCGCCAAGAAGAAGCCGCTCGAGAGCAAGCCGGCGCAGCTCGGCGCGGTCTCGGTGAAGGTGAGCAAGATGGAACTGCCACCGGAGCGGTCCGCCGGTCGCATTGTGGGTGAGGGCGCCGCTGCCGTTCCTGAACTGATCCGACTCCTCCAGACTGAAGCGAAGGTGCTCTGAGATGGCGAACAACATTCTGGTGGTGGCGGAGGCGCGCGGCGGTGACGTGCGCAAGGTGGCGCTCGAGGTCGTGACGGCGGCTCGCGCACTGGCCGATGGCCTTGGTGGTGAAGTGCACGCAATGGTCTTCGGCGCATCAGGCATCGCGAGTGTCGCGCCGAAGCTTGGTGCCGTCGGCGCGGATGCGGTGCTGGTGGTCGAGCACGACGGCTTCGCGACGTACAACGCCGAAGTGGTGGCTGCGACCGTGGCCGCGCAGATCACCAACGGTGGCTATCGTGCGGCGCTGTTCGGCGCGAGCGCGATGGGGCAGGACCTTGCTCCACGGATCGGCGCGAAGCTGCGCGTCGGCGTGGCAGCCGATGTCGTGGCAGTGACTGCCGAGGGCGGCGCAGTGGTGGTGCGTCATCCGATGAATACCAACAAGGTCATTGCCACGATGGTGCTCTCGGCCACACCGGCGCTCGTGAGCGTGCGTCCCGGCGCGGTGACCGTGGGGAACAGTGCGAAGGCCGGCGCCGTGCAAACGGTTGCAGCCGCGATGGAGCCATCAGCCGGCCGCGTGAAGGTGACGGGCGTGACGATGGGCGGTGGCGCGAAGCTCGATCTGGCGGAAGCGCCGGTAATCGTGAGCGGTGGCCGCGGCTTGAAGGCCGCCGAGCATTTCTCGCTGGTGGAAGACCTGGCGGCGGCGTTCGGTAACGCCGCCGTTGGTGCCACCCGTGCCGTGACCGACGACGGCTGGCGTCCGCACAGTGATCAGATCGGCCAGACGGGTCGGCAGGTCTCGCCTGATCTGTATGTCGCGGTCGGCATCAGCGGCGCCATCCAGCACATTGCCGGTATGCGGAATTCCAAGACGATCGTGGCGATCAACAAGGACAAGGACGCGCCAATCTTCAAGGTGGCCGATTACGGCATTGTGGGTGACGCATTCGAGATCGTGCCGGCGTTGACCGCCGCCGTGAAGGCGGCGCGGGCGCAGCAATAGCAGTGGATCGGTCAGGGTGAACGGCGGGCGCGGTCGCGATGACGGCGCCCGCCGTTAGTTTGTCGAAATCCATTCGACGTGCACGCACGTCGTGGCACCGCAGCTTTCACTGAATCGGGATTGCCATGTCCGGGCAGAACATCGCGTTTCTGATCGTCCTCACCGCGGCGTTGGGCTTCTTCAGCTACAACATCCAGCGACTGGTCAGTTACCTGCGCCTCGGCAAGCCCGAGAATCGCCTCAACGAGCCTGGCAAGCGCACCTGGAATCTGCTCACCATCGGCTTTGCGCAAACGAAGATTCTGCGCGAGTGGGGCGCAGGTCTGTCACACGCGTCGGTGTTCTGGGGCTTTCTCGTGCTCACCGCCGGCACGGCTGAAATCCTGCTGCACGGCGTGTGGCCGGGCTTCAGTTACGAGCGGATCCTGCCTCGCCCGCTCTGGCAGCTCTTCATGCTCAGCCAGGAACTGTTCGCGGTGGTGGTGCTGGTTGCGGTCAGCTGGCTGATCTGGCGTCGACTGATGGCTCCACCGAAGCGCCTGCAGGGCAAGGAAATTCACGGCACCGAGGCAGTGATCATTCTCTGCGTGATCGCGTCGCTGATGATCACGCTCTACACCACCGGCGCACTCGAGTACGCCGCCGATCCCAACGTACGCGCGACCGAGTTCGGCTGGTTCCGCCCCATCTCGACCGCACTCGGCGCCGGCATCGCCAGCGTCGGATCGGCCGGCACCTCGACGGCCCGTGACATCAGCTGGTGGGCGCACGCACTGCTGGTGCTGGGGTTCCTCAACTTCCTGCCGTACTCCAAGCACCTGCACGTGGTCAGTTCGCTGATCAACGTCTGGTTCAGCGACACCAGTGGGCCAGCGAAGGTCGGTGTGATGCGGGCGATGGACCTCGAAGCCGAGGTCGAGCAGTTCGGCGCCACGGACGTGGATCACCTGTCGTGGAAGAACCTGCTCGATGGCTACAGCTGTACCGAGTGTGGCCGTTGCACCGCCGCCTGCCCGGCGAACATCACGGGCAAGCCGCTCAGTCCGCGAAAGATCGTGGTCGACACGCGCAAGCGCCTGATGGAGAAGGCGCCGCTGCTGGCGGGCGAACTGGATGTACCGGGCAGCGCGGCGCTGTTGCTGAGTGCCGACGGAGGAAAGGCAGCGCTCGGCAACGTGCTGCTCGACAACTACATCACCGAAGACGAGCTCTGGGCCTGCACCAGCTGTCGCGCCTGTGTGACGGAGTGTCCGGTGAGCATCGAT
>JANNVN010000082.1:0-28635 GCA_031414435.1 Gemmatimonadaceae bacterium
TACTTCGACAACGTCGGTGGCGACCACCTCGAGGCTGCGATCTCGTCGCTGCGTCCGTTCGGTCGTGTGGCCGTCTGCGGCATGATCTCCGGGTACAACGAGCCGACGCCTGGCCCACGCAACATGGCGATGATCATCAGCAAACGACTGACCATCAAGGGCTTCATCGTGTTTGACTATGAGCCGCAGCGCGCGCAATTCGAGGCTGAGCTGACCGCGTTCCTCAAGAATGGAACCGTGGTCGCGCGCGAGACCACGGTGCACGGGATCGAACGTACTGCGGAGGCGTTTCTCAGCCTCTTCAGCGGCGCCAACACCGGTAAGATGCTTGTCACTCTCGACTGATCAGCAGCTGAGCACCCCCCACTTCCTGACCGACATATGCAGTTTCTTCTGATCGGCCTCGGCGCCGGAGTGCTGTCCGGCCTTTTTGGCATTGGTGGTGGCATCGTCATCGTGCCAGCACTGGTCCTGTTCGCTGGTATGGTCCAGAAGACCGCGACGGGAACCTCACTCGGAGCGCTCTTGCTTCCGGTCGGCGCGCTCGGCGCATGGCAGTATTACAAGGCCGGCTCGCTCGATACGCGCGCTGCGATGTTGCTCGCGCCAGGACTGCTCGTTGGCGCGCTGGTCGGTGCAAAAATCGCGCTGCAGCTTCCCGCCCGGGAGCTGCAGCGCGCCTTTGCCGTGTTCCTTGTGATCGTCGCCGGTCGAATGTGGATCGCCGCGAAGTGATGCGACGACGCTAGGCAATGCTCCGCAGCGTGCGCCGCACCCGTGCGGTCAGGTCCCCGATCTGATCTTCGCTGATGATCAGTGGCGGTGACAGGGCAATCGTGTCACCGGTGATGCGGACCAACAGGTCCTCGTCCCAGAAGCAGGCGTTCATCGCATCCATCGCCCGGGCGCCGGGCAGGCCGTCGCGTGTCGCCATCTCGATGGCTCCGACAATGCCAATATTGCGGATATCGATTACGTTCGGCTCGCCACGCAGCGAGTGTATCGCCTCCTCCCAAAGCGGTGCAAGCGCCGCGGCCCGCTCGAACAACCCTTCGTCGCGATACAGCTTGAGCGTCGCCAGCGCAGCGGCCGTGGCGATCGGATGGCCGGAGTACGTATAGCCATGAAACAGCTCGATGCCGCGATCCGTCGCCGAAATGATCGTATCGTGAATCTCGCGACGCACGGCCGTCGCACCCATGGGGATCATTGCGTTCGTGAGTCCCTTGGCCATCGTGAGCACGTCTGGCGTGACACCGAAGCGCTGCGCCGCGAACGCGCTGCCGAGGCGCCCGAAGCCGGTGATCACCTCGTCGAAGATCAGCAGGATGCCATGGGTATCGCAGATTGCCCTGAGCCGTTCGAGGTATCCGGCGGGAGGCACCAGCACGCCCGTCGATCCCGCCATTGGTTCGATGATCACAGCCGCGATGGTGTCTCCGCCGTACTCGGCGATGATCGGAAGAAGCGCATCGGCCAGCTCGACGCCATGGGCCGGTTGTCCGCGCGAGAATGCGTTGCGCAGCGGATCATGGGTCGCCGGTAGATGGCTGACGTGCGGGAGTAGCTGCCCCGAAAATGCGTCCTTGTTCGGCGCGATGCCCCCGACCGAGATTCCACCGAATCCAACGCCGTGATAGCCGCGCACTCGTCCGATGAATCGTGTCCGTTGCGGCGCGCCTCTGGCCCGCCAGTACGCGAGCGCGATTTTCAGTGCGGTATCGACCGCCTCCGAACCGGAGTTTGAGAAGAACACGCGGTCGATCGGCGGCGGCAGCATCGCGGCCAGCTCGTTCGCCAAAGCGAACGTGGGCGGGTAGCCCATCTGAAAGGCCGGTACGAAGTCGATCGTCGTCAGTGATTTCTGCACCGCTTCGACGATCGGCGCGCGGCAATGACCGGCATTCACGCACCAGAGACCCGCCGCACCATCAAGAATGCGACGGCCGTCGTCAGACATGTAGTGCATGTCCTTCGCACTGACGAGCAGGCGCGGCCGAGACTTGAAGGACTTGTTGGCCGTGAAGGGCATCCAGAGCGCTTGCAGATGCTCGTCGTGCGCAATGGCGGTTGTCATGGGTTGCGGCGCTGTTGTGGTCATCGCGAGGTCATCAGCTGGAGACATACCGGAGGCAACAATGGCAAGGGCTTTCCTGCATGCGCCCGCGCGACGGACCAGCCGTTACAGGCGACGGCTCGGGGTTCATACTCGTGTGACCCCCGGCCTTCCGTGCTCACATCGCCAGGACGACCCAGTCGTTTTCGGTGCCCCCGGACGCGACACGTACTCCACGAGCTGATAGTCCGCCCGCCATTCAGTTGGCGTCACCGTGCACGAGACGTAGCCTCGCCGGTGATTGTGCCATCGCACTTCCGGGCGTCTCTCCTCCTCTGTGGCCGGGAAGTACGACGAGCGATCCGCGCCGTCACCTTCAGACGAGATCGATGTACCAACGAATTCGGTGGCAATGATCGGTCGATCTGGTCGATCAAAGCCACGCCGAACATCCATGACATAGCTGCTGTGAATGTCCCCGGTCAGCACCACGGCCCGTCCGGCGGCGCGTTCGCCAATGGCCGAGAGCAGGCGATCGCGCGCCTGGGGATACCCGCTCCACGCCTCCATGTAGACGCTGTCGCCTGGCTTGGGTTCGATTGCCTGTGGAGCGAACATGATCTGCTGCGCAAGGACCTGCCACTGTGCAGCGGACTGGCCAAGCCCGTCAACGAGCCATCGTTCCTGACTGTCGCCCAGTACGGTCGCATTGGGGTCGCCCCACGCGCCACACGGAATGCGCTGATTCCCGTCGCCGCACGGCTGATCACTGCGGAACTGGCGTGTGTCCATCACCCAGAACTTCGCGAGCGTGCCCCACTCGAGCGAACGCCGGATCGAGAGGTCCGCCCACGAGGCGGCACGCGGCACGCGTACCGGCTGATGCTCCCACCACGCCTGATAGGCTGCGGCCCGTCGTGCGCGCATCTGCTCGCTCGATTCATAGACGTTTTCGCCGATGTCGCCGACGTAATTGTTGTCCACCTCATGATCATCCCACGTCACCACCCACGGCGCGCGTGCATGCGCCGCCTGTAACAGTGGATCGAGCTTGTATTGTGCGTAGCGCCGGCGGTACTCCTCGAGCGATCGACACTCGAAGCCATCGTGCTTGCGCACGCGGCCGTTGATGCCTGCGTACTCGTAGATGTAGTCTCCCAGATGCACGACCAGGTCGAGTTCCTCGGCGGCCATGTGTTGGTACGCCGTGAAAAGACCTGCCTCGTAGTGCTGGCACGAAGCGAACGCAAAGCGCAACGGCGTCAGCGCGCCATGCGTCGGGGTGGTGCGCAAGCGGCCAGTCGGACTCGCGAGATCGCTGACCCGGAAGCGATAGAAGTACCAGCGATCCGGCGACAGGCCGCTGACGTCCACGTGCACCGAGTACCCAAGTTCGGGAGCCGCCATGTACCGGCCCTGCTGCACGATGCGACCGAAGTGTTCGTCTTCGGCCACTTCCCATGCGACCGGCGTGCGGACGCCGTCCATGCCCCAGCCAGGGTCGAACGGCCGCGGCGCAAGCCGCGTCCATATCACCCCCCCTGTCGGGTGCGGGTCACCACTGGCGACGCCGAGCGAGAATGGATTCTCCGCATAGCGGAGCCGCCGCGACAGCCGTTCAACGGCCGGCACGACAGCGCAAAGTGCGGCATTCCGGGTCAGGTCACCAAGGAAGTTTCGACGGTCCATGACATTATCCTGTATCGGTGGCGCCACCAGCGAAAGTCGTGGTCGTCGTGTCGTGGCCAGCTGACCCAGCGTCGATGCAGTTCCCCGCAGCCGATTCCCCTACCAACCCTGAGACGTCCGAAATGGCGGAAGCCGCAGTCTGTGGGAGATGTGTGAGGATCCAGGCAGGTCGATGCTGCCACACTCCCGAGCAGATCTCCCGGTTGGACGCCCCTGATCGCATGAAGCATCGGTTGCCGTGTCGGGCGGTCGCAAGGGGATCCGCTCATTGGACGTCGCCTTCCCGCCGTCGGCCGCTGCGGAGCGCGGTAGCGCTCACGCGCCGAACGGAGTGTTCATGAAGCCGAACCAGCGAGACGCCGCCCTCGCAGCGTTGAGTGTGGGAGTGATTCTTTCGGTGGTGTACGCTGCGACGGGCGCGCCATTGCCCACCTTCTGGGATGCCAGCGAATTCGCGACCGCCATTGGCACTTTCGGCATCCCGCACCCGCCCGGCACGCCGCTCTACGTCGCGATTGGCTCGACCCTGTGGCAACTGCTGCCCGCGATTTCGCCGGTGCAGGCGGGCACGCTGCTGTCCGCCCTCGCAACCGGCGGCGCGTGTGCCATTGCCGCGTGGCTCATCGCTTTCGTCTCTGGTCGACGCGGCCTCGGCGTCGTCGCCGGACTCAGCGCGGGCGCAATGGGCACGGTCTGGCTGAACGCGACGGAAACCGAGGTCTATTCGGTGTCGTTGCTCTGCGTCGCGCTGCAACTCGCTGCCGCCTGGCGCGCGCATGACGCCGATGATGACCGGGCCCGTGTCGCCGTGGCATACGCTGCTGCGCTTGCGCTGCCGTTGCACCTCAGTGCCCTCGTCGCCGCTCCGGCTGCGATGCTGCTCGCGAACACGGATCGAGGCGGCAACGTGCGATGGCGCGCGCTCGTTGGCTCTGGCGCGCTCGTTTTCGCCACCGCCATGTTGAGCCAGGGCCGCTGGCAATTGGCCGGCGCCTGCGTTCTCGTGGTTGCTCTGGGCTCGTCGCGAACTCATGACCGCCACTCGCACTGGCTGCGGCGTGCCTCGGGGGCAACCCTCCTCGCCTGGTCTGCGGTACTCATCCTTCTCGTCCGCGCGCGCCATGATCCGTTTCTCAATCAGGGCGACCCGGACACGCTGCGCAAGCTGATCGGCGTCATTGCGCGCGTGCAATACGATGTCGCGCCGCTCTGGCCGCGACAGGCACCGCTCTGGCTGCAACTCGGGAACATCAGCCAGTATGCAGACTGGCAAGTGGCGCTGAGCCTCTGGAATGACGTGACGCCTTCGTGGTGGCGTACACCGTTCACGATCATGGCGGCGGCACTCGGCACACGCGGCCTCGTCGCACACTGGCGCGCACACCGGGTCAGCGCACGCATTGTCATCGTGCTCTTCGTGTTGGCCACTGTTGGTGTCGGCCTGCAGCTGAACCTCAAGGCGGGGCCGTCGTTTGGGATTGGCGTGCTGCCTGCGCAGGCGCTGCATGAGGCCCGCGAACGCGATTATTTCTTCGCACTGGCTTTCTGGTGCTGGGGGCTCTGGATCGGTGGCGGCGCTTGGGTGGCGGCGCGACGGCTGCCGCGACATGTGCTCGCGGCGTCCCTCGTGCCGACGTTGATGTTCGCCGGCTCATGGCGCGCGGTGAATCGCACCAGGCTTCCGGACAAATTGGTAGCGTCGACGATGGCAACGGAGTTTCTCCGTGAGGTACCGCAGGGCGCGGTCCTCTTCACCGCGGGCGACAATGACTCGTATCCGGTCTGGTACCGCCAGGCCATCGACTCATACCGCCGCGATGTGACGGTCGTCGTCACGTCGTTGTTGCCAGCGAATTGGTATTTTCGCGAGAGCGGCTGGCGTGCGCTGCGCATGACGACGGATACGACGCTTGCGCCTTCGATCGTGGCTAGAGCGGGCTTTCTTGCCAGACAGCAGCTCGATCGCAAGGGGCAGATCGCGGTGACGGTCCTGTTGCCGACTGCGATGCGTACGGAACTCGGGCGCCTCGGCGGCGTGACCTGCTGGCGCCGCGTCGGGCTGATCGATGTCGGGATGCGTCGTGAGGTCTGCCCGCCGAGGATCAGCGTGCAGCAGGCGTATGAAAGCTCACAAAGGATGAGGTTGCTGTCAGGTGCGCCTGCGCGATTGTCGCCAGACGGTATGGTCGAGGCCTTTCAGCGCGTCGCGCGCTGCCCGGGGCTCGCGGCGGCCGCCGCAACGCAGGGGGTCACGGAACTTGATTCCGCGGCGCGAGCGTTGCTTGATATAACGTGTAACCTCCAGTAAATTCAAGGCTTATGGCGTTTTCAGACCTCGGTCGGCGGGTGCGGGAAGTGCAGGATCGGATTTCTGCCGCGGGCGCGCGAGGTGGGCATGGCCAGACGGTCCGAGTCATTGCGGTGACCAAGACACATGGTGTCGAGGCGGTTGAGGCCGCGGCGGCATGTGGGCTCGCTGACGTAGGGGAGAACAAGGTTCAGGAAGCACTGGGAAAGATGCAGGCGACGAGCGCTGCCGTGCGCTGGCATCTGCTCGGGCATTTGCAGCGGAACAAGGCGAAGGCCGCGACGCAGTTTGATCTGGTGCATTCGCTCGACAGTATCCGCCTGGCTGACGCACTGCAGGCTGCTGCGGAGTCGGCTGGGAAGGTGCTCGAGGTGCTGGTGCAGGTGAACGTGGCAGGCGAGACACAGAAGAGTGGGGTGCCGCCGGCGGACGTTGATGCGCTCGCATCCCACGCAGCTGGTCTGGCGGCGGTGCGGGTTGTTGGCGTCATGTGTCTGGCGCCGTACACCGATGACGTCACCGCCATCCGTCAGGCCTTTGTCGGCGCACGGACGGCGCTGCAGCAGGTGCGCCGCGCGGGCCATGCGGGGGCTGACGTGTTGTCGATGGGGATGTCGAATGACTACGAGGTCGCGGTGGAAGAGGGGGCCACACTGGTCCGTTTGGGAACCGTGCTGTTCGGAGCGAGGAGCTGAATGTCTGACGAGCAATTTCGACTGACGCCGCTGGATGTGCGGCGATGGGAATTCGGGTCAGCCCTGCGTGGCTATGACCGGGCACGCGTCGACGAGTTCAAGTCGCGCGTCGCTGACGAAATCGAGGAATTGGCGCGGCGGATCAATGACCTCGATACCAAGGCGCGCGGCTTCCACGACCAGATTCGCTCCTTCCGTGAGCGTGACCGGGCCATCAATGATGCGCTCGTCAGCGCCCAGCAGCTGCGTGGCGACATCCGCGAGCAGGCGGAGAAGGAAGGCGGACTCGTGCTGCAGGAAGCACGCAGTGAGGCAGACAAGACGCTCGGCGAGGCCAGGCTCGAGGCCGATCGGCTCACGCAGGACACACGGGCAGAGACCGACAAGCTGCTCACCGACGCCAAGAATCGCTCTGATGAGTTGCTGCGCGACGCGCGCGATGAGTGCGAGCGTATGTTGCGCGAAGCCAAGGCAGAGGCGCGCTCGCTGGTCGAGGATTCGCGCAATACGGCGAAGCGGATCGCCAGCGATCTTGACCAGCTGAATCGCGCACGGACCTCGTATCTGTCACAGATGAAGGCGCTCGCCGAGCGTCATCTGCAGGACGTTGAGGCATCCCGGACTGCGGCGCCGGTGATGCCGGCCTCGGTGGACATGTATCTGCACGAGACCGACGATCTCATCGATGCGCGCATCAAGCCGCGACCGACGCCGCTGATGAGCGCGATTGTGCCTGCGAAGGAGACCATCACCGATCCTGACACGGTGCGCGCGCTGACTGACGGCATCATTCCGCGGAGCGTGTTCCCGGAGAAGCCGTCGTGACCGGAGGGATCCCTTCGCTCAACGCCACGGTTGAGTTGCGGGCGTATCAGAAGGTCTCACCGATGCCGATGCGCCACAGCGTCGAGCGGATCACCGCAGCGGCGCAGGCCATTCAGTCGGTGTTCCCACGCACGCCGACCGAGGCGATCATCCTCGGGACTGGACTCGGGCAGCTGGCCGAGCAGATCAGCATCGAAGCGACGATCGACTACGCGGACATTCCGGGCTTTCCACTCTCGACGGTTGAAAGCCACGCCGGCCGACTCCTCTGCGGTACGCTCGGCGGCCGAACGGTCGTCGCGATGCAGGGACGTTTCCATCGGTACGAGGGGTATTCGCTGCATGAGGTCACATTCCCGGTGCGTGTGCTGCGCGCACTCGGGGCCGGGACGCTCATCGTCTCGAACGCCTGTGGCGGCATGCATCCACTCTGGCATCGCGGTGAGCTGATGCTGATCGCCGATCACATCAACCTGCTCGGTGACAATCCGCTGGTCGGACCGAACGATCCCGCGCTCGGACCGCGCTTCCCCGACATGTCGGTGGCGTACGATGCCGCCCTGCGCGCACTTGCTCGTCAGGTCGCAGCGGCGCAGGGGCTGACATTGCGCGAGGGCATCTACGTTGCGGTCGTTGGTCCCAATCTCGAGACACGCGCGGAATACCGCATGTTGCGCTCGATGGGCGCCGATGTCGTCGGCATGTCCACCGTACCGGAAGTGATCGTTGCGCGCCACGGCGGCATGCGAGTGCTTGGCCTTTCCATCATTACTGACATGTGTCTGCCGGATTCGCTTCAGGAAGCGACGCTGGACGAGATCGTCGCCACCGCGAACGCTGCGCAGCCGAATCTGACGGCTCTCGTGTGCGGAGTGCTGGAGCAGCTGTGAGCGATCGCACTGTTGAACGATACCACGAACTCACCGCCGACGAGTCGCCTGATGCGCTGGAGACGTCGCTGCTCGCGCAATGGGAGCGCGAGCAGCTCTTCTCGGCGTCGTTCGTGCCGAAGCCCGGTCAACCCACGTTCGTGTTCTATGAAGGGCCACCCACGGCGAACGGGCGGCCCGGCATTCACCACGTCTTCGCACGCACGCTCAAGGACCTGATCCCCCGCCATCGCGCCATGAAGGGCGCGCACATCACGCGCAAGGCTGGCTGGGACACGCACGGACTTCCCGTCGAGATCGAAGTCGAGAAGGCGCTCGGCATCAGCGGCAAACGTGACATCGAGGCGATCGGCGTCGCCGAGTTCAATCGTCGGTGCCGCGAGAGCGTCTTCACGTATCGCGGTGACTGGGAGAAGCTGAGCAAGCGGATGGCGTACTGGCTCGACTACGAGCGGCCGTATGTCACGTACTCCAACGACTACGTCGAGAGCGTGTGGTGGGCGTTGTCCGTCATGCACGCCAAGGGTCTGCTGGTGCAGGGGCACAAGATTCTGCCCTATTGCCCACGCTGCGAGACGGCGTTGTCGAGCCATGAAGTGGCGCAAGGCTACAAGGATGTCGAGGATCCCAGCACGTACATCGGGCTCGATCTCGTCGACGCCACAACGACCATGCGTCGACGGATCCTCGTCTGGACGACGACGCCGTGGACGCTTGTGTCGAATGCCGCGCTGGCCGTGCATCCGGAGATCGTCTACGTCGAACTGCAGAAGAGCAGCGGCGCGGCCTTCACCATTCTCCTCGCGGAATCGCGCGTAGCCGCCGTCCTCGGCGGAGACTGGAGCGACCGCTGGATTACCGTCCGCACATTCCGCGGCGCGGAACTCGTAGGGATGCGCTATGTCCGACCGCTCGACTGGGCCGAGTTCCCCGAAGGCACAAACTCGGAAATCATCGTCGGTGAGAGCTTCGTCTCCGCTGACGATGGCACGGGCGTCGTGCACATGGCTCCCGCGTTCGGCGCGGACGACTACGGCGCAGGCCAACGGCACAATCTGGCGTTCGTGCAGCCGGTCGATGCACGTGGGTGCTTCCCTGCGTCGATGCCCGTCATCGGTGGTCGCTTCATCAAGGACGCCGATCCGCTCATCATCGATGAGCTGAAGCGACGCGACGTGCTCTGGAAGGACGGACGGTTCGTGCACTCGTATCCGCACTGCTGGCGCTGCGGGACACCGCTGCTCTATTACGCGCGTGGCTCCTGGTTCATCCGGACGACTGCGATCAAGGACGACATGCTCGCGCGGAACGCCCAGGTGCAGTGGCAGCCGCCGGAAGTCGGGGCGGGGCGTTTTGGGCAATGGCTCGAAAACAATGTCGACTGGGCCGTCTCACGCGACCGCTACTGGGGCACACCGTTGCCGGTCTGGGTGAATGATGCCGATCCCACGGAAATCGAGGTAATCGGCGGCTACGCGCATCTGGCGGATCGCATCGGCCGCGCGTTGCCGGACGACTTCGATCCGCACAAGCCGTACATCGACGCATACACCTGGCCGGCACCCAGCGGAACGGGCACCATGCGGCGAGTGCCGGAGGTCATCGACGCGTGGTTTGATTCCGGCAGCATGCCCTTTGCGCAGTGGCACTATCCGTTCGAGAATGCCGACGTGCTTCGTCAGCACTTCCCAGCGGACTACATCGCCGAGGGCGTCGATCAGACGCGTGGCTGGTTCTACTCGCTGCTCGCGATTGCGACGGCGCTGGGTGACGCCCTGCCGAACAACGCGGCCGGCACGGCGGCGCCGTATCGGCACGTCCTCGTGAATGATCTCGTGCTTGATGCAGCCGGACAGAAGATGTCCAAGAGCAAGGGCAACACGGTGGATCCGTGGCGCGTCATCGCCACGCATGGTGTGGACGCCGTGCGGTTGTTCCTCGTCAGCACGAGTCAGGTCTGGATCCCGCGGCGATTCGACGAGGACGTGCTGCGGCAGACGGCCGGGCGGTTCCTGCTCACGCTGCGCAACATCTACAGTGGCATCTTCGCGCGCTACGCGAACTTCGGGTGGTCGCCGAGTGATCGCGATCCGGCGGTTGCGGCGCGGCCCGCGCTCGATCGATGGGTGCTGTCGCGCCTCGCCACCGTGGAAGCGGAGGCGGACCGCTTGCTGGACGCGTACGAGCCGACGCTGGCGGCGCGCGTGATCATGGACTTCGTCGATGAGGACGTGTCCAACTGGTACGTCCGTCTGAGCCGGGCGCGGTTCTGGGAAAGCGACACCGACAGCGACGATAGCCGTGCAGCGTTTGCCACGCTGCACGAAGTGCTGGCGGTCGTCTGCCGGTTGCTTGCGCCGTTTGCACCATACCTGACGGATTGGATCCACCGCCAGCTCGTTGGCACCTCGGTACATACCGCCCCGTATCTCCGGCTTGGCGTAACCGCGCGCGACCACTCGATGGAGCGCCACATGGCCGCCGTGCGGACCCTCTGCCGGTTGGGCCGCGCGGCACGTGAAGAGGCCGGGCTCAAGGTGCGGCAGCCGCTCGCCCGTATGATCTGCGTCGTGCCGCCGGAAGAGGTGACTGGGGTCGAGGCGCTCGCGTCGCTCATCCGCACCGAGTTGAACATCAAGACGATCCTGTTCGCCGGATCGGCCGACGACCTCGTCAGGGTGAGCGCGAAGGGCAATTTCCGATCGCTGGGCAAACGCTTCGGGAAAGCGACCCCGGCCGCTGCGGCCGCCGTCGAGGCGCTGCCGTCTGCCGTTCTGCAGGCCTTCGAACGTGGCGAAAGGGTCACGATTCTGGTCGATGGGGTTGAGTTCCCCCTCGAGCCGGAGGACGTGGTCCTGACCCGTTCGGCGGTTGGCGATCTCGTGGTCTCTGGCGACGGTGTGTATGTTGCCGCGATCGATCCGACGCTGACCGACGCCCTCCGGTCGGAAGGAATCGCACGGGAACTCGTCAGTCGGATTCAGCGGGCACGTAAGGACGCAGGATTCGCCGTCAGCGACCGGATTCATCTGGTCGTTGGTGGGGTACACGCTGTGCGGGATGCGGCGCGTGAGCATCAGGCATGGATCGCCGGCGAGGTGCTGGCATTGGTTTTTGTTGTGTCGGACAGCGAGGCGGCGCCCCCGGGGGGCGTTGCCGTCGACCTTGACGGTATCGCTGCGTGGATCACCCTGGAACGGGACGAAGCGAAATGAGCTCTTCAGCCAGCGCACCGAAGCCCACCGTGAAGGGCTTCAGCAAGAAGGACGTCACGCATTTCGAGAAGCGGCTGATGGAGGAGCGGAAGCGCGTCCTGAAGGAGCTCGGCCACCACGGGAATCGGTTCGGCGCCGAGGGTGATGGCGATCTGAGCGCGTATTCCTTCCACATGGCTGATCAGGGCACGGATGCCATGGAACGCGAAAAGGCATTCCTGTTCGCGAGCCAGGAGGGACGCTTCCTGTTCCATCTCGACCAGGCCCTGCGTCGACTCTACCGCGCGCCCGACAAATTCGGACTCTGCCACGAATGTGGCAATCCGATCGCGTTCGAACGCCTCGATGCGCTGCCGCACGCACGATATTGCATCAACTGCAAACAGAAAGAGGAAGATGGAAAGAAGTAGCCAAAACGCCCGGCTGTTCTGGCCGGTCGCAGCTGCGTTTCTCATCACGGATGTCGTGACGAAGTGGTGGGCGGTCGAGACACTCGCGCCTGTGCACACGCGCCACGAAGTGCTGGGCGAATGGCTCACGTTCACGCTCCTCTACAATCCCGGAGCCGCGTTTGGCCTTCACCTTGGTGAATGGTCACGCTGGATCTTCACGGCCCTCACCGTGGGGGCCGTGGTCATCCTGACGCGGATGTATCAGGCCACCGCTGACGGAGACCGGCTCAAGTTGACGTCTCTTGGCATGATCCTCGGTGGCGCGTGCGGCAACCTGATCGACCGGCTGCGATCGGGGCAGGGTGTGGTTGATTTCATCGACGTCGGGATCGGCGATATGCGCTGGCCCACCTTCAACGTTGCTGATATCGGTGTCAGCTGCGGGGCGGTGTTGTTGGCGCTGGTGCTCTGGCGTGAGGATCGGGTTGCCGCACAGGCGACGTCGACCGCGAGTGATGCATCGTCGGCGCGCTGAGCGCGCACGGAATGAGCTCCCGTGAGGTTGCCCGCTCGCTGACGATCGAAGCGACCGGCGATGGTCAGCGCCTCGATCTCATCGTGGCCGCCGCTGCCGATCTCTCGCGCACGCAGGCAGCGACGCTGATCGCAACTGGGATGGTTCTGGTAGACACCAAGCCGCAGAAGGCGGGCTATCGACCCACGGCGTCGCAGCAGATTGCGGTCACGATCCCCGCACCCCGTGGTGTCGAGGTGGTCGGCGAGGTCTTGCCGCTGACGATCGTCTTCGAGGACGACCATCTGCTGATCGTCGACAAGGCCGCCGGAATGGTCGTCCATCCAGCTCCTGGCAATTGGTCTGGTACGCTCGTGCACGCGCTGGTCGGTCGCGGCGGCGACCTGTCTTCGGAGGCCGGTGACGAGCGCGCAGGCATCGTTCATCGTCTCGACAAGGAGACGTCCGGGCTGCTCATCGTCGCGAAGACGGACCGGGCGCATCGTCTGCTCTCCGCGGCCCTCGCCGCCCGTCGTGTCAGTCGGCGATACGCAGCCCTCTCGTGGGGGCATCTGCGAGAGGACCGCCTCACCATCGAAGGCAACATCGGGCGCGACCCGAACAACAGGCACCGGATGGCGCTCGTCGCGGGTGGCAAACCGGCGCGGACCGACGTGGACCGGCTGGCGCGATTCGATGGCGGCGATCTGTTGCGCTGTCGTCTGCACACGGGGCGCACCCATCAGATCCGAGTCCACCTCGCATCAACAGGGCACCCGGTGATCGGCGATGACACGTATGGCGGTGGGGGAGGACGTCGCGTGACCGGGCTCCCGCCGGGGCGTCATGCTTTGCACGCAGCCGCGCTCCGGCTGCAGCATCCGATCACCTCGGAGTGGCTCGTATTCCGGGCGCCGCTACCGGCGGACCTTGCGGTCGCGCTGCGCGCCATGGCCGGTTCGCATCAGCCGCCAGCCGACGTCAATCTCCTCGACCACTACGGCTTCTACGCCTTCGACGACGATGATCAGCGCGCCCCCTCCAGCCAACCGGCCACCGACTGAGGCGTCGGCGCTTCGTGCCACGGGGCCCCGTGTCATGGTGCTGCAGGGGGGAGGGGCCACAATTGCAATGCTCGCCGCCTCCGCACGGGAGGTGCTCGCCCGGATGCCAGCCATCCGGTTGCCGTCTGCGCCTGAGTTCGTCTGCGGAGTAGTCAATGTGCGGGGCACTCTGCTCCCGCTCGTCGATCTCGGACGCCTCCTCGACCGCGGGCCCTCCACCCCATCTGGCTGGGTGGTTACCCTCGAGCTGGGAGGCCGGCGGTGCGCGCTGGCAGTGGACACCCTGCCAGTGTTGCGCGACGCCGACGCACCGTCAGGTGCGCGTCCGGCCGGCACTGCGCTCCTTCACTCTGAGGTGCGTGTGGCCGGAACCACGCTGCCGCTGCTCGATGTGGATGCGATGGCCGACGATATCCTGATTCAATAAGGCCACGCTCGCGCGTGGCAACTCCCGGGATTCCCACATGAGTCATCGCGTACTGGTTTGTGACGACGCCCTTTTCATGCGCACGCTCGTTGGCGACATCCTGCAGCAGGCCGGGTTTTCGGTCTGCGGTCAGGCCGAGACCGGTGCGCAGGCCGTCGCGCAGTACAAGGCGCTGAAGCCGGACCTCGTGACGATGGACATCGTGATGCCGGACATGGGCGGCATCGATGCGGTCAGGGAGATCACGACCTGGGATCCGACGGCCAAGGTCGTCATGTGCAGCGCCATGGGGCAGCAGGCGCTTGTGAACGAAGCCCTGCAGGCGGGCGCGTCTGACTTCGTTGTCAAGCCGTTCCAGCCCAACCGTGTGATTGAAGCCGTGCAGCGCGTCCTGGGCTGAGTCGCCACCGGCGACGATCACTCCCACGGCGCACCCGTGGAGCCACATCGACTCCTCGCGTTGTTCCTTGCCGAGGGCCGTGACCTCCTCGACCGGGTGGAGGCCGAGCTCATCGTCCTCGAGCGCACTCCGGACGCGCGCAAGGCCATTGATGCGGTGTTCCGCGCACTGCATTCCCTGAAGGGGATGAGCGCCACGGTGGCGCTCGACGACGCTGCGTCGGCCCTCCACGCAGGGGAGTCACTGCTCGAGACGGCACGTGCCGAGGGACATCTGCCGGCGACACACGTCGCGGCATTGCTGGCGCTCGTTGACGGCCTGCGTCGTGCCCTCGATGCCGCAGAACGGGGCGATGTCTCACCATCCGTGCTGCACACCGCAGCACGTGCCATCGAGGTGCTCGGCGCGCGCGCCACGGATGCCCGCGGCGGGTCCCGCGAGCGGGAACGATCCGCCCGCGTCGTGACCCGGGCGACGACGGTGGATGGTGCATGCTGGCGCGTCGACATCCAGATCGCTGACGGTGCGGCGATCCCGCTCGCCCGCAGCACGGTCGTCCTGCGCAGACTGCGCGCCATCGCCGCCGTCGTCGCCGTTGTGCCCGACGACGATTCGCGTGCCGATGACGGGTGGGATCGACGTCTGACCGTCTGGCTTGGTGACGCGGAGACGGCCGCGACGATTGATGCGGAAGCGATTGCGAAGGTAGTCAGGGGGGCAGGCGACATCGGGGAATGCCACGTCACTCGCGAAGTGAACGGGGCGGTGAGTCTTCCGGAGTCAGGCGCGTCACAAACGGTGCGGATTCCGGTCGAGCGGCTCGATGACCTGCTGGATGCCATTGGGGAATTGGTGCTGGTGCGGGATCGTCTGCAGCGCCAACTGCGCCCAACGGCGAATGCGGGCGGCCTGCAGGCACTCGATGACGCTTCGAAGCTCATCGTGCAGCTGCGTGACGCGATTCTTCGCAGTCGCATGGTGCCATTGGCGCAGGTGTTCGACCGGTTCCCCCGTCATGTGCGCGACACCGCGCAGGCACTTGGCAAGGACATTGATCTCGTCCTCGAGGGCCGCGAGCTGGAGGTCGATCGATCACTGCTCGATGAGTTGAGCGATCCACTCCTGCATCTCCTTCGGAACGCCATCGATCACGGCCTCGAACGCCCTGATGAACGCCGGGCGGCGGGCAAACCCGAGCGCGGACGCCTGGTCGTGCGTGCGAGTCGCGAGGGAGCGATGGTTGCGGTCTCGATCGCTGATGACGGGCGCGGTGTCGATCGCGCGAAGGTCGCCATCCAGGCGCGGGCGCAGGGCGTCGCCAACGCCGACGCCCTGGCCGATGATGATCGCGGACTGCTGCAGCTGCTGGCCCGTCCGGGGCTCAGCACCTCCGAGACGGTGACGACACTCTCCGGGCGGGGCGTCGGCGTCGACGCGGTCCAGTGCCGCGTGCACGCACTCGGTGGCCGTCTCGAGCTCGCAACCGCCGCTGACACGGGGACCGTGATCACGATCCGCCTGCCGCTCAGCATTGCGATGCTGCGCGCGTTGCTCGTTCGTGTCGCCGATGAGACCTACGCGATTCCGCTTGCGCACGTCTGCAGCACCCACCGGCTGGAGAGCTGCACGATGGCGGTATCCGCCTTCGTCGACGTCGCCGGCGAACGGCTGCGGCTCGTCAGCCTGCGGATGCACCTCGGCCTGAGGCCGGCGGATGACGTTTCAGACCATCTGGTCGTCATTGACTGTGCCGGTGAGTGGGTCGCATTGCGGGTGGATACCTGTCTTTCTCAGCACGAAATCGTCGTCAAGCCGCTGCAGCGCGTGCGCGGATCGGCGTCGACGTTCAGTGGGGGCACGATCCTTCTCGACGGCGTACCGTCGCTCATCCTGGACATCAACTCGCTCTCATGATGCTGGTTACACGCGACGTGCGCAGTTTGCAGCCAGACCAGCTCGATGCCTTGCGCGAGGTGGCCAATATCGGCGCGGGCCACGCCGCCACCGCGTTGTCCACGATGACGGGCCAGGCGATCATGATCAACGTGCCGACGATCACGATTGCGCGACTGGATGAAGTACCCGGTCATGTGGTGGCCAATCCGGAAGACGCGGTTGCGGTGGTGCTCCTGCAAATGCTCGGCGATCTGACCGGTCGATCCTTGCTCGTCTTCCCAGAGCAGACGGCGTGTCGGCTCGCAGAGCTGATGCTCAAGCGGCCGCGCGGGTCGTCGCCCGCCATCGCGGCGCTGGAGGAGAGCGCACTCAAGGAGTGTGGGAACATCCTCAGCGGCGCGTACCTGAACGCGCTGGCCGACTTCATGCACCTGTTGCTCCTGCCGTCGCCGCCGATGCTTGCCGTCGACATGGCGAGTGCCGTGCTCAGCTCCGCGTTCCTGCAGTTCGGTGATGGGCGTGATGTGGTGTTCTGCGTCGAAAGCGAGTTCCAGATGCGCGAAGACGGGCAGGCGCTGCGCGGCTACTTCCTGCTGCTCCCCGACAACGGATCCCTGCAGACGATTCTGCGGGCGATCAACCTGGCCTGAACGCAACCGGTGGCGTCGTGACACTGTCGGCAACCCCACAGTCGGTTCCCGTCCTGTCGATCCGGGAGATGGATCGACTGCGGGCGATTGCGAACAGGGTTCCCGGCACCAATGCCGGTGCACAGAACAACTGTGGCGTCATGCTGGCCAGGCGTGGCCTTGCCCATGATGCGGCGGCCTGCTTCGAACGCGCGCTCGACGTCGACCCACGGATGACCCTCGCAGCGCAGAATCTCCAGCAGCTCGCTGCGCGCAGCCCGGTCGACGCGGAACGCGTCAAGCAGTTGCAGGACACCCTGCGCCTGCAGCCGCATGATGAGACAACGGCGCTGGCACTCGGTAAATGGCATGCGCGGCTCGGGCGACCGGCGGATGCGGCGCAAGTGCTCGGCGAACTGCTTGACCGGACACCGGACGACCTCACCGCGTTGCGGGAAATTGCGCTCGTGGAGCAGTCACTCGGGTACCCCGACCGGGCCTCCGCCTGGCTCGAGCGGGCGCTTGCGCTCTCGCCCACCGATGTGTCGCTGCACGCATTGTCGGGCGAAATTCTGTATCGCCGCGGCAAGACTGAAGCGGCGAGGCGCACTCTGGAGCACGCGCTCGAAATCGACGAATCGGCGGCGTGGCCGCAGCACCTGCTTGCCTTCGTGCTTGGTGATTTGGGGCAGCTCGAGGCGGCACAGGCGGCGGCGCAGCGCGCGCTCCAGCTCGACCCGAGTCTCGCACGCGTCGACATGAATCTCACCCTCGATTCGCGCCCGCTCAAACCCAGCCCGCGCGTTGCCACTGAGCGCGATGGACGGGCGCACCTCAATCTCGGACTCGCGTATCGGAATACCGGCTACATCGAACAGGCGTTGGCGGAATTCGAAACGGCACTCAACCGCGGGGAGCCAGCGGATCAGGTGCACACAGCGGTCGCTGAGACCCGACTGATGCGTGAGGAGTGGGAGCTGGCGGCCGCAGCATACGCGGCAGCCGCTTCGTCTCAGCCTGGTGTCAGTGCACCGCTCGTGGCTCGCGCCGCCGTTCTGGTGCGCAGTGGTGCGCTCGCAGAGGCACGTGCGTCGCTGGTGGCGGCACTGGCATGCGAGGGTGAGCCGGGCAGTGCGTATCTCGTGCTCGGAGTGCTCGAGTCCCTCGACCACCGACCGGCCGAAGCGCTCAGCGCCTTCCAGCGTGTCCGCGCCACGCCGCGCGTCGAGCTCGCGGCCCGCCTCAACGCGGCCTGGGTGATGCGTCAGCTGGGACGCCATGCCGAATCCCTGGAAGGCTTCCGGCGCGTCACCGAGGCGGATCCGCACAATGCGCGGGCGTGGATCGGCGTCGGCGTTGCGTTCAGCGAATTGCGGCGACTGCACGAAGCCTGCAGCGCGTTCGAGCGCGCGGCGGCACTGGCCCCGGAAAGCGTCGATGCGGCGTATCACCTCGCGTTCACGCTCAGTCAGCTGGGTCGTTATCAGGACGGTGTGCGCGCGATGAAGCGGGCCATGAATTTTGCCGGCGACTTTGCGCCCTTCCGCTTCACGCTCGCACTCGAGCCTGAACTGCCGGACTTCGTGCTCGAGGTCGTGGCCAATGATGCGGTCAATGGCGACGCGATGGCGTTGATGATGCTGAGTGGCGCGCCGCGCGCCATGGTGACGTCGGAGCAGAGCGTCATGCTCGCGGCGCACACGCCAGCGCATCCGATGCGCGCCGCGCTGCCGACGCTGCACGACGTCGACAAGAAGCGCACACCGCTCGGCGCTTGGGTCGCATTGCGACGGGGCGGCACACCGGTGTCGCCACTTGGTGCGCACTCGCGTGCGTCGCGTCGTACGCCGGTGATTCCATTCGTGCGCGTCACCGGCGCCGCGCGACCGGTAGGAGGCCACGTGCCGAGCGACACCGCTCCGATGCGTGTGCTTCCGGCATCGGCGATCGCGCCCGTCGTTGTGCGCAGCGCCGAGGGAGCACTGCGGACGGCCCTCGCGGGTGATCCCGATCTGGCGCAAGTGCGCGTCGGACTCGCGGCGCTGCTGCGCGAGGATGGACGTGTCCAGGAGGCCGAGGAGGAGCTTGTTCATGCGCTCGATACGGTGCCGACTTTCCACGATGCGGCACGTGCGCTGGCGGAACTGCGTGTCGACATGGGACGCCCCAGCGATGCGATGCAAGCGCTGGTGCGTCCGCTCCGCGCCAACCCTCGTGACGCGGACCTGCTCGTCGCGCTCGCCGAGGCATTGCTTGCGCTGGGTCGCGAGGAGCAGGCGCTGTCGGCGATCGCCCGTGCTGCCGCGGTGTCCCCGGATCACGCTGGCGTGCGCACATTGCAAGGCTACATGGCGCTGCGGGCGGGTCGCGACGCGGAAGCGCTGCAACACTGGCGCGTGGCAGCCGATCAGGCGGGCGATGAACGGTGGGTGACGCGCGCAAACATTGCGCGGGCTGAGCACGACGCCGCCACGATTCCCCAGACGCCGGTGACGATGGATACCGTGCGCGAGGTGACTGGCTGATGGCACTCGAAGGCGCACTGCGCGATCTCGGCCTCGCCGAAGTGATTCAGCTGCTCGCAGGCGGACGGCGGACCGGGACGTTGCGCGTCTCCGGTGGCGCGGGTGCGCGCGGCGCGATCCTTCGATTCATCGATGGCTCGATCGCGGCAGCGCGCTGGGACGACGAACCGGAGCCCCTGCTCAGTGCGCTCTCGCAGTCCGGCGTCATTGATGCCGATGATCGGGCCGCCGCGGCCCGATGGTCGAGTGCGCAGGTGCCGCCGCGATCACTCGTGGATGGACTGGTCGAGACTGGCGCGATCACTGTGCGAGCGCGCGACACGGTCGCGCGGCGACTCATCGACGACCTTTGCTTCGAACTGACGACGTTTGCCGAAGGGACGTTCTCATTCACCGATAGCGAGTCGGCGACGGCGCTGGAACCCACGACATCACTGCATCTCTCGGGTGAAGAGCTCTTCCTCGACGCGGCACGACGGCGCGACGAGTGGCCTGCCATCGAGTCGCGGATCGGGTCGCTGGGCGCGGTGCCGGTCGTTTGCGACTGCGACGCCGCCGGCGAGCTGGCCGTGCCAGCCGACGGGTGGCGCGTGCTCTCCTGCATCGATGGCTGCCGCACAGTCCGCCAGGTGGCTTCCGCCGCCGGCATGCGCGTGTTCGAAACCGCTCGGTGGGTCTCGCGCTGGGCGGGCCTGGGGGTACTGACCACCGATGCCCAGGGCGTAGCGAGTGAAGATGGGGATGCCATGGCGGGCGTCGCGCAGCTCACGGCGCAGGCTCGACGCGCGCTGGCGGAATCGCGCTTTGAAGTTGCCCTTGCGGCGGCGCGCACGGCCATCGGACACGCCCCGCGCAGCGCAGCAGCACACGTCCTAGCCGGTCGTGCGCTCCTCGGGCTCGGCCGAACCGACGACTGGGCGGAGGAGGTCCGGGTGGCCGTGCAGCTCGATCCGCTGCTGCCCGAGGCGCAGGAGCAGTACGGCTATGTCGCGGCGCGCCGCGGGGAGTACGGGGCCGCACTGAACGCGTGGGAGCACTATCTTGAAGCTGCACCGACTGCGCCGGACGCGGCCAGGGTGCGAATCGCTCGCGACGCTGCGGCGCAACTCCAGGAATTGATCTCCGCACATGCCGGCAGCTGACGACATCCGCCGTTGGAGCAACGAACTCGCCACCGACCCGCAAAGCCTTGCCTTTGCGGACCTCGCCGAAGCGTTGCGACAGCAGGGCGACCTCGAGACCGCCGAGCGATTGGCGGTACGGGGACTCGAACGACATCCCACCCACGGGCCCGCGCTGAGTGTGCTCGCGCGCATTGCTGAGGCGCGCGGCGATCTCAATGCGGCGTCAGCCTACTGGGAGCGCTCGCGGCTCTACAACCCCACGCCTACCTCGGGGGCGGCGAATGGCAGCGTGCCCTCGCCGCGCACGAATGGCTCTGGTGACACTCCAGCCTCGCAGCGCGCCATGCGCGCGACGGGCGCGACCTATCCGACCGCCAGCTATGCCGCGGTGCCAAGCTTCAGCGCCACGCTGGCGTCGCCGGTGACGCGCCAGGAAGTTGTTCGCTCCCTGGTGGCAGACGCGGATGGATTGCTCCTCGCCAGCCCGCAGCCGAGCGACGATATGGCGGTGCTCGAGGCAATGGCCGCGGCTGTGGCCGGCGTTGGCGATGATGCGGCGCGGGCGATGAAACATCTGAACCTCGGCACATGGCATGCCCTTGTGCTCGAGACTGGTGGTGACTCGTTGGCGCTCGCACCGGCACCCGCCGGATCGCTGACCGTGCTCAGCGTGGCGCCGCATGTGCCGATCGGTCGGGTGCGTGCGTTGTTGCGCGTCGCGACCGCGCGCGCCGCGGCTGACGGCTTCTGAGCGCGATCCCAATGGCGCAATACGACGTCGTAATTGACGAACTGATGCACACCGCCGGCGTACACGCGGCCCTGATCGTGTCGCGGGTCGATGGCATCGTGGTGGATGGGAACGTCCATATCGGGACGGACGCCGACGCGATCGCTGCGCTCGCGGCACGTCTGTATGGACGCGCGGCCCAGGCGGCGACGGCGGCCGACGGTACCTCCCCCGGCTTCCTGCACCTTGAAGGCGAGCGAGGACGGGTCTGCGCGGTGCCATCCGGCGACCTTTTGCTTGTGACCGTGGCTGAGCCCTGGGCCAACCTCGGCCTGCTCAGGCTGACGATGCGGCGACTCGCGCAGAGTCTCGGATGAAATCGGTATAACGTCTGGCTGAGTTTGGTTCGTGCGGGCAGCAGGACGAAGCAGCCTCTAGTGCCCTATCCGGTAGGCCAGTCGTCGTAGGCTGGACACCGCAGACTCATGAAACTCGATCAACGCCTCCGCTTCGATACCTTCGTTACAGGCTCGTCCAATCGCCTCGCCGTCGCCGCAGCAAAGGCGGTGGCTGACGCGCCGGGCGTGCTGTACAACCCGCTGTTCGTGTACGGTGCCTCGGGCCTCGGCAAGACGCATCATATGCACGCGGTGGGGCACGCCGGGCAGGACAAGCAGCCGTCCCTTGGCGTCGAGTACGTCGCGCTGGACGACTACATGGAAGAGTTCCATCAGGCGATGCAGGGTGGTCGGCTCGACACGTTCAAGAAGCGGTACGAATCGGCCGGCGTCCTCCTGCTCGATGACGTGCAGTTCCTGACCGGGCGTGCCGAGGTGCAGGGCGAGCTGCTGCGCCTCTTCAACGTGCTGCAGGGACGCGGGACGCAGATCGTGATGACGAGTGATCGCCCGCCCGACGAAATCGCGGATGTCGCGGATCGGTTGCTGACGCGGCTCACCGGCGGACTGATCGTCGACGTCGGCATCCCTGACTATGAGACACGCGTCGCCATTCTGCAGAAACTGCAGGGTGAGCGCGCGTCGCGTTTCCGTGATGGTGTGCTCGAGGAGCTGGCACGCGTGGATTTCTCCAACATCCGGGAGTTGCAGGGCGGTCTCAATCGGTTGCTGGCGCACCAGGGCATGAGCGCCGCCGCCATCGGCGTCTCCGACGTGCGCCGCCTGGTCGGCGCGCGCGCGACGCCATTGGCCAACGCCGCGATGTTCGGTGAGACGGCGAGTCCGCGGTCGGATGACGACTCCGGCGACTACGATACGTTCGTACAGGAAGTCGCATCTGCGGTGGTGGAACAGGTCGAGGAGTGGCGTGTGCGCCTCGCCGACGCGGCGTCACGGTGGAGGGCCGAAGGCATCAGTGTCGCGGTGCTCGACCGGGCGCTGCAACTGCGCGAGTCACCCGACGTCAACGGGCTCCTCGCCACTTTTGGTGCGGCGGTCGAATATCTGCGCGATCTGGAGCGACAGGGCTCCGCGGCGGATTCAACGTTGTCCGGACATGCGATCTTCCGCGATCCGGAACGTGTCAAGGAAGCACACGCGCTGGTGCAGCAGGCGGTGTCGTCCATCGAGCCGCCGCCGCGCCCCGATCCTCTGTTGGTCTTCAGTGGACTGCATGAGGGACGCGCCAACCAGCTCGCCTTGCGCGCCGCGCGCGGCGTGGTTGAAGCGCCAGGCACGCAGTATGTGCCCCTCGTCGTCATCGGGCCCGCTGGCAGCGGACGGTCGCATCTGCTCCACGCCATCGGCAATGCCCTCATCGCTGCCGGCGTCCAGACCGTCGCCTGCGTCTCCGCGGCGACGTTCGCCGAACAACTGATCACCGCACTCCGCGAAGGCGCAGTCGAGAAGTGGCGCGCCCGCTATCGCAATGCCGGCGCCCTGCTGCTTGACGACATCGAGGCGGTGGCCGGGAAGGAGCGCACGCAAGACGAACTCTTTCATCTCTTCAACGCGCTCCAGAGTGCAGGGCGGCAGGTGGTGCTCACGTCCAGCGTTCCGCCGAATCAGCTTGCGACCCTCGAGGATCGCCTGCGGACGCGGTTCGCGCAGGGACTCATCGTGGAACTGGGCAGCCCCGATGTGATGCAGCGCACCGCCGTCATCAGCACCTTCTTTCACGAGCACCACTCGCGCATTGATGATGCCGTCGTCGCGCAGCTCGCTGAGCGCCCCGCGCGCTCCATTGGTGATGTCATCGCCAACGCGCGCCGACTGCACGCTGCTGCGACACTCGCAGGAGCACCGATTACGTCTGCCTTCGTCGCGGCGGAGTTGGATGGCACCGTCTCCCCGCGCCGCAGCATGAAGTACCTGATGGGTGACCCGGAGAACTTCGTGCATCGCTGGCCTGACCTCACGGCGCGCCTCATCGAGGACGCCGACTGATGGCGATTCGCGGAAGCCTCAAGGAGGCGAGTTTCCCCGATGTCCTGCAGCTGCTTGCGCTCGGGCAGAAGTCCGGGTGTCTGAGCATCGTCGACGGGACGAAGTTCGGCTCGGTGTTCTTTCAGGCCGGCAAGATTTCTTTCGCTGCGATCGTCAACCGACGCGACCGCCTCGGTGACTCGCTGGTCAAGCGCGGCCACATCACCAAGGAACAGCTCGACGACGCACTGCGTCACCAGCTGCTGCACCCGGGGCGCCGCGTTGGCGAGTTGCTGGTGGAACTTGGGTTCGTGGTGCGTGAAATCGTCGAAAAGGAACTTCGCGTCCTGGTCGAAGAAGCGGTCTTCTCCCTCTTCACGTGGACGCAGGGAATCTGGACCTTCGAACCCGATGTGCACCCCGACGGTCGGCAGCTGACCACCGCGATTAATCCCGAATCGCTGCTCATGGAAGGCGCGCGGCGCACCGATGAGTGGGCGCTGGTCGAAAGGCGCTTCGCCAGTTTTGATCTCGTGTTCGAAATGGACGCGGCGCGCGCAGGACTCTCGACACCACTGAGCGGGGAGCTGGCAGAGGTGGCTCACCTGCTCGACGGACGCCGATCGATCCGCGCTGTCATCGAGCGATCGGGGCTGGGCGAGTTCACGGTGGGGAAGGCGCTCTACGAGCTGGCCATGCAAGGGCTGCTGATTCAGGTGCACAACGCTGAATCGATGCGCCTCGACGACGCTGACAGCGGTGTCTTCACGGCCGAGAAGGCGCTCAAGATGGGGCTCGCGCTGGCGAAGGCCGGCATGACCGAGGATTCAGCGCGAGAGTTCCGTCGCGTGGTGGAAGCCTCGCCGAACGATCCCATCGCGCGGCACCAGCTCGGCCTGCTCGCGCTGAAGCAGGGAGCGTGGGACGACGCAGTCGGATGGCTGGAGCCACTCGCACAGCTCGATGATACATCAGGCACCGTCCTGCATCACCTCGCGCTTGCGTACGAGGGACTCGGGCGGGAACTGGACTCTGCGCGCATGCTCGAGCGCGCCGCGCGTGTCGCGCCGCAGGTGGCGCCGCAGGTCGAACTGTCGCGCGCCTTGCATGCGTTTCGTCTCGGTGACTACGCACGCGCGGACCAGCTGCTCGCCTCGGCCCGTACGCGATTCGACAGCGATGCGCCGCCGGCAGTCTGGTTCCACTACGCCTCACTCGTCGCCGCGGCCCGCGATGACGCGGATCAGGCACAGGCGTTGCTCGAGGAAGGGATTCGTACCCATCCCTCGGTTGGTGTGCTGCACGCGAACTATGCGGCACTCATGCTCACGCGCGGTGCGCTCACTGCGGCGGCGGCGGCCGTCGAGCGCGGCATGCTGCACGCCGCAAACCTGGCGCCGTTCCAGAAGACCGTCGGCGATCTGGCGTATCGTGTGGCGCGGTTTGACGATGCCATGGAGTCATACCAGCGCGCGGTGCGTCTCGAGCCGGCGCTTGGCCCTGACATCTATCTCAAGCTCGGTGAACTCCGGTACCAGCGCGGTGAAGTCGCCGAGTCGCAACGCTGCTGGGATCGTGTGCTCGAACTCGATCCCGGAAACCGTCAGGCGCAGGTGAGTCTCGATGCCATTCGGCGTGCGTCGTGACCACGATGACGGAGCCGCCGCCGGCAACTGACGCCGTCGCGGCGACTGAGGCCCCCGTGGTCGTTCGAATGGGCGACGTCGGTCTCGCTCGCGGCGACCGTCCCCTGAAGACCGTCGGGCTGGGTTCGTGCCTTGCGATCGTGATCTTCGCGCCCGCCCAGCAGCTCGCGGCGCTCGCGCATTGCATGCTGCCGCAGCACGACGAGTGGGGTGGCCCGCCCGGCAAATACGCTGATACCGCCGTGCCCGCGCTCCTCGCGTTGCTGCGCAGCCACGGAGGCGCGTCGCCGCTGTCCGCCGTGCTGGTCGGCGGCGCGTCCATGTTTCCGGGCATCGTCCCGGGGATCATGCCGGACATCGCCGCGCAAAATGTCACGGGCGCCCGCGCGGCACTCCAGGCGGCGGGCATCCCCGTACGGACTGAAGACGTCGGCGGCCACACGGGTCGTTCCGTTCTCGTCGAACCGGCCCGCCAACGCGTCGTGGTGCACACGATCCGCGGGGGGCACCGGTGCCTGTGATCGGCGGCAGCATTCCGATAGTCTTGTTCGCTGCGGCTGCGCTCGACGGAGCGACGGCACGGCCGATCTGCGAACGACGACTGGAGTCCGCGTGACGATCCTCCCTCCCTCAGCGGATGATGTGCTGAGCCCCCTGCGCGCGCAGGTGGACGATCTCGCTCGCGCGTTGACCGATGTGTTTCCGGCCGATGAGCAGGGCGTTGCGCTGAAACAGCGCATCTTCATCCTCCATCGTGCGGTCGAGCAACATGCGCAGCTGATCGAAACGCTCCAGGGCGAGGTGCGCGCGCTGGTGGACGGTTGGAAAGGACGATTCGGCGCCGGCGGTGGCTCCTCGCTGACTCCGCTCAGTTCAGCAGCTATTCCTGCGCCCGGCAGCACGAAGCGCGCGGCGCCTGCCGCGGCTCAACCCGTCGCCCCGGCAAAGGAGGCGGCAGCGCCACCACCCGCCCAGCCGGCCGTACGAGCTGAGGAGACAGCGGTCGCGGTCGCCCGGCCGAACACCGGCGCCGCGCAGGGGCAGCCTCGCGTGATCGACGAACTGAACGCCTCCACCTTCGTCGAGCGCGGCTGGAGTCGCATTGCCACCGGCGACTTTGTGGGAGCGGAGGAAGCGCTCGACAGAGCGCTGACCCTCAATCCCGGTGATGCGCACGCCGAGACCCTGCTCGGGTGGGCGCAGATGTCGCAGGGGAAATTCGACTCGGCCATGGCGCTCTTCGAGCACGTGCTCGATCGCGTTCCCGACCATGCGCTGGCGCACATCAATGTCGGCTACGTCCTGATGCGACGGAAGCACTTCGACAGCGCCCTCGAGCACCTCGCACGGGCGATTGCTCTCGATTCTGATCGGAAGGCGACTTTGTACGCCCACTACTACCTCGGACTCGTGCACTTCGCGGAGAGGCGGTATGCCGAATCGATCGGCGCGCTGTTGCGCGCGATTGAGCTTGGCCCGAACCTGATCGAGGCCCGTTTCGAGCTTGGGCGGGTACTCTGGTTTGCCGACCGGACCGATGATGCGATTGCAGCGTGGCGGAAAGGCGCTGACCTGAACAAGTTCAATCCATGGAGTGCGCGCTGCAGGGACATACTGGCGACGATCGCCGATGGAGGCGCTCCCTCGCGGGTCGCCTAGCGCACCGCGCAGTGATCGCGCTCGCCGTCGCCCTGCTTGCGGCGATCATCCCGCTGCAGGTCGGGTCGGCCTCACCATCAGGCGCGCTGCGCATTGACCGTGGCCGTTTCACCGTGCTGCACTATCCCGCCGATCGGAGCATGGCGGCCGCGGTGCTCACCGAAGCCGTCCGCAGCGACATGTTCCCGGGTCTGCCTCCGGGAACGCATCGAATCGTGATTCAGATTGCCCCAGACGCCACGACCTTCCGCCAGTGGGTCGGGAACGAAACGCGGCGCTGGGCGGCGGCGGTCGCCTTCATCCATCAGCATCGCGTCGTCGTGCAGGGAGGCCGTCCGGGCGCCGATGCCGGAAATCCCATGCAGGTCCTTCGCCATGAGTTGGCGCACATCGCATTGCATGACGCTGTCGGCGACGCCGCTCCGCTCTGGTTCTCGGAAGGCTACGCGAGTTTCGCCGCAGGCGAGGACCGCGATGACGGTTTTCTCGCGACCAACGTGGCGCTGTTGCTACGGCCGCTACCGACGCTCGCGGGAGTGGATTCGATGCTCGTGAGCACTTCCGCTACCGAGGCGCGTGCGGGTTACGCGCTGGCCCTGCGCGCGGTCTCGGACCTGGCCGTGTTGGACCGTGAACAGGGCCTCGAGCTCCTGCTGACCGCCTTGCGTGAGCGCGGAAGTTTCGATCTCGCCACACGTCGCGTGTTTGCCATGACGGCCGAACGGTTCGAACGGGATTGGCAGAGCCGGACGCGGTGGCGATTCGCCTTCCTCGCCTTGGGCGTCAACACCGCCGGCGGGACGACACTGCTGCTGCTCTGCCTCCTGCCGCTCTGGCGCTCCCGACGCCGCGCGCAGCGCCTGCGCCTCGATGGAATGCGCGAGGGCGAGGCTCTCCGGGAAGGTGCCGCGCGAGGTGTGGCGCTCGATTCGGTCTTCCGGTCGATCACGAAAGGGCCGGGTCAACCTGACGCCGATGCTTGACCCGCTCGGGTAACTCGCGTACCCTGCGCACCTTATGGCATCCTCTGAGACTGATACGCCGCGCCGTCCCTTCCTGTGGTGGGGGCTGGCCGCAGCCACGCTGCTGCTGGGGTACGCTGACCTCGCCCGCGGTGGCACCACGTTCGCCCCGATCCTGCTCGTTCTCGGCTACTGTGTGCTTGTGCCGGTGGCGATTCTGAAGTAGCTCCACCGCTGCAGAGCCCGCCGCCCGGTCCGACTGAAGGTTACGATCCGGTTAAGGGCTCGGCAGATGGGGATTTCCGGGTATTGTGCGCTTGCCCTCGTTACCGGCGGCGGGCACTTTTCCGCGTGAGGGACGCTACAACTGCACGAAGGCCTGGTTTGGCGGTGTGCAGGGTGTGTGGCGGCTCGTCGGGCGAATAGCTCAGCTGGTTAGAGCACCTGTCTTACACACAGGGGGTCGGGGGTTCGAACCCCTCTTCGCCCACCAGCAGATAATCGGGCTGCGGCACGACGCGGCACCCCAAATGTCACTACATATAGTGGAGGTCGTCAGTGAGCGTTACGATTGCTAAGATAGCGTGGCTTGGTCTCGTAGCCGG
>JANNVN010000083.1:0-12993 GCA_031414435.1 Gemmatimonadaceae bacterium
TTGAAGATGATGTAGAGAATGCCGACCTGAACGATCACGAATACGATCGTCGCCCAGAAGATCAGCGAGTCCCAGAGATGAGTCGTCGCCTCATTGAGATCCGTCGTGTAGTTGAACGTCGTGTTCGGATATTGCTGCGCCCCGGCGGTCGCGGCGGCGACGGCGATCAGGAGAAAGGCGAGCACCGCGGGAACCACTCCGCGACGGGTCACTGCGGCGGCGAAGCGCCGACGGATAACTGAAAAGCTGGCCATGCCCAGGTCTTGGGAAAGGTCGTGGAGTGCCACGGTAGGCACCCCATGAGAAACTCGGCAGCCGGAGTGTTTGGTTCCGCCCGCCGAGGCGCAGGTCGCGCACAGCGTCCCCCGCAACGAACAGACATCGTCATCAATCGCCCATCACACCAACGCCGCGCACCGGATCAAGTGACCGGAGTACCGGTTACCGGGTGCCGGCATTGCCTGCTGATACGAGCCGTCAATTTCAACCTGCGATCCTGCATCCCGTAAAACTTAGGAGCACGGGTTACTCCCCGCCAGCGGCGCTCGAGTCCGGCTTTGGCTTCGAGTCGGCAACCGCATGCTTGGTGAGCGTGGAAGTGACGGACAGCTCGATCCCGGACTTGAGCTGGCCAACCCGCTCCCGAAGCATCCGGACTTTGGCCACGTCGGCGCCGCCGCCCCGGGTAGCAATCAGGATGAGGTCGCTGGAGAGGTCCGCGAGCAGCTGAAACTGGCTCCGGAGCAACCCGACGAGGGGGGTCGCGACCCGCTTGATCTGCTGCGGATAGCTGCTGGTGGGCGAACTGTTCTTGATCGCCAGGGCGTACTGCTCGACCATACCATGGACGCTCTGGGCAATCGACTTTGCGGTCTCGAGCTGCTGGAGCTTGGCCTGACCGGGGCCATCGACGGTGGGTTTTGCCATGGGGGCCAATCTATGCCTGTCTCGCGCCACGGCGCGGGAAAGTGTTCCGCCGCCGATGAAGCCAGGGACCAACGGAACAATTAGGAACCATACGACATCTCAGGACGCGTTCATGCGGTTCTGCCGTCTTCTTTCGCAGAGGTTACCGATGTCGCCCTTGTTTCGTCAGATCATATTGCAGTCTTCGGCATTCGTGCTCATCGCGGCGGCCCCGGGCGGGCTGGCGGCGCAGTCCGCGGCCGGGGCAGGCGCACCGGTGCGCGGTACGTGGGCGGGTGAAGCGGCGATTGGCGAGGGCATCGGAAGCTCCGCGGCCCTGCTTCTCTTCCGTTCGTCGACGTGGGCGCTTCTCGCCGCCGCGAACATCAGCTCCAGCTCCATCGATGTTGGGAGTGGCGAGAATCGCCGGCTGACGTCGACCGCGCTGCGTGTTGGCGCGCGGCGGTACGCCAGAAATGGGCTCGGGCTCCGTCCCGTGGCCGGATTCGGGCTGACAGTCGTCGACCGCGGCTTCGGCGGCAGCGCCGTCGGAGCCTACGGCGAGTACGGAGCCGTCTACCTCTTCAATCCGCACGTTTCCCTTGGCGCGACGGGCGAGATCCGAGCATACCGCAGCGACGGTGGCGATTCGGGCTTCAGCGCGTCACTCGCCCGGCTGATTGGCACCGTGTACTTCTGAGCGTCGCCGCAGCTGCCGGCGTCCCTTTCAAGCCTGGAACTCCGGCAGCCGCTCGAAGTTGTTGTCGAGAAAGAAATCCGCTTTCGCCCGGAAATAGGCGTTGTAGTCGCGCGGATGAATCAGCTGGAAGCCGACCACCACGATCGCCGCCGCATCCTGCAACGCGATGGCGTCCGGCGTACGCAGTCGGACACCACTCGAGAATCCGATGTCGGTGATGATCGTGTTCTCGCGGCGAATCCGTGTCGGATCGAGGCAGACGCAGGCCAGCTTCCCCTCCGGAATCCGGAGCGTGGCTTCCGCAGGAGCGGCGGCGAGCCGGAACGGCGCACGCAACTCTCCCACTGCGGTGCGTTCGCGGATTTCGGCCAGGGTCAGTGTCTGCTCTTCTCCATCGCTGCGGCGATAGGCGATGGTATCGAGCACATCATCCACGTAGCTGACCCGTGAAATGGTCACCCGCTCCGGCTCGAATCGCTCGGCCGTACCAGCCATGCCGGCTATGGCAAACCCGTTCCGTGTGACGGAGAGGTCGTCCCAGAGCGACGTGACCAGCAGGTTCCGACGGTAGAGAAACTCGTCGGTCGGATTTTCGTTATGCACGGAAATCGATGCCGGGATCGAATTGAGGACCGACACGGAGATCTTGTCATCGTCAGGATCGGGCATCGCGATCTGCACGATGTTGTCGCGACGAACGGTCATCGCGGGCAAGGGCTCGCCGTCGATGCGCGCGCGGATCTCTTTTCGAACGATCCCTTCCACGACCACTTCGACGATCTCGAGTGCGATGACGCCGGCCAGTGCGCCGAGCTGGAGTTCGACGTCGAAATCGGAACTGATGCGCGATGTGGTGAGCATCTGACGTACCCTGCGGTTGGAGGGTCGGCGTGGTGGCTCGATCGGCCGTCACCCACACCGACGCAGGCATGCAACGTGTGTTCCCAAATCCGTCGCGGCGCAGGTATGGCAGTGCCCGCTGCCGACCACGCCGTCTTTGCACATATTCGGCGTATGTCAGACCGCGCCCCGATTCGCCGCCACGCCGCGTTCGCCCCCACGACACCGCCCACACCGCGGTGCCCGGTGTGCTGGTCAGCGCCCTACCTCGGCCCCGCGCGCAAGGTGCGCCGCGGCTGGCGGGTGCAGGCAGGCGAAGCGGAAGCGGCGGCGGGAACGACAGTGGCCGTGGCCAGCTCGGTGTATCCCTGCAGCAATCCCGCCTGCCACACCGCGATCGTGGTGCGGATGGCTCTCACTGGCGGGTACCTGCCGAGTGATGTGACTGATGGGTTGCTGCGCGCGGGTGACAGCGCGGCGTTCGCACGTGGGCGCACAGGGCGAGACGGCATCTGGCGGGACCGGGCAGGCGATCCGAGGACGGCGCCGGTACAGCGGGAGTTGTTTGCGATCTGAAGGCGATCGATCAGCGCACCGGTGCGCGAATCGTCACGGCCACGTTTGCGCAGCCGCCTGACACGTCAACTCATCCGCGACATGTCAGGCGCGCTGTGAATCGCCATGAATGCGTGACCGCGGCGAGGTCAAACGCACCTGCAAATCGGCGGCCCCGCGTTTCAGCGACGGAAGCGGATGCCGATTCCGAGCTGAATCACTTCGTTCCGGATGTCATCCTCGCTGCCTGAATCACCGATCTTCGTCAGCCCGCGCGTGTACCGCACCATCGGCACGATCAGCAGTCGTTTCCGGTACGGAAATGCCACTTCGGCACCGAGGGCCACGCCCGCCTCGAAGCGATTGAAGTCGACGCGCTGACCGAGGATTTCGGAATCGCAGTCAAGTTCGCCCGAGATGCCGTCGCCGCTGGCGGAGATGGTGCACCCGATGCGGGCACCGACGGTTGCGCCGGCAGTGATGGCCGGAATGATGCCAGACCCGTTGGCCGCTTTCCCGATGCGCAGCAGCAGCGGCACCTCGAGATACCGCAACCTGAAGGACCCGCTGACCCCTTCCTCGTCCACAGACACACCCTTCGAGATGAGCGTCAGGCCGGACTGAAATCCAAGCAGTGCGCCGGGCTTCTGCACCATCACCGTCACCCCACCGAATGGCCCGGTGCGTCGCTTTGCGGCGTCTGCGTCGCGTCCGACGAAGGTCGTGAACGCGGCGCCAGCTTCGACGCCAAACTGGACCGGCTGAGCCCACGCCGGCGTCGCCAGACCGCCAGCCACCACCAAAGCGAGGACTGTCGAACGGAGCCGTTGATGCGTTGCCTTCACCCTGTACTCCCTGAAGAATGCCAAGCGGGCCATCGATGATTTTGTACTCGTAATCGTACTTAACCGGGAAGGTACGAACCGCAACCCGGGAGCCCTCGACGCCCAGCCGCGCAGTTCAGTTTCCGCTGTGTCTCGTTCGACCGCTTGGCCGTTCATTCGTGTCGAAGGGCGTCGCCCCGCCCGCCGGGCGGCTGCAATTCGTCAGGCCCGCGGAACGGTTCGCGTGGAAGTGCGCCCGGGGCGAGACACGCGTGGACTCAGGTCGCGATACCTCAGGTCGCGAAACCTCAGGTCGCGAAACCGAGGATGGCGGCGACGTCACGCTGGCGTTTGTCGAGCGTGAGGAAGGTCAGTTCGCCCGCGATCGGAGCGAGCGACAGCGCGACAGCAAGATGGAAGCAGTCGGCACCGCGTAAGTACCCAGCCTCAAGAACTCGAACAATCTCGTCACGCAGCGAACGCGTCTGATCGACGACGTGGAGCTCATCAAGCATTCGCACATCAATGATCTGCTTTTCGCGTGCGCAGGCGCTACGCAACTCTGCCTCGAGGAGCTCACAAGCATATGCGGTGTCAAACCCCTTGAGCCGCGAAGCAACCTCCTCGAAGCCAGGCTCCCGGAACGCCATCGCAAGCAGCACCGAGGTATCGACGAAGGCTGCGCTCAATCGCGCTCCTCAAGAAACCGCTGCAGTGCGCCGGGCACCGGTTCGCCGATCGGGAAACTCAGCTTCTCCCCAGGTTTCCGTTTGGCGGGCCTGATCGCGCCGATGGCCTCAAGTTCCGCGACACGTTCGGCGAGCGTCTGCGCCGGACGCGCGGCCTCGATCGGCCGCAGCTCCGCCGCCGGCTCGCCATGCACGGTGATGACGAACGTCTGTCCCGATTCGCGCACCTGCTTGACGAGCGCCGACAGCTGCGCCTTGGCGTCATAAATCGAATATTCTTTCGGCATCAGACAAATCTGACTAGTCTGACCAGACCAGTCAAGCCTGGCCGACGCGCCCCGGCTACCGCCCCGCCATCGACTCCGGCCGCAGAATGTCGTCCAGCTGTGCACGCGTGAGCCACCCGCGCTCGAGCACGATCTCCGTCACCCCGCGACCACTGGCCAGCGCTTCCTTCGCCACCTCGGTCGCCTTTTCATAGCCGATCACGGGGAGCAGCGCGGTCACGACGCCGATCGAATGCTCGACGTAGTATCGCATCCGATCCGCATTGGCCGTGATGCCGACAATGCACTTGTCCTTCAGCACGTGAATGGCGTGCGTCAGTTCCGAGATGCCGCCCAGCAGCTTGTAGGCGATGATCGGCTCGAAGACGTTGAGCTGCAGCTGCCCTGCCTCGGCTGCCATCGTCACGGTCACGTCGCCGCCGATGATGTTGAAGCAGACCTGATTCACAACTTCCGGAATGACGGGATTGACCTTGCCCGGCATGATGCTGCTACCGGGCTGCATCGGCGGCAGGTTGATCTCGCCAAAACCGGCGCGCGGACCAGACGACAGCAATCGCAGATCGTTGCAGATCTTGGACAGTTTGGTCGCAGTACGCTTGAGCACACCACTCAGCTGTACGAAAGCACCGGTGTCGCTGGTGGCCTCGATCAGGTCGGGTGCGGTGATCATCACCAGCCCAGTCACGTCGGAGAGATGCTTTCGAACGGCGACGGTGAATTCATCCGACGCGGTGATACCGGTACCGATCGCGGTGGCACCCATGTTCATCTCGCGCATCAGCGCCTGCGCCTCGCCGAGCCGATCGACGTCCTCCAGCAGCGTATTCGCCCAGGCCTTGAACTCGCGGCCGAGTGTCATGGGCACCGCGTCCTGCAGCTGCGTGCGGCCCATCTTGATCAGCTCCTTGAACTCGACCGACTTGGCATCCATCGCGCCGCAGAGATCCTTCAGCGCATCACGCAACGTGTCGAGCGCGGTGTGGAGCGCAATCCGGATCGACGTGGGATAGACGTCATTGGTGCTCTGGCTGCGATTCACATGTTCGTTGGGATGGACTACGTCGTACGTTCCGCGTGAGCGGCCGAGGATTTCCAGCGCCCGGTTCGCGATCACCTCGTTGGCGTTCATGTTGGTGCTGGTGCCGGCACCTCCCTGAATCATGTCGACGATGAAGTGTTCGTGGTGCCGCCCGGCACGCAGCTCTTCGCCGGCCCGCACGATCGCATCGGCGATGTTGTCCGGCAGCAGGCCGAGTTCGCGGTTCGCCTGCGCGGCGGCGATCTTGACCGCGGCCAGCGCGTTGATCAGTTCGGGAAACTCACGCAGCGGCACCCCGGTGATCGGAAAGTTCTCGGCGGCACGCAGGGTCTGCACACCGTAGAGCGCCTCGTCCGGCACCTCGCGTTCACCGAGCAGATCGTGTTCGGTGCGCATGCGCCGGCTGCCGAAACCGAGCGTGCGACCGCGTCCGACCAGCGTCGCATCCGCGATACGGAGGCGACCGGCAATCGCGCGCGCGGCACGGCCAATGAGTCCGGCGTAGAGATGCGGGTTGTCCTTCACGATCTCGGCCAGCGCGGCCTTGCGCAGGATCAGCAGCTCACCGGCGATGACGGCGCGGGCGGTGGTGCCATGGCGCGTATCGTCGAGCAGCAGCCCTTCACCAATCGCCTCGCCAGGCCCCATGGTGACGAGTCGCGTGGTGCGACCTTCAGCCGTCTTCTCGATCGCCACACCGCCTGTGACGACGAGCGCGAACATCGACCGCTCCTCACCTTCATTGAAGAAGACGTCGTCCGTGGCGAAGGAATGCATCTCGAGCGACTGGGCAAAGCGCCAGAGCTGTGCGTCGGGAAGCCCTGCCACGAACGGCAGCGCCTTGAGTTGTGCGAGAATCACATTTTTCATGGCACGAAGCTACGCGCGAACACGAGCGCATGCGAGCGCTGCCCACAGAGACGCACAACTCGGCACCGATTTATGCGGCCTCGTTCAGACCGGCAGCGGATTCCCGGCTCGCCAATCGAGTCGTGTCAATTCTGCAAGCAGAGCGAGCACATCACCGCGCTGATCGTGAATACCGAGCAACAACAGATCTCCGGCCTGCGCCCACTGGAGCGCAATGCGCGCGGCGTCCATGTCGCTCGGCGCACTGCGCAGTGCTGCGGCGGGTGCGCCGAGGGCACGCAGGGCCGCGAGCAGCGTCTCGCTGATGGAGCCGGGCGGACGCCCGCGGAGAAACTTCGGCATTTCCTTGGCGATGAAGAGATCGATCACCCCGGAGTCGAAGGCAGCTTTCGCGATCTGCTGCAGGGCGACGTCATCCCGGTCGCCGCCGGTGCCGAGCGAGATCGCGCGCCGGGCTGTCGGCAGGTGGATGGTGGCGGCGATCAGGGCGGCGACGCTCTGCGGATTGTGCGCATAGTCGACCACAACGGTCACGTCACCCACGGTCTGCAGCATCAGCCGGCCCATGTTGTCGCGCGGGTCGGCTCCGAAACTCCTGAGCGCTGCGACGGCCTTGGAGCCGAGCTTCAGTTCGGTCGCGATTGCCAGTGCGATGGCGGCGTTCAGCACGTTGTGGATCGCGGTGCCGCCGAGCGTGGCCGGGATCGTGGTGAGTTCCTCGGCTGTCAGGCCCAGATCCACTGAACTGCTTGACGCAAAGGCGCTGTTGCTCTTGACGGTGACGGCGACGGAGACCGTGCGGCCGGGGTGGCGTGCGATGGCATCGCGCAGTTCGGGGATACCGGAGTTGTAGACGAGGGTGCCGGTTTCTGCGACGGCGCGGCCGACGACGAGTTTGGCTTCGGCGAGGGTGATGAGGTCGGTGATGCCGTAGTCGCCGAAGTGATCGGGTGAGAGCGTGACGATAGCGGCGACGGAGGCGCGCTGGACGGCCAGGCCGCGGCGCAGGATACCGCCACGCGCTGTCTCGAGGACGGCGAAGGTCACCGCGGGATCCTGCAGCACACGCCGCGCACCGGCTGGGCCGGACCAGTCGCCGCTTTCGACCGCCACACCATCGACCCAGACGCCATCGGTGCAGGTGTAGCCGACCGTGTGGCCGGCTGCCTTTGCCATCGCGGCGACCATGCGGACGACGGTCGTCTTGCCGTTAGAGCCAGTCACGAGCACGATGGGGATGTCGCGAACCGAAGGCCAGTCGATGTCCGACAACGCTGGTATGGCAGCGAGCGGCCAGCCCTTCGCGCCCACGCCGGAACCGACGAATGCCGTCGTTTCGTCGAACGTGAGGTTCAGGCCAAGCCGCTGCGCTTCGTTCCACAATTCGAGCAGCGCGCGTCGCGATTCGCGCGTGCCTGATGGCTCGGCATCGGCAAACGCGAGCAGCGCCGCGACTGCGGTACCGGCGGCGGTATCAACTTCGCCAGCGACGATCGCCTCGGCAAAGACCCATGCCGATTCACACACTTCGGTGGCGGTCATCAGCTGATCGATCGGTGCGTGCACGAACAGGCTCGCGCCGCTCTGATACACACGCTGAACGGTCTCGGCGTCGGGCCACCCAAGGGTATCGGCGAGAAACGAAACGCGCTCGTGCCACGCCGTCAGCAGCGCCACGTTCTTCCCGGGCGTGGCATCATCGAGCAACACATCCAGCACTGCGCCCAACCCGGCGTGCATCAGGCTGGGACCCATCAAACGTCGGGAGTCCACGATAGTCGGTGAGGGATAACCCGACTCGAGGTCTGGTTCGCCTGTGGGGCGCGTCATGCTGACTGCCGGTGCTCAGTCGTTCGCTTCGCGGGCCAGAAACACCCCTCGATCGTCACGCACGACATTTGCTGCGTCGATGCCAGGCAGGTCGCTGACCTTCGGAGACTCGCGAACCGGCGCCGGCGTTGCGAACAGTGCCGGAAACTCGCGCGAGACAGCCGGCGACAGCGGTGGCGGCACGTTGTCGTCGGCCAGCTCCTTCGCTTCCGGCGCGATCGTCTGCGGTGCCTGTCGCTTCGGTGACGCCAACGACTGCTGGTCGGCATCAGGCTTGAAATGCGTGATCTGCTTCCAGCCGCGCGCCAGGGCGTCGGCGAAGATCAGAACCAGATCGCCCGGTTCGGCCTTTCGCAACGCCGCGTCGATCGCAGCCTGTTCGTCCACGATCACGGCGATCCGGTCGTCGCTGATGCCGTGCGCTTTCAGTGCGGCCTTCAACATCTTCGGCACTTCGTCATCACCGCGGCCACGGCGACTGTCGTCACGACGGCAGACGTAGAAATCGAACGCGGCATCGGCTGCCGCGTCAGCGATGGCGACAATGTCCTGATCGCGACGGTCGCCTGGGGCGGCGAGTACGCAGATGCGACGCCCCTTCACGTCGAGCCGGTTGGCGAGCTGACAGAGCTGCTCGACCGCGTCGGCATTGTGGCCGTAGTCGAACAAGACGCGGAACGGCAGCTGGTCGTACACGTTCAACCGGCCCGGCGCCTGGAAGAAGCTGGTGTCGAAGGTACGAAGGCCGTGCCGGATGTCCTCGAGACGAACACCCATCGCAAACGCCATCGCCGCTGCAAACATGGCATTCTGCACGTTGTGCAGCGCCTTGCCCTCGATTGTAGCGGGAATCAGGTGCGTCCAGAGCAACGGAATGTGCGCGCCATGATCGTAGATGGTGATCATGGAACCGTTGATGCCGTTCTCGAGCGCGATCGCACGGCCGCCGGCGCGAATGTGCTCGCGGACCAGCTCGTGGTCGGGGTTGAGCGTGACATAGCAGACGTGCTTGGCGTCGGTGTAGGCCGCCATGCGCAGCGTGTGCGGATCATCAGCGTTCAAGACCGCAGTGTCGCGTGCGATTTCGACGACGGTACGCTTGATCTCGGCCAGCTGCTCGAGCGTGTCGATCCCCTTCTGGCCCAGGTGGTCCGACTTCACGTTGAGCACCGCACCGACGTCGACGTATCGTGTTGCCATGCCGGCGCGCAGCAGGCCACCGCGCGCGGTTTCAAGCACCGCCACGTCGACCATCGGATCGCTGAGCACGATGCGCGCGGCAGTCGGTCCGGTCATGTCGCCAACCACGGTACGCTGACCATCAATATACACACCATCCGTCGTCGTCAGGCCCACGCGTTTGCCGGCGAGCTTGTGGATGTGCGCCAGCATCCGCGACGTGGTGGTCTTGCCGTTGGTGCCGGTGATCGCCGCAATCGGGATCGTGACCGGTCGCCCCGCGGGGAACAACATGTCGATCGTCTTACCGGCCACATCGCGCGGCCGCCCATCACTCGGCGCCATGTGCATACGAAAACCGGGCGCCGCGTTGATTTCGCAGATCGCGCCACCGATGTCCTTGTAGCTCTGTGTGATGTCGGGGGTGAGGAAATCGACGCCGCCGATATCGAGCCCGATCGCCTTGATCGCGCGGACGGCCATCTCGGCGTTGTCTGGGTGGACGAGATCGGTCATGTCGCGCGCGGTACCGCCGGTGCTGAGATTGGCGGTAAGGCGCAGATACACCACTTCGTCCTTTGCTGGCACGGTCTGCGCGGTGTATCCGAGTTTCGCGAGCAACGTGTTCGCCTGTTCGTCGAGCTCGATACGCGTCAGCACCTTTTCGTGGCCGATGCCGCGGCGCGGATCGGAGTTAACGATCGCCACGAGCTGCTCGACGCTGTGTGTACCGTCGCCCACCACATGGCCCGGTTCACGCTTGGAGACCGCGACCAGCTCCCCGTCGATCACCACCATGCGATGATCGTGGCCTGTGATGTAGGTCTCGACGATCACACTGCGCGAGTGTTCGGCGGCACGGGCGAAGGCGGCGCGGATCTCGTCCTTGTCACTCAGGTTGATCGAGACACCGCGACCATGATTGCCGTTGTACGGCTTGAGCACCACTGGAAATCCAAGACGCTCGGCCGCATTCACTGCACGCTCGGCCGTCTGCACGAGGCGCTGCTTCGGCACCGGAAGGCCGAGGTTCGCGAGGATCTTGTTGGTCTCTTCCTTGTCGCCCGCCAGTTCGACCGCGATGTGCGATGTGCGACCGGTGACGGTGGCCTGAATGCGCTGCTGATGGACACCGTAGCCGAGCTGGATCAGCGACTGGTCGTTGAGCCGGATCCATGGAATGCCGCGCTTTTCAGCGGCATGCACGATGCTCGCCGTGCTCGGCCCCAGGGCGCGGCGTTGTGCGTAGCGGATGAAGGTGTCGCGGCTTTCGTCCCAGTCGAAATCGGCGTCGAAGTTGTCTGGGCGCAGTTCGGCCGGGAGTAGCGAGTGCAGTAGATTGAGCGAGATGTCTGCCGCCTCGATGCCGACGTCTTCCTGTTCGTACTCGAAGGCCACGTCGTAGACACCATGGCGACCAGCAGAGCGCGTCTTGCCGAAGGTGACCGCGATACCGGCGGTGTTCTGCATCTCGATCACGACATGTTCGAAGACATGGCCGAGCCAGGTGCCTTCGTCTTCGGTCATGCGTCGGATGAATCCGCCCGGTTCGCCGTAGCTGCAGCCATGTTCTTTCAGGCCCGGCAGGCGTTCGACGAGAGTGTTGATGAACGGGTGTCCCAATCGCATCGTCGGCCAGTTCTCCAGTTCACCGAGATCCACCTCGAGTCGGATGACCGGGAAGTGGGCGTAGTGGCTGGGCCCGACGTAGACGTTGCGATCGAGAATCTTCATGCGGTGGTCTTCATTCGGCTGGAGTCGTATGCTGAAGCGTGACGACGTTCTTGCCGTGCGCTTTGCGGGTGCGGAGGTTGTAGCCAGCGCCTTCCGCGAGCTGGTGCATGCGGATGCCGATCAGCGTGATGGTGTCCTGCGGCTCGGCGGCGTGCATCGAGGAGAACTCGCACTCGGCCGTGTCGATCACCGTGACCGCGCTGGTACCCATGACATCGATGTCGTCATCGGGGCTGATGAAGGCGGCGGTGTCTTCATCCACACCCAGGCCGAGGAGGGCCGGGTTGTAGGAGAGTGCGGTAAGCAGTCGACCGAGGCGATCACGCTGGCGGAAGTGCTGATCGATGACGATGTCGCGCGTGAGGCCGAAGCCTGGCGCCATGGTGACCATACCCGCGCGTGGCGTCGGGCCTTCCTCGCCGCCGGCGATCATGTGGGCGGACATCACTGCAGCGCCCGCACTGGTGCCTGCGACGGGCATACCGGCGTAGAACCGATCATGGAGGATTTTCGCCGCCGGGGTGCCACCCATGATGGTGGTCAGGCGGAGCTGGTTGCCGCCGGTGATGAAGACGCCGTCGGCGTCCTCGAGCTGGCTGACCCAGTCGCGGTCATCGCAGTCGGAGCGGCGCTGGAAGTTGAGGGCGCGGGCGTATTTGACGCCGTGCTTGGCGAACTGCTTCTCGTACCAGGCGCCCATGTCCGACTCTTCGGACGCCGTGGGGAGGATGGCGATGACCGGATTGCGCCGTCCACAGAGCTCGACGAATCGGGCGAGGATGGAAGCGTCGGTCAGTTTCCCGCCGATGGGAATGAGCCAGCCTTTTCGGGCAGAGCCCGGTTTGGGGGACTGAGGCATGGTTCAAGGTACGGGGGGCGGGGTGGATCGGGGAGGCTGATCTCCGTGAGTATCGGCGAGTACCGGCGAACCGGCGGGCGGGCCGAGTGCTTGCCGCCGGATCGGCGAGGGGTTCAGGATCGGCCGCCATCGGTCGAATACTGATCGTCGGCGGCGAGGTCTCTCGACAGCGCGGTCTCGATCTCCTCGATGCTCGGCAGGTTCGTGTCCAGCGGCTCGGGGAGGGACCGCACCAACTGATACTCCGCCACTCCGATGGGCTTGTCGATGCCCGAGAGCGCGTACTCGGCCACCAACCGGTTCTGCGACCGACAGAGCAGCAGGCCAATCGTGGGGCGGTCGTCTGCGGCCTTCATCTGGGCATCGATGGCACTCAGGTAGAAATTCAGCTGCCCTGCATGTTCCGGCTTGAACGCGCTCGCCTTGAGTTCCACCACGACGTGGCACTTGAGGCGTGTGTGGTAGAAGAGCAGATCGATGAAGAACTCGTCGCCGCCCACTTCGAGCCGCACCTGACGGCCCAGAAAGGCGAACCCCGCGCCCAGCTCGAGAAGGAACCGGGTGATGTGGCGCATCAGGGCGAGCTCGATGTCGCGCTCGTGGGCCTCTTCGCCCAGTCCGAGAAAGTCGAAGTGGTATGGATCCTTGAGGATCTGCGCTGCGAGTCCGGCGTGCTCC
>JANNVN010000084.1:0-5775 GCA_031414435.1 Gemmatimonadaceae bacterium
CTGCCGTGGCCGCGACAGGCGATGTGTCGTTTCCTGTCGCGTTTCCGTCAGCGGGTTCGTATCGCGTATTCGTGCAGGTGCGGCGCGTGGGGCGGGCGATCGAGACGGCGGTGCTGGATGTGACGGTACCTCTGCCACCGGCGAACTGACGCCGCCGCCGCGTCAGTTCTCGCAGAGCCGCAGCGACTCGGCCGCGGTCACGCGGAACCGGTCCTTGACCGTGTTCGTCCGACCCGACTCGCGGAACTCGGCGACGAAGTCGTGCATGCCTTCCGAGAGTCGGACGATCACCGGCTTGCCTGGATCGACGCGGCGCGCCTTCACGTCGCTGACCCCACGGCTGTCGAACTCATCATCCAGATAGACCCACGCCGTCACCGGCCGGCAGTTGTTCACGAGACGGATCTCGTGCGTCGGGGCGCCATCGTTGCGGCGCAGATACGGCGATGTCCTGCAGGCAGCGAGCGAGAGTCCGAGCAGCACTGCCAGTGTGGTGTATCGTGGGCGCATTGCATCCTCTGTGTGCGGTAGTTCGACGGCAGCGCGACGGGGGGGGGGCACCCCAACACGATTTACCAGACGCAGTCGTCACCGCGCTGCCAACCGGGCGACACCTCGCCGAGTCACAGCGCGACCAGGGGGATGCCCATCGCCACGGCAGCCGTCTGCATCCGCCGGTCGTACGTCGCCAGGGCGACCGGCTGACGATCACTGCGCAAGTACTCGATCGACGCGAGATGCAATCCATCGAGCGTGCGGACCGGTAGCGGAAATGGATCCACTGCACGCGCGAGCACATCTGGTGTGAGCTCGAGGATCGCAATCCTGGCAAGCAACGCGCGGGTAGCCACGCCGTGCGTCAGCGCCTTCCCGTAGGCATGCAACCGATTCCAGACCTCGTACTCCACGAGTCGACTGGTCACCACCGGTCCGCCGAACAGTTCGTCGGCAGGCCTCTGGGTCTCCACCAACAGATACGCCAGCACGACGGAGCTGTCGAGATAGATCACCGGTCAGCCCGACTCTCATCGAGGTCTGCCAGCAGCGCATCGAGGCTCATCACCGGGATTCGCGGCGGAAGCGGCCCATCCGTCCCTGCAGGCAAGGTCAGCACGCCGCGCCGTACCATGTCGGCCAGACGTGGATCGGCCAACCACGGATGCGTCACCGCTGGCGGCCGCAACTCGGCGACGACCCGATCACGGTCCGTCACCAGAATCGTTTCGCCTGCAGCAACGAGTCGCAAATACTCGCTGAGCCGATTTTTCAGGGTCTTGATGCCAACGGTACGCATATCCGGAATGTAGCTACTGGTAGCCACTTCACGGATCGTGTTCGGTGGACGAGAAGGACGGGTCATGCCCCACTCTACCACGTCCCTTCGCGGCGACCATCACCAATTCCGTGCAGGTCAAAGCGACTGCGTGTGGCCAAGCGGTCAGACACCATGGTCCCGCCACCACTGTCGCCTTCCTTGATTTTCGGTATTTGTTCGGTATCGTCTCTCTCCGCACCCCTCCGCCACCGCCCGTCACCTCCACACCTCACCCACCGCGCCCGCCCCCCGCCCCATGCCGTCCCTCTGGCGCGTCGCCTGTGTCCGTATCCCCCGATTCCCCATCGGCGCCGTCTGGCGCGCCAGCCAAGGCCCAAAACAGCTCGGACTCGGCCTCGACCTCGCCGCCCCCGAGCCCCTTCCCACGGCTGAGGGCGACAAAAAACACTGGGATGACCGCCTCCTCGCCCTCGCCGACGGCAACAAACTCCGCGCCGTGACCGCAGCCGCCGGCCACGCTCGCGTCCGCGCCGGCATGACCGTCACCGCCGCCAAGGCCCGCTGCGCCCGACTCGACATCCTGCCGTGGGACGACATCGCCATCACCGGTGCCCTTACCCGGGCGACGGCGGCGCTCATCCAGGCCAGCCCTCACGTCTCCCCCGCCGGCATCAGCAACGGCACCTGGTGGGTCGGCGCGACGGGCTTCGATGCCATCGGCGGCGAGCGACGCCTTGCCCAGACACTCCTCACCATCGCCCAGCGCTGGCACCCCCGCGCCCGCGTCGCCATCGCCGACTCCTGTGCCGCCGCCCGCGCCGCCACCTGGCAGCATCCGCCCGCCGGCCAGCCCCTCGCCTTCTGCATCCCCTCGGGCGGCGATGCAGCCTTTCTCGCCCCCCTCCCTCTTGCCTTCCTCCCCCTCGACGACGAACTGGTCGCCGCCCTCGAGGCACTCGGCATCAAGACCGTGGGCGGCTTTGCCGGCCTCCCCGTTGCCGACATCGAACGCCGCTGGGGCGACTCAGGCCTCCGCGCCTGGCGCCTGGCCCACGGCGACGACCCCCGCCGCCCCGTCCTCGCCCGCCTCGAGGCGCAACGCAGCGTGACAGCGGAGTTGGGCGGATCAAGCGACACCATGGAGCCAGCACTCTTCCTCGTTCGCGCTGCGCTGGACACCCTCGTCCGCGATCTGGTGCGCGACGGACTCGCGGCCGGTGCAGTGGCGATCACCCTGCATCTCGATGGCGGCCGCCAGAAACGTGACGATCTCACGCCGGCCGAGACGATCACACGGGAGGTGCGTCCCGCGCATCCGCTGGCACGTGTGGCACCACTCTTCGAACGGTGCCGAGCGCTGCTCTCCGATTGGACACTGGTTGCACCGATCTGCGGCGTCACCGTCACCCTCACCAACACCCTGCCAGCCACGGGTGAACAGGGTGACCTGCTCGACGCGGGCTGGCGTGATCCCGGCGCAGCCCTCGCTGCACTCGAACGCTTGCGCGGTACCCTCGGCCCCGATGCCGTCATGCGCCCGGTGTTGCGCGACGATCATCGCACCGAGCAGGCCGGCGCCTGGGCCGAACTGGTGGATGGCGACGATGCCGCACTCGCCGCCGCACTCAAGGTGGCGCAGAACGCCGTCACCACACGCAGCGATGACGCCGCACCGACCACACACACCGGGGCCTGGCTGCCGCTGTTTGCAACTGATCGCACGGCGGCACCCGCGGCATTGCGTCTGCTCGAAACACCGCAGCCCGTACGCGTGACCTGCGACACCGATCACCGTCCCATCGCCGGCATCTGGCAGACCCACACCTTCACCGTGCAGGAATCCATCGGCCCCGAACGCCTCACCGGTGCCTGGTGGCGCACGCCGTTCGCGCGTGACTACTGGTATCTCCGCACTCGCGAAGTCGGCACCCTGCTCATCTACCACGACCCCGAGTCCTGGGTGCTGCAGGGGTGGTATGACTAGCGCCAGGATCTCCGACAACGACAGCATGTCGCAGAGGGGTATCTCCTTGGCGGCTCAGCAAACAGCGACGACAACGGAAACTGCAACTGCTTCAACGCAAAGGGGCAAAGACGCAAAGACGCAAAGACGCAAAGAGTTCAGTTGAGGCTGCAACTGCAACTACTGGAACGCAAAGGCGCAGAGATCGCAAAGGCGCAAAGGGTCCAGCCACGGCCGCAACCCAACGCGCATCGCGCACCTGAAACTTCATGGGAACAGCTCTCGCAGTTGCAGTTCCCAAAGCATTCTTTTGCGCCTTTGCGATCTTTGCGCCTTTGCGTCAAGGCCGTTGCAGTTCCCTTTGCGACTGAACTCCTTGCGCCTTTGCGATCTCTGCGCCTTTGCGTCAAGGCCGTTGCCGTTACCGCGAACGCTGCAGTCCTTTGCGCCTTCGCGCCTTTGCCCCTTTGCGTTAAGGCGGTTGCGGTTGCCGTTGCAGTTCCTGCACCGGCGCTCCAACTCCCCGCAAGCCTACCCGATCGGATTCCCTTCACGATCCGACACCATCACCCACACACTCTGGGTCCGCTTGCTGTAGAACAACCGCACCGTCACATCGCGCGGGTTCTGCTTGAACGCGAAGTGGAAGGAGAAGGTCGTGTCCAGCGCCTCGCGCAACACCCCTTCCTTGAACTGCCCGTAGAACTGCTGGACTTTCGTGCAAGGCGCCACTTCGCTGAAGAACTTCTTCCCGATCGTCGTCGCCTGCGGCAGCTGCGCCAGGCGGCTCTCGACCGCGTTGTACTTGAGAATGCGGCCCGTCGCGTCGAGCTGGATCATGCCGTACGGCAACGTGTCCAGTTCCTCGCCAGACATCGTGTCTGCCGTCGACAGAATCTCGGCCTTGTGCGCCTCGTGCGTCAGCCGCAGGGCGTCGGATCGCGGAGTATGCGGGGTGTCCATGCACAGGAATATAGCGCACGAGGTCTCCGATGACCGGCGCCGATTACGTCGAGCTCCACTGTCACAGCGCCTTCTCGCTGCTCGACGGCGCATCCTCACCGGAAGAACTCGTCGCACGCGCCGTCGTCGCCGGACAGTCCGCCATCGCCCTCACCGATCACGATGAACTGGGCGGCGCCGTGCGCTTCGCTCAGGCCGCTGACGCTGCCGGTATCGCCGGCATCATCGGCGCTGAACTCACCGTCCAGGCCGACGGCGCACTGCAGCACCTCACGCTGCTCGCCACCTCGCGCATCGGCTACGGCAATATCAGCACCCTCATCACCCGTGCCCGCATGGATGTGGCAGAGCGCGGTGCGCCCTCGGTGCCGTTCGAACTGCTGGCACAACACACCGACGGCATCTTTGCACTGAGCGGCTGCCCGCGTGGTGCCATTCCGCAGGCGCTGGCGGCCGGCGATGTCGCCGAGGCCAATCGGGTTGCCGGTGTGTTGCGTGATCTCTTCGATGACGCCTTCGCGATCGAGGTCTGGGACCACCGCCTGCCCGAGGAACACGCACTCGTCCGTCAGCTCATTCCCATCGCACGACGCATCGGTGTGCCATGGGTCGTGACCAACAACGTGCATTACGCCACGCGGCAGGGTCGCCCCACACACGATGCACTGACCGCGCTCCGCCACGGCCGGCCGCTCGATGCCATGGGCACCCGGCTTCGTCCCAACGGCGAGTGGTATCTCAAGTCCACCGCGCTGCACGCCAAACGCTGGCTCGGCCACGAAGCGGGGCTGCGTGCCACGCGTGTCATCGCCGAACGGTGCCAGTTCCGGATCAGTCAACTGAAGCCATCGCTGCCGCGCTTTCCGCTGCCGCCTAGCGTGAGTGAGGATGACTATCTCGCACAACTCGTCGAAACCGGTGCCACCGAACGCTGGGGACACACCCGCACTCCGGCGCAGGAGAAACAACTCGCCCACGAACTGGAGATCATCCGTCGCCTCGACATGGCGGGATACTTCCTGATCGTCTGGGACATCGTGCGTTTCTCCCGACGCGAAGGCATCCTCTGCCAGGGACGTGGATCCGCCGCCAACTCCGCCGTCTGCTACTGCCTCGGCATCACCGCCGTCGATCCGATTCGCATGGAGCTGCTCTTCGAACGATTCCTCAGCGAGGAGCGCCGCGAACCGCCCGACATCGACATCGACTTCGCCCACCGCGAGCGCGAACGTGTGCTGCAGTACGTGTATGAACGCTACGGTCGCGAGCACGCCGCGATGGTCTGCGAACAGATCACCTATCGTGGCCGAAGTGCGGTGCGTGATGCCGCGCGCATTCTCGGCTTTTCACTCGAGCAGGGTGACGCCCTCGCCGCCGTCAGCGATCGCTACAGCGCCCGCAGCACCGCCGCCGCCCTGCGGGCCGGCATCGGCAACGCCACCGACGATGATCTCCGCCGCATCCCGTTCATCGACAACACCCCGCGCACACTCGGCGGCTACGGCCCCGTGCATCACGCCGATGTACCCGATGCACAACGCCCACACATCAAGCGCGATCTGGCCAAGCAGGC
>JANNVN010000085.1:0-20517 GCA_031414435.1 Gemmatimonadaceae bacterium
GAAATAGGCGCCCTTCTCATCCACCGTCGGATCCGTTTCCGCCAGCTCGCCCGTCATCGGCGCGCCCAGCGTGACCATCTTTGGTGGTGTGATGATCACGGCGGGCAGCGTGTCGAGTCGCACGGTGAAGTTGCCGACGCCATCATCCTTCAGGGACTGGGCGACGAGATAGTACGTGCCAGCGACTTTCGGCGTCCACTTCAGCCGCGCATTGGAGTTACCGGCGCCATCATCATCCGAGGCCAGATAATCGGTGAGGCCATTGACCTGACGGGCGACGGACAGATACGAATCGAAGTCGTCGGCACGCATCACGATGGCGTACCGCTGCCCGACTTTCACCTCGAGACGAAAGACCTGGAAGCGCCCTTTTTCGTTGAGCGCGGGATCCGTGCGCGACAGCGTTCCATCCTGCGTCCGGCCAAGCGGCAGCAGCGGTGCCGTGGCGAGCTGGGCGCGAGCGGCCGGGGCAACAGCCGCCCCGACGACGAGCGCGAATGCGGAAACCAGCGGGAATGGGAGTGTGCGTGACGGAGCCATGGTGACCTTGAAAGGGTGATGCCGTGGATCGTATCGGAACGCACGGTGCCGGACAACCGGGCGCGTCGATGCGCGGCGTCCGGGAGATGCGTGACGCCGGAGGGCGAGCACAGCCCATCGGCGGCGGCTCCGGAGAACGACGGTGCAGAATGATTGCGCAAGCCCCGTCCGCAGACAGCTTTCCCCGCATGCGACAACTCCGTGTTCTCCGCATCCTGCTCGTCACTGGCGTGGCCTCCGCGACGCCGGCATACGCGCAACCCGCCGCCAGCCGCACCGGCGCACGGCAACCCGGCGTCGACGTGTTGCAGTACGCCTTCCGGGTCGACTTTCCTGCGGCGGCTTTCCCCGACACGTTGCGGTTCGTGTCGACGATCACGGCCCGCCGGTCGGCGCAGCTCAACACGCTGTCACTCGATCTCGTGGCCGGGATGCGGGTCGACTCGGCGCGCGTCAACGCCAGAGCGGTGACGGCTACCCGAACGGGTGAACGGGTCGGGATCGCCTTGCCGGATGGCAGCGGCGACACGATCAGCGTCTCGCTCTTCTACCACGGGGCGCCGACCGATGGATTGATCATCCGCCGCGACTCCGGAGGCTGGACCGCGTTTGGCGACAACTTCCCCAATCGCGCCCGGCAGTGGCTGGCGGTGGTCGACCATCCGAGCGACAAGGCGCTGGTTGAGTGGGATGTGCGGGCGCCGGCGACGCACCGTGTGATTGCCAATGGTACGCTGCTCGAGGAGACGCCGGAGTCCGGACGCACACCGATACCGATGGTCCGCACGCGCTGGAAAACGCTGCGGCCGATCTATACCGCCATCATGGTCATCGGAGTGGCACCGTTCGCCGTCGTTGAACTGGGTGACACGGCCTGCGGTCTTGGTGAGCTGCCCGGGTGCGTGCGCCAGTCGGTGTGGACGACACCGGCGCAACGTGCCTTCGTTCCAGGCAACTTCGCGCGGGCCGGAGAGATCGTCGCGCTCTTTTCGCGCCTGGCCGGCCCCTATCCGTACGAGAAACTCGCACACGTGGCATCATCCACCCGGTACGGTGGCATGGAGAACGCCGCAGCCATCTTTTACTCCGGGAGCCTGTTCCGGCAGGGAAGCCCCAGCGAGGGGCTGATCGCGCACGAGACCGCGCACCAGTGGTTCGGCGATGCGGTGACGGTACACGAGTGGCCGCATGTCTGGTTGTCGGAGGGCTTTGCCACCTACTTCGCGGCGCTCTGGACCGAACACGCCCGTGGCGACAGCGCGTTTATCGCCGACCGCATCGCAATGCGGTCGCAGGTGCTCAAGGCGAAGATCACCTGGGAGGTGCCGGTGATCAACGAACAGCTCGACGACGTGAGTCGCGTGCTCAATTCCAATGTCTACCAGAAGGCGGGATTCGTGCTCCACATGTTGCGGCGCGAGATCGGCGACTCGGCTTTCTTCGATGGGATTCGCGCGTACTATGTGGCGCATCGTCACGGCAATGCGATGACAAGCGACCTGCAGGCACAGTTCGAGCGTACTGCGGGGCGTTCACTCGACTGGTTCTTCGAGCAATGGATGCGCCGGCCTGGGGTTGCAGAGCTGCGACCCTCCTGGCGCTGGGATGCACGTGCGAAGCAGTTGATGGTGACCGTTGCACAGGGCAACAGGGGCGCGCCGTATCGTCTCACGCTTTTAATCGATGTCACCGATGCCAGCGGTCGCACGACGCGCGTTCCGGTCGCGATTCCAGCCCAATCGACGGTGACCGTGGCCGTCCCCGTGGCGCTCTCGGCAGCACCACAACGCGTGATCTTCGATGCGGATGCCGAAGTGCTTGCGACGATATCGAGCCCGTGATGCCAAATACTTGACGGCCCATTGCTTGCGGGGGAAGTTCGATCGTACCCACCCGCAGTTTGGTCTCCCCCAGGAACTGGAGTTGCCGATGTCGAGTGTGCACTGGAAGCCGAACCACGTCGCCATGCGTCGTGCTGCCGCGCTGGCAGGTATTGCGCTGCTCACCGCCTGTTCGTCCGAGCAAACGACGTCCGCGTCTGTAACGCCGGACGACACGGTGCTGCCGGAAGTCTCGGCCCGGGTCCAGAGCGGGCCAGCGGAATTCGTCGCGGGTGAGCTGATCGTCAAGTTCCGCAGCGGCGCCACCACGCTTGCCCGGGCTCGTGGCATGCGTGCCGCGCGTGCATCGATTCGGGAACGGATTCTCACTGCGGCAATGCGCCGTCGTGGCGACGCGGACGGGGTCGAGTTGCTCAGCACCAGCATGGACGTGACCGCAGCCGTCGCCTCTCTGCGCGATGATCCGGACGTGGAGTACGCCGAGCCAAACTGGATCTATCAGCATGAAGCCGTCGCCAACGATCCGTATGTGACGAGCGGCCAGCTGTGGGGCATGGACACCGGCTTCGGAAGCCAGGCCGTCACGGCGTGGGGCAACAACAAGACCAACTGCAGCGGTGTGTATGTCGGCATCATCGACGAAGGCTACATGTACACACACACCGATATCGCGGGCAACGCCGGTACCAATCCGTTCGAAACACCTGGCAACGGCGTGGACGACGACGGCAACGGACTGAGGGACGATGTATACGGCTGGGACTTTGCGTCCAACAACGCGTCGGTGTTCGATGGATTGAACGATGATCATGGCACGCACGTGGCCGGGACCATCGGCGCCGTTGGAGGCAACGCGACCGGCGTCGCTGGCATGTGCTGGAGCGGCATCCGCCTGCTCAGCGCCAAGTTCCTCGGTAGCACGGGCGGCACCACCGCCAACGCCATCAAGGCGATCGACTACTTCACGAACCTCAAGCTGCGCGGGCTGAACGTCGTGGCCACCAACAATTCGTGGGGTGGTGGTGGGTTCTCGCAGGCGCTGCAGGATGCCATCGAACGTGCCAATAGCGCCGGCGTGTTGTTCATCGCCGCTGCGGGCAACAGCACGCTGAACTGCGAAACGTCGTCGTGTTATCCAGCTGAGTATCCGAATGCCAACGTGATCTCGGTGGCATCGATCACCAGCACGGGCGCGATCAGTTCCTTCTCGAACTACGGCTCCACCACGATCGACATCGGTGCGCCGGGCAGCGGCATCTTCTCGACGGTCCCGACGGGCAGCCGTCGCAACGTCACGTCGGGGTATGCCAGCTACAACGGCACGTCGATGGCAACGCCGCATGTGTCCGGTGCAGCGGCATTGTACGCGGCCACGCACCCAGGGTCGACCGCGGCGCAGATCAAGGCGGCCATTCTCTCGAGCGCGGTGCCGACGGCGTCGCTGGCTGGCAAGACGCTCACCGGCGGGCGCTTGAACGTCAGCGGGTTCTGATCCAACCCGAGGGCCGCTCACGAGTCGAGCGGTCCTCGGACACCGTCGCGCCGATGCAATAGGGTGGCGCGGGGACGGCAAACCATTCGCACTCGCGCTCCCTACCCAGGGGCGCGAGTGCGCGCCGTTTTGCACTGGACGTCGCGCCGCGCGCCCCGATCGCGTAGCCTGACGGCATGAAACTCTGGCTCGACGCCGACGCTGCGCCCCGTGACGTCAAGGAAGTCTGCTACCGCGCCTCGGAGCGGCTCGCGCTCGAGACCGTGCTGGTGGCGAACATGCGGCTGCAGCTGCCGGTCGGCTATCCGCACCTGCGTGCCGTGCGCGTGGATGGCGGCCCCGACGTCGCCGACCTCTACATCGCCGAACATGCCGCGTTGGGCGATGTCGCGGTGACCGCTGATATCCCGCTGGCGGCGCTGCTCGTGCCGAAAGGGGTGATCGTGATCGATCCTCGCGGCGAGGAGTACACCACCGAAACGATCGGTGAGCGCCTGTCTGTCCGCAACTTCATGGAAGGATTGCGTAGCACCGGCGTCGAAACCGGTGGACACGCGAGTTACGGATCGAAGGACAAGCAGGCGTTCTCGAACGCGCTCGATCGTGCGCTGACCAGAGCCCGCCGAAAGATCTGACGGTCGGCGCGCGGTGTTTCGCACCAGTCGGATGCAAAACGGGGTGCCACGTTGCCACGTGACACCCCGGGATCTGCAGCAATCGAACTGCGCTCCGCGTGTTCTAGAAGTTCGGCCGCTCGCGTGCCTGACGATCGGGCCCGCCCTGTCCACCACGTCCGCGCCCGTTGTTGCCGTTGTTGCCGTTGTTGCCGTTGTTCCTGCCGTCCTGCGGCGCCTGCGCCTGCTGTGGCTCCGCACGACGAGGGTTGATCATCGGCTGCTCATTCCGTTGCCACGGGCCCCGTGCGACTTCCTGCGAGCGACCCCGATCGTTCGACCGCGAGTCATCGCGGCCACGATCGTTACCACCGCGATCATTGCCGCCACGATCGTTGCCGCGAGCATTGTCGTCCCGGCCGAGCGAACCGCCGCGGCCGTCGCCGATCTGCCGGCCCGTTCCGCCGTCGCGACCCAGCGAACCACCACGACCATCACCCACTTCGCGGCCGCGATCACCATCACGACCCCACGAACCACTGCGGTTCACATCCCGGCCCCAGCCACCGCGATTGTTGTCAGGCTGCGATGCCGACCGATTGTCACGCGTGCGATTCCAGTCGTCCGTGCGGATCGGCAGATTGCGGTTGACGTCGTCGCGGCGATTGTCGTTGCGGCGATTGTCGTTCCGCCAGTCGCGCCCATCGTCACGTCGGCGATCGGGGATGTCGCGACGGCCACCGTCGTAGCGTCCGTCGTATTGACCGCCATTCCGGCCGCGACCCCACGGGTCGACATACGCGCGGTCACGACGACCGAAACGCGTGTCACGGTGCACACCAGGATATCGATCGATGTTGCTGTACACCACGCGCCGGCGGAAGACATCGCGATTCCAGTACACCGCGCGATACCGCGGGTGCACGTAGACGTTGGTGATCTGGATGTATGGACGCGACCGTCCGCGCCATCCGCCGGCATTGCCGAAGTACCCCACGTTCCAGCCGTCGTAGTAGACCGAGCGTGAGCGCCAGTTGAAATCATAGGACAGCCACCCGCCAATCGGGAATCCGACGCCGAATGACCAGAAGCGGCTCGAAAAGCCAGCGCCGAACACCGGGCGCGTGTAGACGACATACGGGTCGTAGACCGGCACGTAGATCACACGCGTCTGTGTCGGTGTGATGATGTAGTTTCGGTCGTCACGGACGACCGATTGCTCCGCCGTCGATTGCAGGTTGCCTTGGCTGTCGGCCATCTCACGCAAGCGCTGCACGGCAGCCATGACATCACTCGACTGTGACGCGTATGCGCGGCCGAGTGCGGCCGTCCAGTCGATTTTGTCGGCCATCATGTTGATGGCCGACGCGTAGTGCGCGACCGCCTTCACACTGATGTCCCACGGCTGGTCATCGAGTCCGTTCGTGCCATTGGCGCGCACGTACCGCGCCGCCTCCTCGATCTGGTCGGGGAAGGTTGCCGCCACCAGCACCTGCGCGAGCAGCGCGTCCGGGTACAGCGCAATGGAGCCGACGAGGTTGTCGAGCTCCTCGCCCGAAAACCCATCCTCTTCATTTTCTGTGCTGTACCACGGGCGGCTTTCCTGGGCCATGGCCGGCGTCGCGTGCGCGAGCGCAACCAGCGTGATGGCGGAGAACAACGTGAACGCTCGACGGATCATGGTGCCACTCCGGAAAGAGACAGGAACGGTCCTGTCGAGCGGAAGAATTGCATAAGCCGTACCCTGACGGAATTCATTGTGGGGCAATGACTTACGCCGTTTGTGACTCCCCCGCAATCCCAGATTCAGGACACTGCAGTGCCCAGTGTGGACAGTGGTTCCCGCCGCCGCCGCGACAGCACGCCGGCGCTGATCAGCGAGACCAGCAGGGCGATCGGGCTCGGTTCCAGCAGCGTGATCGCAAAGTTGTAGAACGGGTTCTTGTATTGGATCACGAACTTCGCCATCTCCTGCCGCGTCTTCTCCACTTCTGCCGGCGACGCGCCCTTCGCCTCCGCCTGCTTCACTGCCTCCGCAGCGTACTTCTCCGCGTAGTCCGGCAGCATGGTCTTGTAGACCACCTGCCAGGTGGCCGAGTAGCAGGCCATGGCGATCAGCGAGATCAGCAGTCCGACGCCGAAAGCCGGCCAGAATTGCACCCGGCCTCCCTTGACCGTGTCCCGGTACGACCGGACACCGAAGTACACGAACACGAAGGACAGGACCATCGTGGCATAGCCAATCGCCATGCCAATACCGCCACTTGGCACAGAACCCGACAGTTTGCCGATACCCATCGTTACCAGCATCAGCAGCGACACCGCGCCGCCAGCGAACAGACCGAACCGGACCACGATCTTCCTCATGTGCACACCTCAGGCTGGGGTAAGTGACGGCCAGGCTACTGGGTCAGCGGTCCGTGCACAGTCACCCTTTGGTATGATTTTCGGGCGTGGCGGCCAAAATCATCCCTTTGGATGACGTTAGTGGACTACGGGATCAAGCCGGAGCCTTTCGCGGTGTTGATGGCCTGCATCCGCCGCCGCGCGCCCAGCTTCTCGAAGAGCCGGCTGGCGTGCGTCTTGACGGTGTTCTCGCTGACGAAGATGTGGTCGGCGATCTCCTTGTTGCTCATGCCAGCCGCCATCAGCTCGAGAATCTCGAGCTCACGCTTGGTGATTCCGAGGGCTTCACGTCGCGCCGGGTCGGCCACGAAGGTCGAGGCGGCCGGAACGGAGACTTCCTTGACGACCACCCGCTCGGGCCGGCCGGTCAGGGTCACGCCGAGCCAGATCCCGAGGGCCGCGAACACGGCCGCAATCAGGCCGCCATAGATCTCGACCGACCGGGTGGCGATGAGATAGCGGTATTCGATCAGCCTGAGCACCACGATCAGCACGCCGGCCAGAAGCCCGTAGAGCAGGATATGGCGTTTCATGACAGCGGGCGGTGGGCCAAGGGGGCCGTGCTGGCGAAGGCGCGGAGCACGAATTGCAAAGCTCGCATCCCCATCAGGTCACCGGAAAGGCCTCGGCAAACGTGGCCTGTGCGAGAGGCGCGCCATTCGACCGCCTGACGTAGCCGCCCAGGGCGTCGAGCTCCCATACCGCGCCGTCGTCCAGATACCGCGCCAGAATATCGTCGAGGCGAGCCCGGTTGCCTGCATCGACTACCGGCACCAGGATTTCCACCCGCCGGCGCAGGTTGCGCGGCCGGAGGTCGGCGGAACCGATCAGGTACTCCGGATCACCGCCATTCCCGAAGCGATAGATGCGGGAGTGTTCGAGAAACCGCCCGACGACCGAGACGACGCGGATGCCCTCGGACAGACCGGCCAGCGCCGGCCGCAGTGCGCAGATGCCACGCACCACCAGGTCGATCCGCACTCCGCTCTGCGCCGCACGATAGAGCGCTTCCACGACTTCGCGGTCGGCCAGCGCGTTGACCTTGATCGTGATCGTGGCGGTCCGACCCGCCTGTGCGTGTCGGGCTTCGCGATCGATGCAGGCCAGCAGCGCCGGCAGCAGTTGCGCTGGCGCCACCAGCGAGCCGTGCGTAAGGCCATCGGACGGATATGCCGCGCTGGCGAGTGCATCGAGCAGCATCGTGACGTCCGTCGTGAGGTCGACGCGCGACGAGAAGAGACTGAGGTCGGTGTACTGTCGCCCTGAACGCGGGTTGTAGTTCCCGCTGCCGACGTGGGCGTAGCGTACCAGCCGCTCGCCTTCCTGCCGTTCCACCAGCGCCACCTTGGCGTGCACCTTCAGCCCGGCCAGTCCGTACACCACGCGCCCGCCCGCCTTCTCGAGCGCACGAGCCCACTGCACGTTGTGCTCCTCGTCGAAGCGGGCCTGCAGTTCGACCAGTGCAAACACGCGCTTGCCCGCGCGTGCTGCGGCAAGCAGCGCTTCGACGACTGGTGATGGATTCCCGACGCGATACAACGTGGTGCGGATTGCCGTCACCTGCGGATCAGCCGCCGCCTCCGCGAAGAAGCGCACGACGGTAGCGTCAAACGATTCGAAGGGATGGTGCACCAGTATGTCACCGGCGCGAATCGCTTCCAGCATCGACGCCTCCGCGGGAACCACCGCGCGCGCGAGCAGCGGGGGATACTCCAGCGCCGCGTCGGTCGGCAGCGGCAGTGCCGCCAGACAGCGCAGGTCCAGCAGGCCATCCACTGCCTGCACCGTATCGACGGTGATTGCCATCTCACGGCCGAGCGCATCGCGGTGCAGGTTGTCGAGAATCAGCGCACTGACGGCCGCCGGCATGCTCGCCTCGACTTCCACCCGCACCGCTGGATTGTGCGGCCGTCGAGCCGTGGCATCGGAGACCGCATCCAGCAGATCGCTCGCCTGATCGTGCTGCAGATGCAGATCGCCGCCGCGGGTCACGCGGAAGAGATACACCCCTTCGACCACCGCATTCGGGTACAGCAGGTGCGCGTTGGCCCGAAGCACCTCCTCGATCGCGATCACCGCCCCCGCACGCCCGGGAACCTCCAGCAGCCGCGGCACATCGCGCGGCAACTCGTGCTCTGCGAGATGCGTGCGATCGGCACCGTGCGCGCGGTAGACGATCGCCACGAACAGGCCGAGGTGCGGCAGGTGCGGCAGCGGCACGCCGGGACTGAGCGTGATGGCGAACGGCGAGAGATCGGGGTGGATTTCTTCGAGGTACCGTGTGCGCAGCGCGCTCTGTTCGGCGTCGGAGAGTGAGGCCCATGTCAGCAGGCGCACGCCGTACGCCTCGGCATCGCGCAAACACTCGGCCGCACACTGCGACTGTGCAGCGAGAATCGCCTCGATCTCGCGTTCGACGGCGTGCAGGCGATCGCTCGCCGAGAGCCCGTCGCCATGGTCAGTCTGTCGCGCGACCGCCTTGTCGAGTGCAGCCAGGCGCAACTCGGCCATCCGGACCATGTACAGCTCGTCGATGTTACTGCTGACGATGCCGAGGAAGCGCAGGCGTTCGAGCAATGGCGTGGTACGATCTTCGGCCATCGCGAGCACGCGCCGCTGGAAGGCGAGGAGGCTGAGCTCGGGATTGAGGAAGTCGCGCATGGCCACAGTGTAGTCGCGTAGCGAAGTCGGCACGCGCCCCTACTGGCCAGTCACCGCCTTGGCGAGCCGCGTATGCATCCGGCGCAGTGGAATACCCTTCTGTCCCGGCAGGATGCTCCACGAATTGAACACCACCACCAGATCCAGCTCCGGAAACGCCATCGGGAACTGTCCGCCAAAGCCGGAGCCGGACCAGATGAATTTCGTGGCATCGATCGGATCGCGGTACAGCCACCATTTGAGCCCATACATCGGACCCGTGGCCGACGTTCCGACCGGGATCAACGGGGAAACAGAGAGCTTGACCCAATCGGCACTGACCACGCGTGTGCCGTGCCACACACCGCCCTCCGTGTACAGATACCAGATCCGTGCGAGATCGGCGGCGTCGAGATAGAGGCCACCCTCGGTGTCCAGTGATCCCGAGGGGGTGCGCTTCCAGAACCACCGCCTGATGCCGATCGGCGAGAAGAGATGGCGCGCGGCATACTCCTCGAGGTCCATGCCGGTGGCCTGACTGAAGACGTATGCCAGCACCGCGCTCTCGCCACTGCTGTAGTTGAACAGGGTGCCGGGTTCACGCATCATCGGCCGGTTGATCGTGTACTGCACCCAGTCGGGGCTCGCCTCCAGGCCGCTGGCGGTGTTGTTCGGGTCTATGTACGGCAGATTCTCGTTCCAGTCGATCCCACCGGTCATGGTGAGCAGGTGCCGCACCGTCATGCGCCGTTTGCGATCGTCGATGTTCCGCACCTTGGTGGTGTCGAAGAACGTGAGCACGGGTGTATCGATCGACGGAAAATCACCGCGGGTGACTGCCACCCCGATGACGACGGACGCGACGGTCTTTGTGACAGACTGCAGCGAGTGCAGATCGCCCCGCTGGTAGAACGGATGCCACCACGGGTTGAAGTAGTTGTACGGCCCGGTCATGTCATGCGCGTTGAGCGCGTTGGGGACACGCATCGAATCGCCGTACGCCTTGTCATAGTCCTGCGGGTAGCGCCCATCGAAGGCAATTTTGCCATGCCTGATCACCAGCATGCGATCGACGAAGCCATACTGGCCAGCCTTGATCTCTGCATCCAGCGAGTCGAGGACCGCGGCGTTGAATCCGACGGCGGTCGGCGTGGCGCGTGGCCAGTCGGCGGTGGCTGCCGCGGCGGATCGACCCTGCGCGGTGGCCATGACGGGCACCAGTGCCAGCGCAGCTGCGAGACGGGTGGTGCGCGAACGGATCACCATGCAGGTTCCTCTTGCACAAAGTGTTGGCCAGCGTCTGCTCGACTCTGGCGGGTAATCTGGTTGCCCGCCGCGTTTCTGCCACTTTTCTCCTGGATGGGTGCCGAACATGGGCAGCATCAGCCGAAAGGACTTTCTCCGATTGAGTGCGCTGATGACTGGCGCGGCGATGGTGCCCCGGTCGGTCCGGGCGTCCGCCGGTACACTCGGGCTGCCAGCGATGGCGCAGCGCGGTGCAGGGATCGAGGCTGATCTGATCGTCGTCAATGCCCGCGTCCTCACCAGCGATCCGGCGCGACCCCGTGCCCAGGCATTTGCGGTGCGCGAAGGGCGGTTTCTGGCGGTCGGCAGCAACGCGGACATCCGCAATCTCGCCTCGCGGCGGACCCGGGTCATCGATGCGGCCCGCATGACGGTGGTGCCGGGTTTCATCGACACGCACAACCATCCGAGCGGTGTGACCGAGTTGTTCGACGTGGATGCGAACCTGCGCAGCATCGGGGCGCTGAAGGCGGCCATCGCAAAGAAGGTGGCCACCACTCCGCCCGGCTTCTGGGTGGATGCCTACATGTTCGATGACACCAAGCTCACCGACGGGCGGCCGCTGCACCGGCGCGATCTGGACGAGGTGGCGCCGAATCATCCGGTCGGTGTGCATCATCGCGGCGGACACACGGGGTGGTACAACTCTCAGGCATTTGCGTTGGCCGGGATCACGAAGGACACCCCCGATCCCACCGGCGGACGATTCTTCCGCGATGCTGATGGCACACCGAATGGTTGGGTGGCCGAGCTGGCACTCGACGTCTTCGACAACGTCGGCAAGCGTGAAGTGTTCACCCCGGAACAGGAACGCGAGCGATCGCGCCGCGGCATGGCCCACATTTCGGGTCTCTACACTGCGGCAGGACTCACCACGGTCCACGACCTGAGTGCTGGCGTCGACAACATCCGTGCCTATGAGGATGTTCGCGCTGCAGGCGAACTGCGGCATCGCGCCTACCTCATGATCCGGGGCAAGGCGTTCCCGCTGCTGCGTGACGCGGGCGTGCGTACCGGTTTTGGTGATGAGTGGGTGCGCGTCGGTGGCGTGAAGTACGCGGCCGATGGATCGGCGTCGGAGCGCACCATGCGCATGAGCACTCCGTTCGTCGGGACGACGGACTACGGCATTCTGACGATGTCACAGCAGGAAATTCACGAAGCGGTCGATGACGCGCACAGCAAGGGGTGGCAGCTCGGCATCCACGCCAACGGCGACGTGACGATCGACATGGTGCTCAAGGCCTACGAGCGTGCGCTGGCGCAGTGGCCGCTCCCCGATCGGCGTCATCGCATCGAGCACTGTTCGCTTATCAATCCATCACTGATCGCGCGCATTGCGAAGACCGGCTCAATTCCTACGCCGTTCTGGACCTACGTCTACTACCATGGCGAAAAGTGGGAGCGCTACGGCGACGAGAAGATGCAGTCGATGTTCGCGCACAAGTCGTTCCTCGATGCCGGCATCAGGGTGCCTGGCGCGAGTGACTACGGGCCTGGCCCGTTCGAGCCGCTGATGGCGTTGCAGTCGATGGTCACGCGTCGCGACTTCCGCGGGAAGGTGTGGGGAGCGAACCAGCGGGTCACGGTCGATCAGGCACTGATGATCGCCACGCAGCACGGTGCCTACGCGTCGTACGAGGAGCAGGTGAAGGGGTCGATCACCGCCGGCAAGCTGGCCGACTTCGTGATGCTCGAGAAGGACCCGCATGATGTGGATCCTGACACGATCAAGGACATCAAGGTCGTGCGCACTGTGACGGGTGGAAAGACCGTCTACCCGAAGGGCGAGGCATAGCCGTGGACCGGCGCGAGCTGCTGCAATGGATGGTGGCGGCCGGTGGTCTGACAGCGGTCAACCGCCTGTCGGCGACGCACTTGCTGGCATTGGGTCGCGATGCCCATCGCGTAACCGCCGCCGATGTTGGACGCCTGAAGTTTCTTGATGCACACGCAGCGATGACGGTCATGATCGCCGCCGAGCACATCATTCCTGCCAGCGCCACGCCGGGCGCGACGCAGGCGAACGTGACGGCGTTCATCGACACGATGCTGGACGGCTGGTATCCCGCTGCGGATCGGGCGCGATTTCTGCGCGGCGTCGCCGAACTGGATGCGCGCAGCGTGAACCGATTCGACGCGAAGTTCATGAACGGCACACCCGCCCAGCAGATCGCGCTGCTCGAGTTTTTCGACGCGGAGGTGACAGCCCTGCGATCGACGTCCGACGCGGCGGCCAACGACCACTGGTTCGCCATGCTCAAGTATCTCACCGTCTGGGGTTACTGCACCTCCGAAGTCGGCATGCGGGAGACGCTGCACAGCTACCCGATGCCAATGCGTTATGACGGCAACGCACAGGTTCGCTCATGACGAGCGACATCGCGCCGGTGTACGATGCCATCGTCATCGGCTCCGGCATGACCGGGGGCTGGGCGGCGAAGGAACTGACGCAGCGTGGTCTGCGCACGCTCGTCCTCGAAGCCGGTCGATCGCTGACGCCGGAAGCGGATTCACGCGAGCATGTGCAACCATTCGACATGCCGTTTCGCGGTCTGGGCGACCGGCGCGTGATCGAGGCGCGCCAATCAATGCAGAAGCGATCCGTGAGCTTCGACGAGATCAGCCATCGGTTCTGGACCGACGATGTCGACAATCCGTTCAGCACGCCGGATGACAAGCGTTTCGACTGGTTCCGCGCGCGGCAGATGGGCGGCAAGTCGGTGATCTGGGGTCGCCAGGTCTATCGCATGAGTGATCTCGACTTCGAGGCCAACCTGCGCGATGGCATCGCCGTGGATTGGCCCATTCGCTACGCCGATCTTGCACCGTGGTACGATCGTGTCGAGCGGTTCATCGGCGTCTCCGGGCAGGCGGAACAACTCGCGCAGCTGCCGGATGGTGCATTCCTGCCGCCGATGGCGCTCAACTGCGTCGAGGCGCAGGTGCGCGACAGGATCGCCGCACGCTATGGACGCGAACGCGTGATGACCATCGGACGGGTGGCGGTATTGACTGCGCTGCACAACGGTCGGGCCCCGTGCCACTACTGTGGGCCGTGTCAGCGCGGCTGCTCCACCCGGTCGTACTTCAGCAGCATCAACTCCACGCTGCCTGCGGCGCAGGCCACCGGTCGCCTGACGCTGCGCCCGCACAGCATCGTGCGTGCGCTCGACTTCGATCCAACGCGGAAGCGCATCTCCGCTGTACGTGTGATCGATGCGCAGACGGGGGCGGAGCACCGCTACTCGGCGCGCATTGTCTTTCTCTGTGCCTCAGCCATCGAGAGCGCACGCCTGCTGCTCAACACCACCTCGCCATCCTTCCCAAACGGACTGGCCAATTCGAGTGATCAGGTCGGCCGGAATCTGATGGATCACATCAAGTGGGGCGGTGCCACCGGGACGATCGACGGGTTCACCGATCGACGCGTGATCGGAGAGCGTCCGAACGGAATTTATGTGCCGCGATTCCGGAACGTTGCCGCGAAGCACCCCGATTTCATTCGTGGCTACGGGTTTCAGGGGGGCGCTGGTCGTGGCGGATGGGCCTCGGCAACACGCGCGCCTGGCCTCGGACTGGCGTTCAAGGAGCGCCTCACGCAGCTCGGCCCGTGGAGCATGACGTTCAACGGCTACGGCGAGATGCTCCCGCACGAGTCGAATCGTGCCACGGTGCACCCCACGCTCAAGGATCGCTGGGGAGTGCCGTCGCTGCATATCGAGGCGCGGTGGAGCGACAACGAACTCGCCATCCATCGGGATATGAACGTGACCGCATCCGAGCTGCTCGATGCCGCTGGTGCGCGGGACATTCGCGCGCACACGCATGGGCCCAGCACGCCCGGGAACGCCAACCATGAAATGGGCACCGCACGCATGGGTCGCGACCCGAGGACCTCGGTGCTGAACGGGCACAATCAGGCGTGGGACGCCCTGAATCTGTTCGTCACCGATGGGGCGTGCATGACGTCGAGCAGCTGCCAGAATCCATCGCTCACATACATGGCGCTGACGGCGCGGGCGTGCGCCTTTGCAGTGGCTGAACTGCAGCGACGGAATCTCTGATGCGATGACTGCGGCGCGTGGTGTGCCTCCTGCTGACCGTAGCGTGGTGGCTTTGAGGATGGGCAGCAACCGCCGACCCTCTTTGCAGAACCCAACGCTCAGGTTATTCTTCCGTGCCAGTCATCGTCGTCGATGGTCGTTTTCGGCTCAAGATCTTTGGGCCGCCGCGTGAGCATCCCCCACCGCACGCACACGTCGAACATGGGCCGACGGGGGTGCCGGTGATCAGGATCGGGCGTGACGGCGCTCCCCCGGTGGTCTGGGAGGCCTACGACATGAAGGACAGAGACATCGTGCGTGCACTCGAACTCGTACATCGCCACGCGCATGAACTGCTACAGGCATGGGAGAGACTGCATGGCCCACTCGGCTGACATTTCGCGGGAGCAGCAGAAGGAGATTTCGGCCGCACGCACTCGCGCGGCGCGCTCTCTGCGCACGAGGCCTCACGCGCGGACTGCGAGCTACAGCACCAGTGCGCGCACGGTGACAGTCGTGCTCACCAATGGCGCCGCGTTCTCGATTCCCGTCGCGATGATCCCGGGGCTTGCCAATGCCAAAGGTACGGACCTCCGCGCGGTGACAGTCGGCCCGGCCGGAGTCGGGCTCTGCTGGGATGCGCTTGATGTGGATGTCAGTGTCGTCGCACTGGCCAGGCTGATTCTTGGCCCGCACACCTTCATGCGGGCCGCTGGCTCCGCGGGAGGCGCCGTTCGTTCGCGCGCCAAGGCGATCGCCGCGCGGGAGAATGGGAAAAAGGGTGGCCGGCCAAGGAAGTCCATGAACCACGCAGGTTGATGGTGGTCAGCGCCGCGTCAGTCCACCGCCGCCCACGTGTGCACCGGCTGCTGCGTGTCGGCCCGCGCGGCATACTCCGCAACCAGCTGCGTCAGTGCGTTCCGGCGTGCGTGACCGCGCCGCAATGTGTGCAACGCCGCCCGCTGCCAGCGTGCCCCGGTTTGCGCGACGTCGATCCGATCGGCGATCACCGCAAGGCAGCGGCTGCGCTCAGCCGCATCGACGCCGAGTGCGATCAGGCCGCGGTCGGCCACGGGGAGGAGTGAGGTCGCGAGTTCGCGCACGTGTCGTTCCTGCGGTGACGCGCCCGACGCACTCGGCCAGAGCAACACCGCGTCCATGCCGTCGCGCGCCGCACGGTAGAAGCTCGTCTCCGCCAGGTTGAACGGGATCCCGTCCAGCAGCCCGTCGATCTCCTCCGCCAGCCCCATCGTCAGTCCGAGCATGAAGGCGGCGTTGGCCATCATGTCGGGAATCGTCGGGCCGCCCGGCAGCGCGCGATACTCGATCCGCAGGTGCCCGCTCCCGCTGGCGTCGTAAATCGCGCGATTCCAGCGCCACACGGTACCCTAATGCAGGCGCAGCTCCGCAAGGCGTGGCACCGTCGCGTCAGGCTCGTCGACATGTTCTTCGTCACACACCGGGAAGATCGGCGGATGCAACCGAACAGCATCCGCGAACAGCTCATGTGCGCCTTTACGCACCCAGCCATGGCCGAACGCCACCCGAGCCGGCCGGTGCCACGTCAGATCGTTTGCGCTGCGCGCGTCGACACTCTGCTTGAAGACCGCGATTCGTGTCTCGTCCCACAGCAGGTGATCGAGAAACACGGGAGAATTGCCCGCGATGGCAACCGCCACCAACGTGGCCAGTTGCGCCGCGTTGTAGGTGTCGGCAAACCGCGAGGCCGGGACACGCAGATGGACCTGGAACGACGTGTTCGCCCCTTCGAGCATGACGCCGTCATTGTCGATTGCCAGCGGCTCCTCGCCATGAATGCGGATGTGCGCCGGGCCATTGCGGAGGCGCGTGACCGCGCGCCCGAGTGCGCGATAGCGCGGCAGATTGGTCATCGCGTCCGGCGTGACATCCTCCGGCAGCACGGACGGCAGGATCCCGATCGGTACGGCACGGGCGCCATGGCCTGCAGTGATCGGCGCGAGTCGCGCCAGGAGCGTCTCGATTTCGGCGCCGAGGGCGGCGAAAGGAGCGCCGGCCGCGAGCAGTGGCGTCAGGTTCAGCTCGAGATTGAAACGCGCAATCTCGACCGTGCCGCGCGGGTCATCGAGTTCGCGGAGCACCGCAATGTTGCACGGGTTCGGTCGCCAGTCTCCGCCAACAAGCGGCAATTCGAGTTCGGCGCCGATGCTGGCCGGCCCGTCACCGAATCCGGGTTGAGCACAGACGCGACCAAGGTGCGCAACCTGTGCGGCCAAGCGCGCACCGAAACGCGCGTAGTCGGCGTCGGTGAAGGTGTCCCGAGTAATCGCGATCGCCATCCACTCTCCCCGGCTCTCGTCGCTCGGGGGAGTGCCCACCCGAGATCAGCCCTGTGCGCGCCGCCAGTCTGACGACGCGTCGACGAACTGCTTGAACAGATGCCGCGTGTGTGGATCCGTCAATTCGAAGACTTCCGGATGCCACTGTACGCCAACGATGAACGCGCTGTCGTCGTCCAGTTCGACTGCTTCGACCAGCCCGTCGGGCGCGATGGCGGTGGCCGCGAGGCCGCGACCGATGGTCTTGAGCCCCTGGTGGTGCATCGAATTCACCGTGTATCGATCGACCTCCAAGGCGTGCCGCAGGCGCGAACCCGGCGCGATCGTCACTTCATGGGCGAGATGATCGCGCTCGAAGCCACTGTTCGGGAAGTAGTCGTGCTTGATCGCCCCGTCGTACTGCGCGTCGAGGTCCTGCCAGAGCGAACCACCCTGCGCGACGTTCAGCACCTGAGCACCCCGGCAGAGGCCGAGGTACGGCTTCCGGTCCTCGACGGCCCACTTGGCCATCAGGATTTCGGTTCGGTCGCGCGCCGGGTCGATGTTGCCAAGCCGCTCATGTGGGGCCTCGCCGTAGGTCGACGGATCCATGTCGACGCCACCAGGGACGAGAATGCCGTCGACCCGCTCGTACAGCTCACGCAGCGTGTCCTCGTCATCATCCAGCAGCGGCACGAGGCAGGGGACAGCCCCCACCAGCGAGACAGCCACGTAGTAGCGCTGGTTCATCACGACCGACTGCGGCAGTCCGGCTGGGATGCCGTCGATGGACTGCAGCGTCTGGGTCGTGACGGCGATCAGGGGGCGATAGCGTGCCATACGAGTGCGGGATTGGGGACGAGGTGCCGCGCAACCGGCCGATGAGTATAACGGTATCGTCACGACGATCGGACGGTTCCCCACGATACGCCCGAGCTCGATAAGCCCGGGTTGCTGGCTGGAATCTGGATCCCGGGTCACGGCCGACGGCCCCACCGAGAATTAGGACCACAGTCTCAACGGGCAGCCCGGGCTAAAGGCTCCCAATCAGGCTCCAGTCCATCTGCCGAGCTCGACAATACATGAGCCCGAACAGACTGTTTGGCCGAGCCAGTCTGGCCAGGCCAGATGCGACCGCTCCCCGGACGATGCGCACCGGTTCAGCGCACGACGGGCATCCACGCTTGGCCCCGACGACGACGAGCAGGCTCCTCCATGTGTCGCTGCGTCAGCGACACCACTCCGGAGATCCAGCCGCGTATGAACAGCCCCCAGAACCGCAACCGCGTGTCGGTGCTCGTCCTCAGCGTCCTCCTCGCCGCGCCCGTGCATGCGCAGCCCCTGATCGCATCAGCCGCCACGCGAGTGGATACCACCGGCGTGCGTGTGGATTCAGCAACAGCGGCGAAGCCGAAAGAGGATGACGCCGCACCATTGCTCGGCCTCAAGCTCTCCGGCTATGTCGAAACGGCGTTCAATGTGTCGAGCCGGCCGAATGGCAGTGCCATCACTGGGCGGCTGTACGAGCGGACGAACAATCAGTTCTCGCTCAACGCGCTCAAGCTGACCATCGACCGGGCCTTCGACCCGACCAAGATGGATGCGGGCCTCCACGCCGACATGGTGTTTGGCCAGAACGCCCAGATGCTGCAGTCAGCCGGCTTCAACCTTGGCCCCAACGGTGACGTCTACCAGCTCTACGGCACGCTGAACTTTCCGACGTCGAACGGCAATGGCGTCCAGGTGCGCGTGGGTCGCATGGCCACGTTCATGGGCGTCGAACTGATCGAGACACCGCTCAATCCGAACCTCTCCATCGGCAACGCCTTCATCTACGTCGAGAATTTCACGCAGACGGGCGTCAGTGTCGAGCATCGCTTCAACCGCGTCGTCGATGCCCAGGTTCGCGTGCTCAATGGCTGGGATCAGGTGCAGGATGTGAACGAGCGCCTGTCGTACATGGCGCGCCTCGGCCTGACTCCAGATGCGGCGACCTCGATCTCGTTCGTGGGCTACGTCGGCCCGGAGCAGGCCAGCAACAACCGCGCGCTGCGCAGTGGCGCAGAAGTGATGCTGAGCCGGAAAGTCGGCAAGGTCACCGCGACGGTGCAGGGCGACGTGGGTCGTGAGCAGCGCAACGACGCGCTGGCCGATCCGACGAGCGCCGCGGCCTGGTGGGCCGCCAGCAGCTGGCTGGTGGTCGACGCAACGCCGAAAGTGGGCGTGGCGCTGCGTGCCGACTACGTGAATGACCGCAACGCCGCGCGGACCGGTGCGGCGTTCGGGATTGCCGGCGGTCCGCAGCACCGGCTCGGCAGCGCGACGGCGACACTCAACGTCAAGAGCTTCCCGAACATGCTGTTGCGTCCGGAAGTGCGGTTCGACCGCTCGAACCAGCTCGTGTTCGGATCGAAGACGAGTCAGTTCACCTTTGGTATGAGCGCGGCGTACCTGTTCTGAGGAGCGGCGGTCGTCGTGACGGGCGCCGGGTGGGTCCTGGACTGAACGCACGCGACGCGCCTGAACGGCAGAGCGCCGGGACGGAATGCACGAACGCAGATTGATGAGGCCGGGCCCCGCAGCGGCGGGTGTCCGGCCTCGTCCATTTGTACTGCCCATGCCACCTCACTCGGCCCGCCCTGACCATGCCACGCATCAGCCCGGGCCAGAAACCGATTTCCGACTGCCTGATTCCGTCCCGCGAGCTACGGCAGAACGGTGGGGAAGTACCGCCCGGAGCGCAGGACGACGCGCGCGCCAGACGAACGCACGTTGGTGGGCGACAGAAAGAACGAGTTTGCCTTGAACAAAAAGCCGCGACGCACCCTCAACACCGAGACGATAAGATCGTAGCTCCGGTCGTAGTTGGCGATGTCACTCGAGCTGATCACGGTCGTAGCGCCTGGAATTATTAGACCGGGCGACCGATTCATCCACAAATGCTCGCGGTACGCATGGTTGCTCGAGCGAATGCTCAGCACTTCAGCCAGAAGCGCGCAGGCCACCCACGCCTCCCGAGCAAAGTTGGCGTCCGCGCAAGGGAGAGGAAGGCGCGGGCGCGAACGACGACGTCGCGCACGGTGCCACGTCGCGATGCTGCTCGCGCGCGTTGAGAAGCATCGGCTACAACCCGCTGGTGGAATCAGTGCGGGGTGACAATCCGCGATGCGGATGGCTCGGCCGATAGTCCGGTGCCCCCCGGTGGCCACCCAAACTCCCCCACTCGTGGCCACCCCAAACTCCCCCAGGTGGCGTGAGGGCGTGCGCCTCTAATCCGGGGGCCACCCGCGGGACGTTACGCTGCCTCTCTCACCGCGGTGAGGGAGGAAGGAGTGA
>JANNVN010000086.1:0-3400 GCA_031414435.1 Gemmatimonadaceae bacterium
CTCATGTTGCCCTGCTGCAGGCCGAAGCTGTACTGGATTCCGAAGAATCCGATGTTCATGTTGACGATCTGACCGAACGTGAGATTGGCTCGCGTCGGTGTGCTCGGTGTCGACATCCAGGGGGCCTCGGTCGCGTCCGGAAATCGGTGGCGACCGGGGCCGGCCGCCACCGGTGGTGACGCAGCCAGTGTACGTAGAGGGCGACCCCGGAACCAGCGGCAGCGACGCGATCGGGCCAATTCGCCGGTCAGGCGAGCGCTTGCACGCGCCGGGCCGGGAGCGCCGAACTGCGTCCCAACCCGGGTGCCGTTGCGCACCGACCGGAACCCTGGGTGGCCTTCTGCGGAGCAGGGAGCACTCGACGAGAGGCGCGCGCAACCGCAGACGGCAGTACGGACTACCGGACGAGCACCCGATACCCATGCGCCGGAACGTCGATCGTCCCAGTGGCGGCGAGCGTCACCGCACGCTTCGAGAACCAGTCGCTGTAGTCACCCGGCTGACCGAATCCGCTGTACTTCACCGACGCCGCGGCACCGCCAAAGTTGGTCACCACGACCACGGTCTTGCCATCGCGGCTTCTGCTGAAGGCATACACGTTGGCACCACCGTCAGTCGCCAGCTTTGTCTGCGGTGCGCCCCACTGCCCGTTCCACAACACGTCCTGCGTGTGGCGCAGCTCGAAGATGGAGCGGTAGAAGTCCGCCAGCGACGGCCCGGTCCAGTCGATCTGATCCTTCTCGAAAAACTTGAGACGCCGCCTGAAGCTCGCTTCCTGCCCCGAGTACAGCAGCGGGAACGAGCCGGCAACCGTCGCGCTCAACACATACGCCGCCTGGTGGTTCGCGCCCATCCGCTCGAACTCCGTCCCCGCCCAGCTGTTCTCGTCGTGGTTCGACGTGAACGTGAGCCGGTACGCCGTGGGAGGGAAACGCTGGTCCTGTTTCGCGAAGTAGCTGTCCAGCTCCGTCGTCGGCTTCTTCGCCGATGCGATGTCGTTCATCAGATGGAAGAGCTCCCACCCGTAGGTCGCGTCGAAGGAGGCGTGCAGTGCGGGATCCTCCCACTCGGCCAGATAGAACTTGCCAGGGTGGCTCGCATCAAGCGCGACGCGCGCCGCAGCCCAGAAGTCCGTCGGCACCAGGCCCGCCATGTCGCATCGGAACCCATCCAGCCCGGTGTTGTCGAGCCACCACTTCATCTCGGCGATCATCGCCGTCCGCATCTGCTTGTTTGAATAGTTCAGGTCTGCAACATCGCTCCAGTCCGTCTCGTTGCCCTTGTCATCAATCGCGCGAGAGATGCTGCCATCGGCCTTGAGTGTGTACCAGTCCTTGTTCACCGACGTCCACTCATGGTCAAACGCCGTGTGGTTGGCCACCCAGTCCAGGATGACCTTCATGCCCTGCGCATGTGCGGCTGCCACCAACGCCTTGAAGTCCGCTGCAGTCCCGAACTCCGGGTTGAAGGCCGTATAGTCCGAGATCGAGTAGTAGCTGCCCAGCGTTCCCTTGCGATTGAGCTTGCCGATCGGTTGCACCGGCATGATCCAGAGGACATCGATGCCGAGTGCCTTGAGACGCGGGATCTCCATGGTGAAAGCCGCGAAGGTGCCCTCCGGCGTGTACTGCCGGATGTTCACTTCGTAGATCACTGCATTCTTCGACCACTCCGGATGGACCAGCGGTCGCGGGGCGGTCGCCGCGATCGGCGCGGAGTCCGAAGTCGGGATCGCACGGTTGTCTGCAGGTGTGCACGATGTCATCGCGGTGGCTGCACAGGCGAGGGTAACGAGGGCGTTTCGCATGATCCGGGGGCCGTGGAGGAAGTGACCGAGACTACTTGCGCGTTCTCAGAAACACGAGTCGATCATTGTTCCGCGCGGCAACGATGGTGGTCTGTCCGTCTGCCCGACGCACCCGCGCCAGGTGACGCACCTCACCGGAAATCTGAACGCCACTGCGCGTCATCTCAACCGGCGCGAACGTGCCATTGCCAACGCCGCGCAGCAACACACCGTAACTCGCATCCGATCGGCCCAGCATCGGCGGCGCGCCAAGGAAGTTTCCACCGAGCAGCAGATCGACACGCCCGTCACCGTCGAAATCCTGCGCGATGGCCGCGTAGATCGGCGAGAACTGCGCGGCCGTCGGCAATGGCGTGAGTGCAAATGTGCCATCCGCTCGCGCCAGCGCCACCGAGCTCGCGAACGTGCGTACCGACAGGACGCTGGCCTTCGCGAGCTCGTCTGCCGGAAGAATGTCCTGTACCCTGCTCGCACCGAACGACCTGTAGCTCGGATACTTCGCTCGCAGTGCGGGCATTTGCTTCACCATCTCGTCGCGCGTAGCGAGGGGATAACTCACGCCATGCTTGTAGAAGGTGATGATCTGCTCGATGGTGCCATTGCCGAAGAAGTCGAATACATACATCTGCGCCGGCTCGGCGGCACTTGCCGTGAGATAGGAATTGAGCCCCAGATTGCCGAGGACGAGATCTGCACGGCCGTCGCCATTCAGGTCCGTGGCGGTGACGGTGTTCCACCAGCCCTCCGAGCCGCTCAGCCCCGCTTCGCGTGTCCGATCGACGAACCGGCCGCGCTCCTGCCGCAGGACACGCACCGGCATCCACTCACCCACTACGATCAGATCCAGCTTCCCGTCGCGGTCGTAGTCGAGCCATGCGGCCGACGTGACCATACCTGCCGTCAGCAGGTCCGGCGCCAGCGTCTCGGTGACATCCTTGAAGTGCCCCTTCCCATCGCCCTGCAGCAGATGGCTGCGCGGCGACACGCCGTATTGCTTCGCCGTCACGCGCGAGCCAACGAACAGATCCTGATGGCCATCACCATTGAAGTCGCCCGGCACGACCGACGATCCATTCTCGAAAATCGGTGGCAGGCCGTCGGTCGACTTCGTGAAGTGGCCAGTACCATCATTCAGGTACAATCGGTCACGAAGCTCGTTCATGCTGCCCCAGAACTCGTTCCCACCCGTGACCACATACAGGTCCGGATGGCCATCGCCGTTCACGTCGACGAACGCTGCATCGACGTCTTCGGCGATGCTATCCGCCGCGAAGAGCACCGAGTCGCCGGCGGCGAAGGACCCATCACGCCGCTGAATCAGCAGTCTCCCCGGTTGCCATTTCGCCCCGCCGGCGTAGACATCATCCAGGCCATCGCCATTCACATCGCCCACGGCCAGCGCCGGCCCTTCGGTCGACAGCAGGTGCGGCATCAGCGGCTCGCGATCCATGTCGTTGAAATCGTTCTCGACATGTGTGTAGCCTGTCGACACGCTGTCGGTGATGTCAGCGAACAGCTGCTGAGCGGCCGGTCTGCGTGTATAGTCCCACACACCACTGGCATCACGCTGCCGGAGTGTCAGGCGCCGGTTCG
>JANNVN010000087.1:0-4342 GCA_031414435.1 Gemmatimonadaceae bacterium
GAATCGGAGGTGCATGAAGGCTCCACGGCAGAAAGGACGGGGCGAGCAGTGTCTCGCGTCGACGGAGCATGGCCGCCGGGCTTGAGCCGTACGACGTTTGGCCGCGTGCATACCCTCCAGGGCTGGCCGGGGTCACGCGTGAGGCAGGTGCGGTCCGCGCCGTGGGTCCTTGGAGCCGGCTGTCCCGCTCGAGGCGGTGCGAGCTCGATATCGTGTCCAGCCAGCGGAGCCGGCCGGGAATGCGTGCGAGACGGAGCAGCGTCGCCCCTTCCCTCACGCTGCGGACGTGTGGCCTGTCGCTGAAGTTCCGGACGCAGTCGCCAGTCGGAGCATCCCGGCTGGCCGCGTTGAAAATCCTCGCAATACCGCTGGTATTGCTGCGGTTTTCGCCTTGCCATCCGGGCGCCCCAACTGGCTTGGTGCTCTCCGAACTTCAGCGACACGCCACTACACCACGCGCCGCCGCCGGGCCAACACGCCCAGACCGGCCAGACCACCGGCCAGCAGCGCCATCGATGCCGGCTCAGGTACGACGTTCAGTTGCCCGCGAATCTCGCCAGCTGGGAAGGTCGTGCTGTGCACATTGAAGTACATGTTGCCTGCCAGGAGAGACGTCACCTGTGTGGCGCTGATGTTGAACACCGCGTTGGTGAGCACGCCGCTGGTGCCGCCGGGTCCGAGGACTACCTGTGAGCCGAAGTCGAAGCGCACCGGGCCACTGACACCGAATGGTGCTTCGTGGATGTGCGCGACGGTAAAGGGCGTCAGCAAGCCGCTGAAGGTCAGGCTGATGCTGATCTGCGTGCGGGCAGCATTGAGGATGATCGTGCCGTTGCCGAACGCCGGCGTCACGCGCGGAGTCGGTGCTTCCTGAGCGCCGTTGAGAAACGCAATGAGTGTCGTTTGCGCCTGTGCGACGCTCGCCGTGCCGATCATCGCGGCGGCGACGAGTGCGGTTCGGCGCAGGGATTTCCTGAGCATCATGGTGCAGCTCCTGGTGGGGGGATGGGGCCCGCGCGATGCCGGGTCGCGTCGCGGAGACGAGCCGCCGAAGCGGAAGACATGTCGGCGAGAGCTGGTATTCCCGGGCCGCACGGCGGCTGCACCAGTCAGAGCCCGAGACGGCGATCGCGGGACCCCGCATCACTCGGTCGGCCACGAACAGGGCACCTGTATTGCCCCAGGCCGATCACCCCGAACACAGCGCCAACATCGCAGCGCCAACATCGCAGCGCCAACATCGCAGCGCCAACATCGCAGCGCCAACAACACAGCGCCAACATCACGGCGCCAACATCACGGCGCCAACGTCACCGCCGGCTGAACACCGCCCCATGTGGAACCCCCTTGGCGCTTCCTCCATGCGGCCACTCCTTGCCCTCCATCCGAAACCCGGGCCGACTGGCGCCCTCCTCCCGGAATCGGGCGTCGAGCGACAGGACCCCGGTGCGTTCATCGAATTGCAGGATCTGCACGGTGTTCTCCATCGTCGCGTACCCGGTCACCACCACCCGGCGATGGTCCGGCGACACCGAGAGCCAGTGCGGCACATCGGTCGAGTCGAACGCCACGCGACTCACTTCCTTCGGCGCGCGTGGATTGGAGATGTCGAGACTCACCACCGCGCTCCAGGCAGGCACCGTGACGAGATAGTAGTGCCCGACGATTGCGGGAATCGCGCAGCTCGTGCCGTCCTTGCGCGGGAACGCGCCGACCTGCGTGGCGCGCGGCGCACTGCTCTCCAGACTGTCGATGAGAAAAAGCCCGCAGCTGAACGTCGAGACGAGCATGGTACGGCCATCGTCCATCAGCCGCGGCTCGGCCGAGAGTATGCCGTTGGGGCCGGGCAGGGTGATGCGGCTGAGCAGCGACAGGTCGGAGAGCCGCCAGATCTGCAGCGTGCGTGATGGCTCAAAGGAATCCTTGTCCATGTCGGTGGACGTGGTCACGATCCGGTCCAGTGATGGCACGATGCCAGCGCTGTACACACGCAAACCGGAATCGGCACCGGGCGAGTCGGCCGACGACGAACGCACGCGCGTGCCCGTCGGTGTGAGCTCCACCAGCCCACCGGTGCGCATACGGCCCTTGGCGTGCGTCATCTGAAACGTCGCCAGCACATTGCCGCTGGGCAGCCGCAGGAATGAGTGCGGATGCGCAAAGCCGTCCACATCGCCGAACTGCGCAGTGATCCGCGGTTTGTCGGGTGTGGTGAGATCGAAGACGAATGACTGGCCCGACCCGAACCCGTTCGCGAAGAGCTGTCGATCGGCGGGAAGTTCGTGCTCGGTGTGGTGGGGATAGTTCGCCAGTCCGGGCACGGCGAGTGTGGTGACGAGCCGGCCGTAGCGCGCGGTGTCTGCGGGTTCGGCACTCACATCGAGCACCGCCAGGAAATCGGGGCGCGTGGTGTCGGCCGACGCGGTCCAGAGATAGAGGTAGTCGCGCTGCGGTGTGGTGGGCTCGGAGGCTGGCGCGCAAGCGGCAACGAGGGCGAGCAGCAGCGCGGCGCGAGGGAGATGCATCGGTGTGGTGGCAAAGAGTGGACTGACCCGGGAGGCACACCATCGGCGCGCAAGATCAATCATAGCGCCCACCTCGCCGCCACTACACGCGCAGCCGCCCGCGGAACCCTCGGGCGGCGTAGTACGACTCGGCCCCGTTGTGGTACACGAACACGTGGCCGTAGCGCCGATCACAGAAGAGGGCGCCGCCGAGGGCTCTGATAGTCGCGGGCGTGTGCACCCAGCTCGACGTCTTGCGGTCAAATTCGCCGAGCAGCTGTAGTGTGCGATACGCCTCTTCCGTCAGCAGCTCGATGCCGATCGCGGCCGCCATGTCCATCGCGTTACCGACAGGCTTGTTTTCCTTTCGCGCATCGAGCGCCCGGCGATCGAAGCACAGACTGCGACGACCGGCGGGGCTCTCGGCGGCGCAGTCGCAGAAGACGATCTCGCCAGTCTTCTTGTCGTGGCTGATGACGTCCGGTTCACCTCCGCTCTGCTCCATGGCAAAGAGCGACTCGAGTTTGGCGGGATGTGCGGCGAGCCGGGCCTCGACGGCACTCCACTCGATGCCGTTGTGACGCTGCGGGTTGCCGGCAAAGCGGTCACGAAGAGTCTTGAGCAGTGCGGAACGTTCTGCGGCTTTCATTTGTGATCCCCCTAACGTCGAGGTGGAGCGGCTTCCGCGATCTGGCGCGCCACTCGGTCGCGTGCGCACCCGGTAGTGCGCCGGCGCCCCGCGCCAGTCTCTGACGACGGAGAAGATACGCGGGTGATCTTCCTCGTGGCGGGAAACGCAGCTTCGGATGCAGTCGCCGGTCGGCGCATCCCGGCCGGCCGCGTTTCAAAACCTATCAAACCCGCTGGTATTGCTGCGGTTTTCGCCTTGCCATCCGGGCGCCCCATCCGCCCTTTTTCTCTTCGAACTTCGATTCCACGCCACTAGAACTTCCAGTTGTACCCCACCCGCACCACCTGCGTCTCGAGAAAATCGGTGCTGACGACCGTGAAATCGGTGCCGCGGATCGTGCGCTGCGCCTGATTCGTATTCAGTAGATCGGTGGCGTTCACCACCAGCTCGCCCCGGCCGTTCTGCACACTCTTCTTCAGTCCGACATCGAGCGAGAATCGGCTGCCGATCCGTCCTTGCGGCAGCAGGTCAGGCGCAAGGAACACAGTGGACACCTGCGTCTGCCACCCGTGCGGCAGCGTCATGACGGCGTTCAGCTTGACGTTGCCGGAGGTGAGTTGTTCGCGCGCTGCGGAAAAGCGCACCGGCACGGGATAGAGATTGACCACTGAGAACGCATCAACCGTGCGACGGAACGCGTTTGCATTGGCGTTGACCGACAGCTTCGGAGAGATGGTCTGCTGCCAGACGACCTCCGCGCCCGTGCTCCAGCTGCGACCACCATTCTGGAAGACGTTGTACAGCAGCACACTGCCAGGAACCTGCGTGGCGATGCGCGTGATGGTGCCGTCCACGATCCGGTGATAGCCCGCGGCGTAGACGCTGCCCTTCGACCAGCTGGTCTTGTAACCGAGCTCGATGGAGGTGGCGAACTGCGGCTGCAGCGCGGGGTTGCCGACCTTGATCAGTTCCGGTTCGTCGTACTTGGGGAAGATGCGGATGTCGACTTCATTCGGGCGATCGACGCGTCGGTTGAAGAAGAGAGCCAGCTTGTTGGACTCGTCGAATTTCCAGGCGGCTCGTACGTTCGGAAAGGGCTGGAAATACCGGTATCCGTCGCTCTTGTAGGTGTTGTGGTCGGGATTGACCTCGTAGTCCACCAGCACACTCTCGAAGCGCATGCCGCCTTCCAACTCGAGTCGCTGGT
>JANNVN010000088.1:0-11063 GCA_031414435.1 Gemmatimonadaceae bacterium
TTCGGCACGCCACCACGCTCTGCTCACTCTATCACACGTGTGCAGGGCGTGCCCAGGCACCGTGACTGAACACCGGTGGCTCCGGCGCCATACCGCGAAGTGCCGGCAGCGCATCCACCAGCTGCTCGCGCGACAGGCCCAGGAGGTCGTGCCGCTCGATGAGGAGATCGAGATCCACCGGATACAGGTTGTGTCGCGCCGGGTCGGCCAGGCCTGCCACGTTCCGGGATGTAATCGCCTCGGTCACCCACGCCGCGTAGCCGGCACGCGCCGCCACGCTTCCCGTGTGGCCGTCGCCGTTGGTGATCGCGCGGAGTCGTGACAGGCTCTCGCGCAGCAGCGCTTCCGAGGTGGAATCGCCGACACCAAGGAAGCCACCCCACGCGGCGAACGCGTCAGCACTCAACCGCTGACGGACCTCGGTGAACGACACGATTGCGAAGTAGAGCATCGCGTGCGCGGCGAAGAGGTCGAAGTGGGCCATCGCTTCATATGATCCCGCGACCAGCCGGTCGATCTGGTCCGCTTCGGCGCCAAGCAACGCGTCGTATCGTGCGAGTTCAGCCGGTGCGGGAACGCGCCGGCCGTGGGCGTCGGGCTCGAACAGCAGCGCCAGGCGCTCGACGGCGCGAAGACTCCACGCTATGCCCGTGGAAAACAGCGGGTCGACGAAGGCGTAGGCATGCGGCAGCAGGGTCCATCGCGGCCCGGCCGCTCGCGTCAGGCGATGCTGCACGCGCGGATGGAATGCGATCGGCATCAGTGGCTTCGCCGCCGCGAAGGCACGGCCAATCGTCGGATAGCGCGCCATGAAAAAGCGCCAGAGCGCATCCGGGTCGGCCAGCAACGCCGCAGGCAGGCTCGCCACGCCGCGCGGACTGAGTGCAAAGCCGGCGCTGGTCACGCCATCGTCGAAACGCAGGCTGTACATCCACCCCTCATCGATGAGGTGGTGCACGGCGGCCCAGTCATCGGGATAGGGACCGTCCGGCAAGCCCGGAATGTTTGCCGGCATCAGCTCCACGCCGGCGAAATGACTGAACAGGAGCGCCGAACGCGTGTCCGTGCGGTCGAGACCAGATGGAAGCGAGAGTTGCCGTGCGAGAAAGCCGTTCGGCCCCGATGCGTCGATGATGAAGTCGGTTTCGAGTGTGAACGACGCGCCAAGTCGTGACCCGGTCAGGTGCACGCCAGAGGGTTCGACGGCGGCGCCGGTCAGCTCGGTGCGGTCGCGATAGTCCACGCCCGCATCGATTGCCTGCTGCACGAAGTACTGGTCGACGTCTGCGCGCACCCAGTGGGTGTCGGCGATCGCATCGTCGGGGCTCGCGGCCACCAGCAGTCGCTCCGACTCGAGGCCGCGATCGGCGAACGGTTCACCGGGGTGATGCCGGTAGTACGTGAAGCCGCGCTTCAGCCCGCAGCGCACGTCCGGGTGGTGCGCCCGCCACCGTCCGTGTGCTGCCAGATGATAGCAGTCGGCCAGGCCGTAGCGCTGCGCCAGCCGCTCGAGGGAGAGATTGCCGAGTGGCGTCGTCGATTCACCGATGGCGAAGCGCGGATGCGTCCCGCGCTCCAGCAGCGCGACGTGGTATCCCTGCACGGCGAGCACGCGGGCCATCAGGGAGCCGGCGTAGCCACTGCCGACGATCGCCACATCGCAGTGGCCGTTCACGCGGCACACTCCGCACAGGCGACGTCGCGCTCCATGCGGCCGCTGAGGTTCATCCGGCCCAGTCGCTCGATTCGCGCGGGCTTGCAGACGTCGCATCCCGGAAGTTTCTCTGCATCCCAGAGGTCGACGGTGACGACGGCGCTCCCGAACCCGAGGGAGGCGTCGAGCGCGGACTCCAGCTGTCGCAACGTGGGGGGTACGTACTGCCCGAGGCCCTGGAGCCGCTCCATTTCACCGTTCCCGCCGCGCACCGGGATGATGGCCACCATCGCGGCGCCTTTCCCGACGGCGTATTCGACCGTGCGCGCGGCCCACTCGACCGATTCCTCGTTCGGGATATGCGGTGCGCCGAGGAGGACGAAGACACGCAGGTCCATGTCGTGCTCCGCGAGGTAGTGCGCGGCGCGATCGAAGCGCGGCAGGTCGAGTCGCTTGTTGAGCAGCGGCGCGGCGACGGGATGAATCGTCTCGAGGCCGATGGCGACCTCGAGACGCCCTGACAGCAGATCCCTGAACTCGAGGGCGAGGGGGCCAATCGTCTGCGCGTGCGACTCCACGGTCACCGCGGCAAACGGCGCGGCGAGTGCGGCGATCGCCGGCAGATCGTCAGCCGGAATGGCGCGCCGGTCGAAGAAGTTGCTGGCGTTGTAGAGCTTGAGGCGCTGCGGTGTCGTCGCGTCGGCCGTGTGCGCGTGCAGCACCTCGCGCAGCTGCCGTGGGATGGCTCCCGGCGGCGTCGGTCCGTCGAAGGTCCAGCGCCACAGATCACAGAAGGAGCAGGTGAACGGGCACTCCGCCCCCGACAGAAAGACCGTGAGCGCCTGCTCGACGCTGCCGTCCGGTCTTCGCTCCGGGTCAACGATCGCGCCGTGCGCCTGCCATGGATCGACGGCGGGCATTGCGGGGCGAAGCCCACGAATGCGCCGATCCTCGGTGGAGGCGCTCACGCCATGGCGAGGTGGAGCGCCTCGAAGTGCCGTCGGTACTGCACCTCACTGCCGGGAAACAGCCGGGCGGCATCGCCGTCGCGCGCGGACCCATGCTGGAAGCGTCGCTTCGGGAAGACCGGCATCTCGATGCCGAGCACCGATCGCACGCCGCGCGCGACGATGTCGCCCTTGAGCGAATACAGCCGTTCGTGCGACCCCTGGGTGAGCTCCGCAAACGGGATCGCCTCGGCCACCGCAATCACCGCCGGACGCGTGTAGGGACTGAAGCCCTCGAAGTCAAAGGCGCGTGCGCAGGCAAAGCTTCGTACGCAAGCGCGACTATATCCGCCGCTGTAGGTCAGGGAGTGCTTGATCGAGCCCACGCCCCAGCCTTCCTGATAGAGCATCGAGTTGTTGACGACGCTCCGGATGGTGAGTTCCGGGTTCTCCTCGATGGGGTAATCCTTGAGGTTCTCGTCGCCGCCGTCGCCGTCCACGAGAAGGCGCCACTCGGGGTACCGCTCGCGGATGCCGGCCAGCAGCGCGAGGTTGACGGCCGCACATTCCACGTCGAGCGGCTTGTAGTCCTCGATCACGGCGACGGCGCGCATCGGGTCGATGGCCGCTGATGGCACGTCGATCACCTCGCCCAGCATCTGCATGTCGGTCCGCGCAAGGAACTCGCGTGCCTGGCGCGCGTCGTCCCCCGTGCCATCGATCGAGAGCGTGAAGGCCTTGAGGCGCGCGGGCGACTGTCCCTCGTCGAGCAGCACTCGGTTCAGGCAGAGCAGGACGGCGCCGCTGTCGATGCCGCCCGAGAAGGCGACGCCGATCGGGGCGGAGGCATCCTGCTGTGCGAGCCAGCGGCGCGACTCGGCGTAGAGCGCCTCGACGTAGTGGCGGCCGATGACGTCGAGGTCCGGCGGGAGGGTACTGCGCGGCGGATCGAAGAAGCGCCGGTGCACCGGGTCGGGGTCGGGGCAGCCGATGAGGCGGAGCGTGGTGACGTGGTGGGCGGGCACCATCCGCGTGTAGCTGGGATGGAACTGGTTACTCCATCCCCTCTTGGCGAGTTCTGCCGCAATCTCGTCGATCCGTTCGGCGACGATCAGAACGGGGCCCGCCGCGGCCTTGGCGAGGAAGTACCGCAGCGGACGGTCCAGGCTGCGCGCCAGAAACACCTTCTCGTCCTGCTGTGCCACGAGCGCGAACGATCCCTCGAGGCCGAGGACGGACTGTGGGTCCGCGTCGAGCAACCGCCGGCGCGCTTCGTCGCGGGTAATGCTCCCGATGGGCCGGGCATCCGGCGGGAGGAGATCGATGACCGTCGCTATGTACTGGCTACTCACGCCTCTGAGCCTCTCTTCGGGGGGGTCGCAAGCGCGACCAGGTCGGGTCGCTCTCCCCTGAAAAAAGCATCAGCGTACTTCGTTCGCGAGGGAGTCGCGATGCGCGACAAGTATGCCGCCATCGCCGCTCATCGCAAGGCACGCGGTGCCGCTGGCCGACAACGTCGTGGCGCGGCGCCTGCGCTGCTACGGCACCTTGTTGTTGAGCAGGACGATGACTGGGCCGCCGTTGGCATTGAGGCCGAAGCGGTTCTGCGCGTCGTTCGCGTCGAGATAGCGAATCTCCACTAGCATCTCCGTCGTGAGGGTCACCAGCTCGCTGATCGGTCGGAGGGGGCCGTAGTCCAGAGAGTAGTGCACCCGACCGGCGTTGCCATCGGCGAAGCTTTGCGGCCCGGTGGTGCGAAAGAACGCCGGCCGCAGGTAGCGGATGGCCTTGAGCGCATCCATGCTCCGGATCACCGGATCGCGCAGCTCCCACGCGCTGATCACGTACGGGTCGATGTTCGGCCGCGGCGCCGCATCGGGAGCGGGTGGCCGGGCGCAGGACACGGCGACGCAGACTAGTCCTGCGAGCCATCGGCGTGGGGCGAGCATCGCACACCTCGCAGGTCGTTGGGGGGCATCAACAGCAGGCGATTCATCGCCCGACTGCGTGGGCGTCTGCACGAGTATGGAGCGCGGCGCCAGCGGCGCAAGTCACGCGCCCGTGTGAAATGTCACGGCGACTTGACAAACCTTGTGACTGAATCGCTATTAGGATCCCAAATGGCACAACGGACACGCCTTGGAGCACATCGGCCCCCGACTCGTCCGCCATCTGTCTCGCCCTGTCGTCCCGCTCGCCGTCGCGTTCTATCCGGTTGTAGCGGCGCTCGCCTCCTGTATTCCCGTCCGCTCCAGCTGTCGAGTTCCCGCCGTCACAGCGGCTGCAGCTACACGATTGCTCCCCGTTTCACCCGGTCTTTCCCTCGGTCACGACCCGTCGAGAAGCAGGAAGTCTGCCCGATTGTGAGTCGGGCTGATGCTCTCACCCATATGGCTCAAGGAGGAGACTGATGGAGACGGTTTTGTTGGAGAGTCGACCGGTCGGATGCTCAGCCCCGATCAGGCGGCGCGCCTCACGACTTGGGCTGCTGCTCGCGCTCGGACTCGCGGTGGGCACGACGGCCCACGCGCAGCAGATCACAGTGACCGGAACGGTGAACAGCAGCTCGACGGGTTTGCCGATTTCTGGTGTGAATGTCAACGTGAAGGGCACCGAAGTGCGTGTGTCCACGTCCGCGCGCGGGCAGTACACCATCCTCGCACCCGCGAACGGCCAGCTGATTTTCCTCGCTGTCAGCCGGAAGCCGCTGACGGTCGACATCGGTGGCCGGACGAAGATCGACGTGTCGATGGAGTCGATCTCGTATCTCGAGCAAACCGTCGTGACGGCGTACACCGAAACGCGCCGTGCAGAAATCACGGGCGCCGTCTCGAGCGTGGATGTGGACGCCATCAAGAAGGAAACGGGCGCCAGCGTCCTGAAGCGGCTCGATGCCGTCCCGGGCATCACGGTGCAGACCAGCGGATCGCCTGGGTCGCGCAGCACGGTGCGTATCCGTGGCATCAGCTCGTTCCAGAACAACGATCCCCTGTACGTGATCGACGGCGTACCGGTGCAGGATTCGTACATCAACTTCCTGAACCCGAACGACATCACGTCCATCCAGGTGCTCAAGGACGCGTCGGCGTCGTCGATCTACGGGTCGCGCGCGAGCAACGGCGTCATCCTGATCGAGACCACGAAGCGCGGCCCGGCGGGCCCGCCGAAGATGACGGCCACCATCCGCACCGGCATGTCGACGCCGGTGAATGGCTACGACCAATTCACGCTGACGAACGCGCTGGACTACTTCAAGGTGGTCAAGCGGGCGCACGAGAACGCCGGGTTGCCCGTCCCGACCAACATCTACGGTGACCCGAGCAACCCGAGCGTGCCCGCGTACACCTTTGCGGCGAACGACACGCGCACTGGCATCGATACGTTCGGGCGCCCGGTCGGCGTCGATCCGTCGAGGTACTCGTTCCCGAACAGCCTGATCATGCCGGGCAGTCCCGGCACGAACTGGTGGAAGGCCGTCTTCGGCACGGGGCAGCTGACGGACGCCAACTTCAGCATCAGCGGTGCCGGCACTGGCAACCAGTACGGCATCTCGGTCAACTACTTCAACCAGGACGGCACGGCGGCGTTCAACAACTTCCGCCGCATCAGCGTTCGCGCCAACACGCAGTTCACGGTCGGCAAGCTGACCTTTGGTGAGAACGTGGGTGTGACGGCCGAGCGGCAGTTCGGCGGCCTGCCGAATGACGAAACCGGCGAGACCGCGCTGATCGGCAAGAACATCCTGATGCAGCCGGTGGTGCCGATCCGCGATATTGAGGGCAACTTCGCGTCAGGCAAGGCCGTCGGGCTGGGCAACAACACCAACCCGCTCAAGGCCGCCTTCGAGTCCCGCAACAACATCAACCGGAACAACCGCGTCTTCGGTAACATCTTCGCCGGGTTCGCCGCGATGCCGGAGCTGAACCTGCGCAGCAGCCTTGGCTTCAACGTGTCTCAGGCGGCGTTCTCCGGCTACAACGCGATCACGCCGGAAAACTCGGAGCCCAGCTTCAGCAACTCCATCTTCGAGAACAGCACCCAGGCCGTCGACTGGACGTGGAGCAACACGGCCAAGTACAGCAAGCTGTTCGGGTCGAGCAACCTCAGCGTGCTGGTCGGGCAGGAAGCCAACGCTGGCTTCAGCCGGTTCCTCAGCGGCTCCCTGTCCAACTTGCTGTCAACCGACCAGAGTTCGCGCTTTATCCAGGACGCGCTGGGCGATGTCAACACCCGGTCGGTGAACAGCTCGGGTGGTGAGAATGCCCTGTTGTCGTTCTTCGGCAAGGTCGACTACAACTTCGACGAGAAGTACGTCGCCAACCTGACGGTCCGTCGCGACGGCTCGTCGCGTCTCGGGCCGAACAACCGTTGGGGCACCTTCCCGGCCGTGGGCCTCGGCTGGCGCATCTCGAAGGAGCCGTTCCTCAAGGGCAACAAGGTCATCTCGGACGCCATGCTGCGCGTGGGCTACGGCGTGACGGGCAACCAGCAGATCCCGTCGGGCCGCATTCTCAACCAGTTCGGCGGCGCCAATGGTGACACGTACTACGACATCGCCGGGTCGAACAGCACCGTCCGAACGGGCTTCCGGCAGGTGTCGCTTGGCAACCCGAACCTCAAGTGGGAGGAGAACCGGTCGACGAACGTGGGTGCCGACCTCGCGCTGTTCGACAACAAGCTGAGCCTCATCATCGACGTCTATGATCGCGCCACGAACAACCTGCTGTTCGACCCGGCGCTACCCGGCGCGGCCGGCATTGCGGCCCCGCCGATCGTCAACATCGGCCGCATGAACAACAAGGGCTTCGACATCTCGCTGAGTCACCAGAGCAACGCCTGGAACATCAGCGGCGCGATCAGCGCGTACCGGAACCGGATCGTCTCGATCGACGGGAACCAGAAGTTCTTCTTCGGCCCGATCTCGACGCGCATCGGCAACGCCGTCATCAACCAGGTGGGCCAGCCGATCGGCTCGTTCTTCGGACTGAAGGCCAACGGCTACTTCCGCGACGCGGCCGACGTGACGGCATCGCCGCGGCAGGATGGCGCGGCGCCGGGCCGCATCAAGTTCGTGGACGTCAACGGCGACGGGCAGGTCACGGCCGCCGACCGCACCATCATCGGGTCGCCGCACCCGAAGTTCACGAGCAGCTTCGAGGTCGGGTACCGCCGCGGGAACTTTGACGTGAGCGCGTCGGTCTTTGGATCCTTCGGCAACAAGATCTTCGATGCCCAGAAGAACTTCTACGTGTTCCGCGACTTCTCGACCAACGTGCGCAAGGACCTGCTCGAGAACTCGTGGACGCCGCAGAACCTGAACGCGAAGTACCCGATTCTCGACCAGAACGACACGTTCAGTCGCGCGATCAGCAGCTACTACGTGGAGGATGGCTCGTTCGTCCGCATGCGGAATCTCCAGATCGGCTGGAACGTCCCGCAGTCGCTCGCCCGTTGGGTCGCAGCGTCGCGCGTGTACCTACAGGCCGAGAACCTGTTCACGATCACCGGCTACTCCGGGCTCGATCCGTCGCTGCCGAACGGCAGTGCGTTCGGCGCCGCAGGCGACGTGCGTGACCAGTTCCGCGGCGTTGATACAGGCGTGTACCCGAGCAGCAAGACGTTCTCCATCGGCATCACGACCTCGTTCTGACCGATGAATACATCCCAGCAGAGGACTACGATGAACCACCGAGCAAGGACGCGCATGATCCGCGGGATCGTAGCGCTCACGGTGTCTGCCGGCGTCATCGCCGGCTGCAAGAACTTCCTGAGCGACGCCGCCGTGCCGCAGGGCACGCTGGACGCCGGGACGCTGGCCACGCGGGTCGGCGTCGAGGGCACGCTGATGGCGGCCTACCGGCAGCTGGACTTCACCACCGGTGTCGGCGGCTCGTGGGCGTCGGCCGCGAGCAACTGGATCTGGGGCAGCATCACCAGCGACGACGCCTACAAGGGCTCCGAAGCCACGGACCAGCCCAACCTCGACCCGATCGAGCAGTACAACTGGGCTGCGCCGGGCGTCGAAAGCGAGGTGAATGACAAGTGGCGCGCGGTGTACGAAGGGGTGGTGCGCAGTAATGCGACGATCAACCTCCTGAAGTCCGTTGTCGCGGACAAGCCGGGCGAGATTTCGACCAATGATGCGCGGAGCATCGAAGGCGAGGCCACCTTCCTGCGTGCGCACTACCACTTCGAAGCGTGGCGTATCTGGGGCAACATTCCCTACTACCGCGAGGATGACACCGGCTTCTCCAAGGCACAGCTCACCAAGGCTGGGGCGGCGACGGAGATCATCAAGGACCTGGACGCCGCCATCGCGCTGTTGCCGACGACCCCGCGCAACGGGGATAAGGCGCGCATCACGGCGTGGACGGCCCGGGCGTACAAGGGCCGCGTGCAGATGTACAACGGTGAGTTCGCCAATGCCCTGACGACGTTGCGGGACGTGCGGAACAGCGGGCCGTATGCGCTGGAAGAGAGCTTCGATCGCGTGTGGACCGGCTTCTCCGCCTTCGAGAACGGCCGGGAGACGATCCTCGCCTATCAGGCGTCGGCCAACGACGGCGAACCGAACGGCAACAACGCCAACTACGGCAACCGCCTGACGTTCCCGCACTCGGGCAGCCCATTCGGCTGCTGCGGCTTCCACCAGCCGTCGCAGAACCTGGTGAACTTCTTCGCCACCGACGCGACCACCGGCCTGCCGGCCTCGCAGACCAACGCGAACTGGAACGCGAGCAACGCCAACCTCGTAGGCGGTTCGACGACGCCGGTGGATCCGCGCCTTGACTACACGGTGGGTCGCGATGGTGTGCCGTACAAGGATTGGGGCCCGCATACGCGCGACTGGATCCGTGCTCCCGCGTATGGCGGTGTATACAGCAACAAAAAGCATGTGCACGAGCGGACCAGTGGCGCGGTAAGCCTGGTGGGCTGGAACAACACCCAGCTCAACTCCGTGAACGTCCACATTTTCCGCTATGCCGACCTGCTGCTGATGCTCGCCGAAGCGGAAGTGGAAGCGGGCTCGCTGGAGAACGCTCGCACGATCGTGAACCTGATCCGGACCCGCGCCGGACTGCGAGTCCAGGGGCCGGGGACCGACGCGACGACCATCGCCGTGCCGATCACCGATCCACGGGTGGCGGCCTACGCGAACTACCGGGTCGGCCTGTACACCGCGCCGTGGACTTCGCAGACCGCGGCCCGCAATGCGGTGCGCGATGAGCGCCGACTCGAGCTGGCCATGGAAGGGCAGCGCTTCTTCGACCTGCGGCGCTGGGGGATCGCGGAGCAGGTGCTGAATGCGTACATGGCCGTCGAGCGGACGCGCCGGCTGCAGTTGGCCAACGCCGCAGCCGTCGCGGCCCGGCATGCGCTCTTCCCGATCCCCATCATCCAGATTCAGCTGAGTCAGGGGAAGGGTGCTGGTCTGGTGCAGAACACCGGCTGGTAACGCGGATTCTTCAGTGAACGCTCGGCAGGACGCGCACGGCACTGGTACCTCGGTACCAGTGCCGTGTGTGCGTTAGCGGAGGCGGAACAGCTGCAGCGAATCGGCGGTGTTGGCGACGGCCATGGCGTGGCCGCCAGCAGTCCTCAGCACGGCGAGCCCGGCCACGTTCCGAGGTGCCAGCAATCCGCTCTCGCGCGGGGACACGGGGGCGAAGTGCCCGCGTCCATCGCCGCGGAGCCACAGGCCGTTGCCGGCGTCGATGCGCGGCGTGTTGGGTTCCACATCGTAGAGGTTCCCGGCCACCGTCAGGTCGAGATGCCCATCGCCATCCACGTCGAAGGGGACGATCCCGCGGATCGGCGCCATCTGTGCCATGGTGGGCAACGGCACGACCCGGAAGGCGCGGCCGCCATCATTGTGCAACACCACGCTGTTGAACGTGTCCACCTCGTAGTGGAAGGCCCCCTTGAGCTGCGCCGCGCTGAAGAGCTGTTCGAGCGACGCCGACGCGAAGGTGCCATGGGTCGGGAACTTCACGCCGAGGGTGTAGATGTCATGTGAGAGCGTGGCAAGCGAGGCAATGGGAAACTCCGTGGTGCCCGCCCGCTGCGTGAGAAGGATCTCGGTGTTCCTTCCACCAGTGAACGGTGCGGCGTAGATGCCCAACGGGCTGGTGGGCGACGCCTGCCAGACACTGTTTCGTCCAAGATTCCCCACGATCAGGTCTGGGTGGCCGTCATGGTCCACATCGGCGACGGCGAGGCTGTACCACCAGCCGCGCAGCGGCGGGAGCTTGAGTGACGCGCTGACGTCACGCAGGCGTGTGCCGTCGTTCTTCCAGACCTGGATGGGCATCCACTCACCGACGGTCACGAGATCGAGCTTCGCATCACCATCGAAGTCCACCCACGCGGCATCGGTAACCATCCCGCCCGGCGTGGCCAGCGCCGGTGCCATCTCGCGGGTCACGTCGGTGAAGTGATCGCCGTCGTTGCGCAGCAGGTAG
>JANNVN010000089.1:0-7105 GCA_031414435.1 Gemmatimonadaceae bacterium
CCAAAAATCTGCAGAATAGTTGGCGGCGTGTCTGCAGCGGCCGTTGCGGCTGTTTTCATCGACGAGGTCTTAATCTGTAAGTTGAGTTTCGAATTCACGAGGTCAACATTGCCGACAAGACTGGTAAGTCCATTACCCGAAGTGAATTTCATATCGTCGACAACAAGTGCGCCTGACCGGAACGAGAGGGCCGCGTCCATATCGTCAAATGACGTTTGAGTTCTGCCGTAGGTCGCCCAACCTTCGATGGCGCGTTTTTGGGTGGCAGTTGTCAAACCCAACAGATCGACGCCGACCTTGCCGCCATTGCGCATCGAAACACTCATGGAGCAGCATGTCCGGTGCGTCGAACAGCATCATCGCCGCGTACAGCAGTGCGAACGCGACCGCGCCGCGAACGGACAGCCGCGCTCGCGGCTCCAACGTGTTCAGACGTTGCGCCGTGAGAAAAAGCGGGGTGGGGAGCTGAATCGAGGCCATCGGCACTGGGACAGATAGAATCAGGGCGCTCACGGGTGGGTGAACGGCCTGCATATCTCCCCTCATGACAGGTAATCACGCGTTTCGTCACAGCCCCGTTCGGTGCCATCCCGGGATGCCGGGGTCCGGAGATCGGTGCCAGCGCCGCTCATCACGGCACCCGTGACCGTCTGGCCCCCAGCGGTCGACGGGAGCATTCCGTACTCGCGGTGTACAAGGCCTCATCGCGATATTGCGTGATATCGATGGTGATCGTGATTCGGATCGCTCTGCCCTGCCTCTGCCCAGTTCACCTATGCCACTGTCCCCTCTTGCCCTCGCCGCTGTCCTCGCGCTCTCGGCGCCGGTCGGCGACCCCTGGGCTGCGACGCGACCCTCCCTGCTGACCTCGCTGGTCGCGACGGGCGCCGGAACCGTCGCCGATCCGGTCCTGATCGACTGGCGGACTCTTGGCGGCATGAATGCGCAGACCGGTGCCGTGGCTCCCGCTCTCCGGGCGCTCAGTGGTCAGGTGGTCCGCATCGCCGGATATGTCGTGCCCCTCGACGATGCGAGCCAGGAGGATGCTGAGTTCCTGCTCGTGCCGTACTATGGCGCCTGCGTGCACACCCCGCCGCCGCCGCCAAACCAGATGGTGCTGGTGGAGATGGAGGGCCGACAGAAGGTGCGCCTCGATCTGTTCGAGGCCATCTGGCTGGAAGGGCGGCTCGGTATCGATCTGGTCGAGAGCCTTTATGGCACCGCCGGCTTCACGATCAAGGGCATGAAGGTGTCGCCGTACGTGAAGAAGTGACCCCTGCGGAACGGAACGGCGCGGCTATCTCGATCGAGGGACTGCAGTTCGCTTACGGCACGGGGCCCCGTGTGCTCGACATCCCCTCGCTCGTGGTCGCTCGCGGCAGTCAGGTCTTTCTGCACGGCCCATCCGGCTGCGGCAAGACGACGCTCCTCGGAATCCTGGCAGGTGTGCTGCACGCCACGACGGGCAAGGTGGCCGTCCTCGACCGCGATCTGGTGGCGATGAGCGGCTCCCAGCGGGACGCGTTCCGCGCCGAACATATCGGGTATGTGTTTCAGCAGTTCAACCTCATTCCGTATCTCACGGCGTACGACAACATCGCGCTGCCGTGCCGACTCGATGCCCGTCGTCGTGCGCGGCTGGGCAACACCAGCCTCGATGCCGCGATCCAGGACGTGGCGACACAGCTCGACATCGCTGGATTGCTCGACCAGACATCAACGTCGCTGAGTGTCGGGCAGCAGCAGCGCGTTGCTGCGGCGCGCGCGTTGCTTGCCGCGCCGGATCTGGTGATCTGCGACGAACCGACATCATCGCTCGATACCGACCGGCGCGATGCGTTCTTGTCGCTGCTGGCCAGCAGCGTCGCGCGCGCCAACGCGACGTTGCTGTTCGTCAGCCACGATGCCGCGCTCGGCGCCAGATTCGACATGCAGCTTTCCCTGCCGACGCTGAACAGCGCGGCGCGAGCGGACGCCGCATGAACCTGCTCGTGTCGCTCGCATGGCGTTCGCTGCGCAACCGGCCCGTGACGTCGATCCTCACGGTCGCGGCGGTGGCGCTGAGCATCACGCTGCTGCTGGGGGTCGAGCAGGCACGGCGCGGCATGCGCGAGAGTTTCACCGGCACGATCAAGGGCACCGACCTCGTCGTCGGCGCGCGCGGTGGCACGCTGCAGCTGTTGCTCGGCTCCGTGTTCGGGATCGGCTCGCCAACTGGCAGCGTCCCGTACGGCGTGTATGAGCAGTGGGCGAAACACCCGGCTGTTCGCTGGACCGTTCCGCTGGCGATTGGTGATTCACATCGCGGTTATCGCGTGATCGGCACAACCGCGGGGCTCTTCGAGCATTGGCGCTACCGCAGTTCCGGAACGCTGTCGTTCGCGGCTGGGCAGGTGATCGCCAGCGACAGCGATGTGGTGATCGGCAGTGAAGTGGCGGAGAAACTCAAATATCGCGTCGGCAGCACCGTCACCGTCGGCCACGGACTGAATGCGGTGGCAGGCCTCGGTGATCATGAATCGCATCCGTTCACCGTCGTCGGTGTGCTGCGTCAGACCTTCACTCCGCTCGACCGCGCGCTGTTCGTCACGCTCGACGGCATCGAGGAGATGCATGGTGACGAGAGCGGCGCTGAACCTGGCACCGGTGGTGCGCCGGTCATGCCAGGAGCAGGCCCGCCGCCAATGCCCGGCGCAGCAGAGACGCTGCCCGCACTGTCTGGTGCGAGCGCGCCAAGCGCCCCGGCACCATCGAATGTCTTTCAGGACGAACCACGAGTCTTGAGCGCCTTCCTCGTCGGTACGAAAACGCGATTCGAAACGCTTCGGCTGCAGCGTGAAATCAACCAGTACAAGGCAGAGCCGCTGACCGCCGTGATTCCAGGCGTCACGCTCGCCGAACTCTGGAAGACACTCGGCACGATCGAAGGCGGGCTGCGGTTGGTTGGGGCGTTGACGATCATCGTCGGGTTGATCGGAATGCTCGTCGCGCTGTACTCGTCGCTGGAGGCGCGCCGCCGCGAGATGGCGGTGCTGCGCGCCGTGGGTGCGAGGCCATCGATGATCGTGGCGCTGCTCGTGCTGGAAAGCGGACTGCTGACGCTGCTCGGCTGCGCCCTTGGCGTCGGTCTGGTGATGGGCGGGTTCGCGCTCGCGCAGGGACTGATCGAGGGGCGCACCGGCGTTCACATCGCAGTGCAGGCGCCCGGCCCGCTCGAGTGGGCGTACATCGGCGTGGTGCTGGCGGCCGGCGTACTGGTCGGCCTCGTGCCTGCGTGGCGCGCGTACCGCAGCTCGCTGGCCGACGGGCTTAGCCCGCGACTCTGACAAGGCACGACGGCCGTCGCCCTGCCGTGCTGCGCGGCCAACGCGGCAATCACCACGCACCGTCTGCGGTTGTCGATCCATTGCCACAGTTGGCAGGCTGATCAGTAGTATCGTCGCCACAGTCGAGGCTGCAAACTCCTCGCCCGAGGTGCAGATTCTTGGTGCGCCACATCATGCGAGATCCTGTTGCCGTCGCCTAACTCGTTGTGAAATTTGAGTTTATGCGCTCCGCCAGGCGGCGCGGGAAAAATTTCGCCGGCAATGGAAGAGCTTGGCACTGCCGATGCGACAGAGATCGTCACGAAACCGGCCCAGGTACTCGTGGGGCCGACTGGAATGTCACCAAGGCTTGGCGCGACGTCGCGCCGCTACTGTGCGCGTGCACAAGCGTTCCCGAGCGTTTGGCCGCGTGTTGGGCGGGTCGTCTCCTTCACGGGAGGCGGCCCGTGCGCGTTTTTTATCTGTCGGCGGCGGTCGGCTCTCGCACGGCGGAGGCGGCCCCTCCGAATGGCCCGCGTCGCGCGGCGTTCGTCTCCCCTGATGGAAAGCGTCCCGCGCCCGTCGCACCCCGCGTTGCGTCGCTGATTTCCGAGCAGACGCACGAGCGGATCGCCCGCGACACGTTCCTGCGTCAAGTGAGAGCAGAATCGCAGTAACACGAACCCCGGCGGAGTCGTAGCGCAGGTGTCAGATTTGTGCTCCTTACTCCGACCACAGGATTCTGCATGCCGCGGTATGTCCGTCGCCTTTCGCTGGTTGTTGCGCTGACCCCAGCAGCTCTGATCGCTCAACGTCCTGATGCTGGCGCACCGGTGGCACCAAACAGCATGGCGCTTCCGATTGCTGCGGATCGCTGGCCCGAATGGGTGCGACGCACACCGGTTACTGATCCGGTGCTGCTGCGCATCATGGAAGAGGGGATGACGCGTTCTCAGGCCGGCGCGCTCGCGCAGGTGCTGACCGATTCCATCGGACCGCGCCTGACTGGCTCGCCTGGCTTCACCGCCGCCGGCGACTGGTTGCTGAAGAAGTATGCCGAGTGGGGTATTTCGGCGCGGAAGGAGCAGTGGGGCACATGGAACAGCTTCAGCCGCGGCGTGACGCACGTCGATCTCGTGGCGCCGCGTACGCGCACACTCGAGGCGACCATGCTCGCCTGGAGTCCCGCCACCAATGGCGCTGTCACCGGCGACGTGGTGGTACTGCCGCAGTTCGACAACGCGGAGTCCGCCCACGCCTGGTTCATGGCGACGCGTGGCAAATTCGTCATGATCAGTGCGCCGAATATCACCTGTCGCACGTCGCAGCAGATGGCGGAGTTCGCGACACCGGCGACCCTGACGTCAATGCGCGCCTCACAGGACTCGATTCGTGTCAGCTTCAACAACCGCGGTGTGGCCGCGGCCGGCCTGCAAGACAGCCTGAAGGCCTATGGCGCGGCCGGCGTCGTCACCTTCGGCTGGTCGAACTATCCGGGCATCAACAAGGTGTTCGGCTCGCCGCGGCAGCAGGTGCCAACGTTCGATCTCAGCTGCGAAGACTACGGTCTCGTCTACCGGCTCGCGACAAAGAATCAGGGGCCGAAGCTCCGCGTGCAGATTGACGCGCAGTTCCTTGGCGAGCAGCCGGTCCACAACACGATCGCAGAAGTGAAGGGCACGGGCAGCAAGGCGAAGGAATACGTCATGCTGTCTGCTCACTACGACTCGTGGGAGGCGTCGAGTGGTGCGACCGACAACGCCACGGGCACCATCACGATGCTCGAGGCGATGCGCATTCTGAAGAGCGTCGGGTACAAGCCGAAGCGTACGATTCTCGCCGGCCACTGGGCGGGAGAGGAACAGGGGCTGAACGGTTCCCGCTCGTACGTGAAGGACCATCCTGAAGTGGTGAACGGCTTGCACGCGCTTTTCAATCAGGACAACGGCACCGGACGAATCGTGAACATGAATGCGAGCGGACTGGTCAGTGCGGACACTGTGCTGCGCGGCTATCTCGGGCAGCTGCCGAGCGAATTCACCCAGTGGATTCGCTATACCGGCGTCGGTGCACCGGGCAGCGGCGGCACCGACCACGTGAGTTTCGTCTGTGCAGGAGCACCGGGATTCAATCTTGGCGCACTCGGCTGGGACTATGGCTTCACGACGTGGCACACGAATCGTGACACGTACGACAAGATCATAGTCGACGATCTGAAGCACAACGCGACGCTCGCAGCGATGCTGATCTATCTGGCCAGCGAGGATCCGAAGCTGATGGCCCGGGTCAAGCTGGACCCCTTGCCTGCCGGACCGGGCGGGACGCCGGGGGCGTGGCCGACCTGTCAGGACGGCACGCGGAACACCAGCGGATATCGGCGGTAGTACATCATGCGTGGAGGGGAGTCCACGCAACCTCCTGGGTGGGAGTATGCGGGGTCGGTTGCCGAAAGGTGGCCGGCCCCGTGTGTTTTTCAGGTCGGAACTCCGTGCAATCCTGCGGCACCGGGACACGGCGCGCGGGGCTGGGTTCGACGAGCGCAGACGTAGCCATAGTCCGGCGCACGGCGTTCTTTTGCACTTCGCGCGCCGGCTCCATTCACTGCGGAATCGTCTTTCCAGCCGTCCTCGGTCACCGTTGCCTGCGCAGGCAGCGCACCATCACATCGGAGAGTGTCGAGTGAGTCGCACGGAATGGTGGCAGCGCGGTCCGGTGGACGGTGTGCCTGCAATGCTGCAGCCTGTCGCGCACATCGTTTTGCAGATCGGCGAGAGTGTGCGTGAGCTCGTGGCGCCGCTCACGGAAGCGCAATGGAACGCACGGCCCGCGAACGTTGCGTCGGTGGCATTCCATGTCCGTCACATCATCGGCGTGCTCGATCGATTGTTCACGTATGCGCGAGGCGAGAGCTTGACCGAAGCACAGTTCGTCGCGCTGCGAGCCGAAGGGGCGCCGATGGTGATGAGCGAGGTGTCGGGGTTGCTCGATCAGCTCGACGCACAGGTCGCGGCGGCCGTCGCAGAGCTCGTCGCGACCGATCCGGCCAGCCTCGGCGACTTCCGAGGCGTAGGTCGCGCGCAGCTTCCGTCAACCGTTATCGGTTGCCTCGTGCACGGAGCGGAGCACGGGATGCGCCACGTCGGTCAGCTGTCCGTGACCGCACGGATCGTTCGCGAAGGCCAATAGCTCTGCCGCCGCCGCTCACAGGGCCGTCTGCAGCCGGGCCGTGAGACGAGCGGCGCCGGAGCACAACGCCAGCGGGCATCGAGCGAGCCGGGGAATCGGACTGCGGGAGCGGGAGTGCGGCGTCACTGTGGCTGCAACGAATGTGGGACGCACTGCGCTCGACCCGCACCGGAGTTGACGACGGCAACGTCGGCGCGGGTCGAGTCACTTCTCGCTGTAGACCTCAGCCGCCCGCACCAGGGTATGCCTTCTTCAACTCTGCCGCCGTCCACGTTCCGCGATTGCCCAGCTTCTCGCGCACACTCTTGACCTGTTCGGCCGTCACCGGGCCAGCGGTGTTGCCCCACTGTGAACGGGCGTAGGTGAGCACGTTGGCGACGTCGTCGTCGCTCAGCATCCCCCACGCCTGCATCGCGCCGTTGTAGCTCTTGCCGTCCACGCTGATCTCGCCCTGGAGGCCGGCGATCACGATCGAGATCGGCACGCCGGGGTCTCCGGTGAGCCAGGCCGAGTTCTTCAGTGGCGGGTAGTTGCCCTCGACTCCGATGCCACTGGCCTGATGGCAACTGGCGCAGATCTGCGCGTAGGTCGCTTCGCCTCTGACAGCGACGGGC
>JANNVN010000090.1:0-7526 GCA_031414435.1 Gemmatimonadaceae bacterium
GTTGACGAGCGTGTTCTGCACATCCACCATGATCGCCGATGCCGGGTCGACCTTGCTGATCTCCTCCACCGCGAGGGCGATCATCATCGCCGTGCCGCCAGCGCCACCCGCCGACTCTGGCAACTCGATGCCCATCAACCCCATCTCGAAGTACTTCGCGATGATCGAACTGTCGATCCTGCCCGCCGCTTCCATCGCCCGGACCTTCGGCGCGATCTCCTCGGTCGCGAAGGCGGCGACGGCATCGCGAAACAGCGATTCGTCTTCCGAGAGCAGGGTCAGTGGCGGACGGGCGGCTGTGGTGTCGGGCTGAGACATGTTCTATGGAGTCCGTGTGGCCTGCAGGTCAAAGGGGTGATGCGGGACACCCGAAAGATCGCACACCGGCTCCCCAATCACGCTTCGGCCTGCAGGAGCGGCTCGGCGGGTTTCGAGCTCCCTGGCCTGATTCGGCTGCTGGGATCCGCTGCTGCCGTCATTTCCCTCTGCTGTTGACATATAAGCATAACTTTATATGCTTCGGCATGACATTGCCGCAGCTCCGTCAAACCGAGACCGCGAGTGACCTCTCGCCGCAGTCCTACCGGACGCTCCTCGACGCGCTCCGTGCAGCGGCGGAGCCCACCCGCCTCCGATTGCTCGGCATCCTCGCACAGTGCGAGCTCACCGTCACCGAAATCACCCAGGTTGTCGGACAGAGCCAGCCGCGCGTCTCGCGGCACCTGCGGCTGCTCTGTGAAGCGGAACTGCTCGACCGCGTCCCTGAGGGGAGTTGGGTCTTCTACCGACTCGCCGACAGTCCGATTGCCCGGACCTTCATCGAACTGCTCGGCACCGATGACCCGACGCTCACCGACGATCGGAGTCGCCTGGAAGCCGTGCAGCGGGCTCGGCAAGACGCCGCCGACAGCTACTTCGAGGCACACGCCCACGAATGGAACGACATTCGCTCGCTGCATGTGCCGGAAGAGCAAGTCGAGGACGCCCTCCTGTCGCTCGTCGGCGACCAGCCGGTGGGCGACCTGCTCGACATCGGCACTGGCACTGGTCGGATTCTGACCCTGCTTGCCCCGCGTACCGGCCGTGCGGTCGGCATCGATCGCTCGCACGAAATGCTCGCCTTCGCCCGGGCGGCGCTCGTCGCACCGGAGTTCCGCCATGTACAGCTTCGGCACGGCGACATGTATCGGCTGGCGCTGCCCGCCCGCAGCATGGATCTCGTCGTCCTCCACCAGGTGCTGCATTTCGCCGATGACCCAGTTGCCGTGATGCGGGAAGTCGCGCGCGTGCTCCGGCCCGGTGGCCGCCTGCTTTTGGTCGACTTTGCGCCGCACGGCGAAGAGTCACTGCGGGCGCAACACGCACATCGGCGCCTCGGCTTCGCCAGCGACGACGTCGCGCATTGGTGCGCCCTGGCTGGCCTCCATGCGCGAGAAGCGACACGCCTGCACGGCGCGCCGCTCACAGTCGTCATCTGGGACTGTTCGCTTCCTCTCCACACGGCCTCCGCATGAGCCCCTCGATTCTCAATCGCCCCAGCGCAAACCGGTTCGGCGTTTCGTTTGAGTTTTTTCCGCCGAAGACTGAGGAAATGGAGGCGCAACTGTGGCGCGCGGTGGAACGACTGGCACCGCTCACGCCGCGCTTCGTCTCGGTCACATACGGCGCCGGCGGCTCGACGCGTGAGCGCACGCATGCCACGGTCCGGCGAATTCTCACCGAGACCACCCTTCGCCCGGCGGCGCACCTGACCTGTGTATCTGCCACGCGTGAGGAGATCCTCGAAGTGGCCCGTGAATACTGGAACACAGGTGTGCGGCACCTCGTCGCGCTCCGTGGCGATCCGGTGACGGGAGTCGGCACCCGGTACGAGCCACATCCGGCCGGATTCGCCTACGCCTCCGACCTGGTCGAGGGGTTGCGCCGTGAGTTCGACTTCGAGCTGAGCGTCAGTGCCTACCCGGAAGCGCACCCGACGGCAGGATCGATGGATGCGGAGATCGACAATCTGAAGCGCAAGATCGATGCAGGTGCGACGCGCGCAATCACGCAGTTCTTCTTCGACAACGCGATCTACCTGCGCTACCGCGACCGTGCCCGGGCCGCCGGCATCAACGTGCCGATCGTGCCGGGGATCATGCCGGTGACCAACTTCGGCCAGACGCGCAAATTTTCCGCGATGGCGGGGGCCTCCGTTCCTGATTCGATGGCCCGGCACTTCGACGGTCTTGACGATGATGCCGACACTCGCAAGCTGGTCGCCGCCACGTTGGCGGCCGAGCAGTGCACCAAGCTCGCTGACGAAGGGGTGGAGGATTTCCACTTCTATACGCTCAACCGCGCCGATCTGGCGTACGCCATCTGTCATATCCTCGGACTGCGCGCCACGCGTGAATCCGCTCAGGCCATTGCATGAACGCCGGCACACACTCGCACGATCACGATCAGCATGCGGACTGGGCCCTCGAACCCCTTCCCCCGTTTTCGCTGTCCGACGCCCGGTCGGTGACAGCCGAGCGCACGCGCGGAGAGCGGCTGGAGCTGCTGCGCACCCTTCTGCCGACGCGGATTCTGCTGCTGGATGGCGCAATGGGCACGATGATCCAGCGCGAGCGTCTCGATGAAGCGGCCTATCGGGGTACGCGCTTCGCCGACTGGCATCGCGACCTGCGCGGCAACAACGATCTGCTGGCGATCACACGGCCTGAGCTGATCGGTGCGATCCATGCCGCCTATCTCCACGCCGGCGCCGACATCCTCGAGACCAATACGTTCAACTCGACGTCGATCGCCATGGCCGACTACGGCATGGAGTCGCTGGCGTACGAGTTGAACGTCGAGGGTGCGAAGCTGGCGCGACAGGTGGCTGACAGCTTTGAAGTGCGCGAGCCGTCGCGGCCGCGTTTCGTTGCGGGCGTGCTCGGGCCCACCAACCGGACCGCGTCACTGTCGCCGGAAGTCAATGATCCTGCGGCGCGCAACGTGACGTACGATGAGCTGGTCGTGGCCTATGCCGAAGCAGCCCGCGGTCTGCTGGACGGCGGTGCTGACATCCTGCTGGTCGAGACGATCTTCGATACACTGAATGCCAAGGCGGCGTTGTTTGCCATCGAGCAGGTCTTCGCCAGCACGCATGAGCGTGTGCCGGTGATGATCAGCGGCACCATCACGGATGCCAGCGGTCGCACACTCAGCGGACAGGTGACCGAAGCCTTCTGGGTCAGCGTGATGCACTCGAATCCGCTCAGCATCGGTCTCAACTGCGCACTCGGCCCGAAGGAGCTGCGGGCCTATGTGCAGGAGCTGTCGCGTGTGGCCGACGTGCATGTTTCGGCGCACCCGAACGCTGGGCTGCCGAATGCCTTCGGCGGATACGACGAATCGCCCGAGGACATGGCGAAGATCATCGGCGAGTGGGCGCACACGGGCTATGTGAACATAGTTGGCGGGTGCTGCGGCAGCACCCCGGCACACATCCGGGCGATTGCCGCGGCGGTGCAGGGGGTGGCGCCGCGCGTAGTTCCCACGCTGGTACCCGCACTCCGCCTCAGTGGCCTCGAGCCAGTGGTGATCCGCGAGAACACGAACTTCGTCAATGTCGGTGAGCGCACCAACGTCACCGGCTCGGCGAAGTTCTCCAAGCTGATTCTGGCCGGCGACTACGAGGCCGCGCTCGAAGTGGCGCGCCAGCAGGTGGAAAGCGGTGCGCAGGTGATCGACGTCAACATGGATGAAGGCATGCTCGATGCCGTGGCCGCGATGACCACCTATCTGCGACTGGTGGCGAGCGAGCCCTCGATCAGCAAGGTGCCGCTGATGATCGACAGCTCCAAGTGGAGCGTGATCGAAGCGGGCCTGCAGCAGGTTCAGGGCAAGGCAATCGTGAACTCGATCTCGCTCAAGGAAGGGGAGGCCGAGTTCATCCGGCAGGCGACGCTGGTGCGCCAGTACGGGGCGGCGGTGATCGTGATGGCGTTCGACGAGCAGGGGCAGGCCGATACGAAGGAGCGGAAGGTGGGGATCTGCACGCGAGCCTACCGGCTGCTGACGGAGCGGATCGGCTTCCCGCCGGAGGACATCATCTTCGATCCGAACATCTTTGCCATCGGCACCGGCATCGAAGAGCACGCGAACTACGCGGTGGACTTCATCGACGCCACGCGCGAGATCAAGGCCACGCTGCCGCACGCGCGAATCAGCGGCGGTGTCAGCAACGTCAGTTTTGCGTTCCGCGGCAACAACCCCGTGCGCGAAGCGATTCACGCCGTGTTCCTCTACCACGCGGTGAATGCGGGGATGGACATGGGGATCGTCAACGCTGGCGCACTGACGCTCTATTCGGACATCCCGCCGGAACTGCTCGAGCGTGTGGAGGATCTGGTGCTGAACCGGCGTCCGGATGCCACCGAGCGCCTGCTCGAAGTGGCGGCTGACGTGAAGGGCACGGCGGCGGTGGCGAACAACTCGCTGGCCTGGCGTGAGCTGCCGGTGCGGGAGCGTCTGGCGCATGCGCTGGTGCACGGTATCGCCGACTTCATCGTCGAGGACACGGAGGAGGCGCGCCTGACAGTCGAGCGGCCAATCCATGTCATCGAAGGGCCGCTGATGGACGGCATGAACGTCGTCGGAGATCTGTTCGGTGCGGGCAAGATGTTCCTGCCCCAGGTCGTGAAGAGTGCGCGCGTGATGAAGCGTGCGGTGGCGCATCTGATCCCGTACATCGAAGCCGAGAAGCTGCTGCAGCCGGCCGAGGAGCAGAAGAACAAGGGCAAGATCCTGATGGCCACCGTGAAGGGCGACGTACACGACATCGGCAAGAACATCGTTGGCGTGGTACTGCAGTGCAACAACTACGATGTGATCGACATGGGCGTGATGGTGCCGTGTGCGAAGATCCTCGAGACCGCGCGCCGCGAGAACGTCGACATCATCGGGTTGAGCGGTCTGATCACACCCTCACTGGAGGAGATGGCATTCCTTGCCGGTGAGATGCAGCGCGAAGGGTTCACGATTCCGTTGTTGATTGGTGGTGCAACGACCAGCCGCGCACACACCGCGGTGAAGATCGAGACGCAGTACGCTGGGCCCGTGGTGCATGTGCAGGACGCAAGTCGCGCCGTTGGCGTGGCGAGTGCGTTGCTCAGTGATGATGGTCGCGATGCGTACGTTGCTGGCGTCAAGGCGGAGTACGACGCCATTCGCGTGCACCGGGCGACGTCGGGCAAGGCGACGCGTTTGGTGCCGCTGGCCGATGCACGCGCAAACCGGATGGCGATCGACTGGCGCGCGTCCGAGCCGCCCCAGCCGAATCGCCCCGGGGTGACGGTGTTCGACAGCTGGCCGCTGGACGATCTCGTATCGCGGATCGATTGGACGCCCTTTTTCCAGACGTGGGAGCTGGCGGGCCACTATCCCGATATCCTGCAGGATCCCGTGGTCGGCGAAACGGCGCGGAGCCTCTGGGCTGACGCCCAGGCAATGCTGACGACGCTGGTGGCTGAGCGGTGGCTGACGGCTCGCGCTGTGGTCGGGCTGTTTCCGGCGAACGCCGATGGCGATGACATCGCCGTGTGGTCGTCGGAGTCGGCACGTGGCGTTGATCGGGTGGCCTCGATCCATACCATCCGCCAGCAGATGGCCAAGGCAGACGGTCGCCCGAACATGGCGCTGGCGGATTTTGTCGCGCCGGTGGAGAGTGGTGTGCGCGATTGGGTCGGCGCGTTCGCCGTGACGACCGGGCAGGGCATTGATGCACGGGTGGCGGCCTACGAGGCCGTGCACGACGACTACAACTCGATATTGCTCAAGGCGCTGGCCGACCGGCTGGCGGAAGCCTTGGCCGAACGGTTGCATGAGACCGTGCGGCGCGACCACTGGGGATACGCGCCGGGCGAGTCGCTCGACAATCGGGCGCTGATCAACGAGGGGTATCAGGGCATCCGGCCAGCGCCGGGGTACCCCGCGTGTCCGGACCATACGGAGAAGCGGACGCTGTTCCGTCTGCTGGATGTGCCAGCGCTCGCTGGCATCACGCTGACGGAGAGCTGCGCGATGCTACCGACGGCGAGTGTCTCAGGGTGGTACTTCTGGCGACCTGAGGCGCGGTACTTCGGTACGGGGATGATCGGCGAGGATCAGGTGGCTGATCTGGCAGCCCGGAAGGGGATGGCGACGAGTGAGATGGCGCGATGGTTGTCGCCAATCCGGGCCTGAGTCGAAACGCATGCCATGTGTCACGAACCAGCGCCCTCGCCCTTCCTGTCGAGGGCGCTGTCTTTATGTCACAGTCGGGCTCGGTGATGCATATATCTGTGGCATGCATCCAACGGTTGTCGTACCGTTACACTCTTTGTCGGCGGTGACGAGCTCTACCAGAGCCGGGTTGACGGTTGCTAAGGCGTTGTCGTATAATGGCTTCGTCTGCGTGTGGCAGGATCGCGGCATGCCGGAGTTCGCGGCACGACCCCTGCACTTAAAATTACCGTCCACGCTTGTACAGAGCAGCTCCATTTACAGGATGAATCAGATGCGTCGTACTTCTTTCGTTGCCGCTTTGCTGACTGTTGCGGCGGTTTCGCCGCTCAGCGCACAGACCTGGCAGGCGATCGGTGCCCCCAGCAACAGCGGTTCTGGGGCGTACTGGAACAATGTCTCCGACGACAACGTCGGTCAGGCTGTTTGTAATGTTGGTGCCATCCTGACGAACACGCCGGCGCTTGCCGCCGCGTCGTGCAGCAATCAGGGCCCCGTCTTCCTGCCGCTGAACCCGGCGCCGCTGACGACGGGCAATGTGTTCCTCGGTGGTGCCGGTGGCACGAGCCCAGGCGCCTTCCGCTTCGCCGCTGGCACGTACAACATCCGCTCACTCGGCCGAGTCGCCGGTGACCTGAGCACGTCATGGGGCGTGATTCTGGATAACGGCACGGTGTTCACCGCTGCGCAGCTCTCGTCTGGCAACACGGTCCTTTCCGGTCCGTTCGCCATCTGGATCACGCAGTCGTTGCCTGCTGCTGGCGCTGGCACGATCTACACGTCGACCCAGTCCACGGGCGCCGTTGCGATCGGTTCACGTGCCGCCACGATCAACCAGCAGTTCGCCGTGTTCACGAACGGCACGGGTGTTGGTGGTTTGGGTGCGATCACGACCGATGCGTTCGGCGCGATCATCAACGCAACCAACCCGGCCGCTCGCTTCTTCGTCGGCATGGAAGACAACGTCAACGGTGGTCGTGGGTTCGGTGTCGCTGGAGCGGGTCGTGTCTCTGACCGCGACTACAACGACATCCTGATCTCGATCCAGGCTGTTCCGGAGCCGGCGACGATTGGCCTGATGGGCTTTGGTCTGCTGGCGCTGGCCGGCGTCGCTGCAAAGCGTCGTAAGGCGTAAGCGATCGGTCTGCTCGCTCGTGGGACTTAAGCGGGGCGGGTGGGTTTGGGCAGCCCCCCCCCCTTGGAATTTGAACAGTGTAAAACCGCGGAAAGCCGACGCATTAAATAAACATTGAACCAAAAAAAAAAGAAAAAAC